>CAKOKN010000014.1 GCA_934091055.1 uncultured Bacilli bacterium | reverse complement strand
TGAAAGAACTCCATTAAAAAATAGTGAACAATTGAATAAATTAACTAAAGCTCTTTTTAATATTGCTAAAGATAGTGGTAAAAACAAATATACTTTTGATAAAATAATCAAATATAAAAACAATGAATTTAAATATATGAATAGTATTCTTAAAAAGAACAAAGTATTTGATTATATTTATATTATTAAAGAAAATGATTTTATAAGTGATACTCCTTCCTTTTCATTAAACAATTTATTCATAGATAAAATAATTAACTATACTTATAAAGAATATATCGAACATTTAAAATTAACAAATTTATATTTCAAAAACTTTTGTAAAACAAAACCTCTAAAAAACTAGTGATTTGTCTACACTCTGAGTAAAAAGCAGAATATAATCTGCCTTTTACTTATTTTTCTATCATCCAAATATTAATAGGTTTTATTTCAAATTCATAATCTATATTTTCATCAAATTCCCCATCCATTGATAATCCAATGACAGAATATTTTTGCTCATAATTAAATCCTATCTTCCTAATAGAAGTAACATTAAATCCTGGAGCATTTAAATAAGCATTACCAACTATCTTATTATTATGCTTAATGTTTATTAACAGAGATCCATCTATAACTATCGGTATATCTTTTATAACTGGTTCTTTTTTAAATCCTACTTCTACATTTATAGTTAAATTTCCATTTATTTCAACTTTATAATCAGTAACTCTACAATCCAAATATTCAAAATATTTTTCTCTATGATTTATATCACATAATTTTTCATCTATTTCACTTTTTCTTCTTTCCAATTCATAAATATCATTATTTAATAATTGTTTTTTTTCTCGTGAATCATTCATTAATTTATAACCTTGACTTACTGTTTTTTGAGCATAAATTTCAGCTGCAGCATTCTTCTGCCTTATATCATTTACAGTTGCAAGACCAGCAGCCCCACCAGCAATACCATTTGCAAGTCCACCTAGTATATATTCATCACTCTTCACAGCTTTTGTCTTTGTTGCTAATTTACCAGCTTGATAATCAAAATCCATTAATTCTTTCATTGCATTCTTCTCTTGAATTATTAAATCAATTTTATTAAAATATTTATCCTTACCAATAAATTTAGTTTTATCTCTTTCTGATTTATATAATTCTTCATCAGCAATACTCTTTAATAAAATTTCCTTCTTAGTTGGTCTATCCTTTTCATTATAGCATTTCTTTCCCTGCTCAAATAACTTTTTAAGATTTAAACTACTATCTATATTTAAATTTTTACAAATAGCTTCAAATAATATTTCATCATCTTCTGAATTTAAATTTTCAATTCCTCTTTTATTGCACATTTCATATAATTTTAAAGCTAATTTATTTTTGCTAGAATCAAAATCAGAAATATTATTACTTAAATACTTTAATAAACAATCATATATTTCAGCAATTTTTGACGAAGGTACACATGAACTCTTTATTTTTTTACTATAATCTTCTATTTTCATTTCTAATTTATTTATTTCATCTTTAATACTTTTCTTCTTAAATAAACTAACAGTTTCAAGTTCTTTCTCTTTATTTCTAAGTTCCTTATTTATTTCCTTTAATTTTTCTCTAAATTTAATTATTTGACTATTCAATTCCCTTATAGTTAATTCAACACTTTCAAGTTTATCTATTAAATCAGAACTACATTTAGATTTTCTTAATTCATTTAAATTTTCTACCATTGTAAAAACTAATAAACCTCTATTAGAATACATCGAATCAAGTAATCTATTTGTAACAATAGTACTACATCCTAAATTTAATATTGCATCTTCAATCTTTGAAAAGTTTTTTGCATTATTAATTATCATTTTTAATTTATTTAATATACATGTCTGATTATATGTTTCATAACCTGAAGTATATTTAAGAGCTTGATTTAAAAGTATTTGATTTGCTTCAAATGACCAATTGCAGCCTTGTAAATAAGGTCCAAATTTAGTTCCATATCCGTTTGAGTAGCTTACACGAGTAAACAACTTTGCACTATAAGTTTTATCATTATCAAATGTTATCTTTAAAGCATAGACAGGATTATAATCACTATCCCTCGTTTCTGATAACGATAAATCTGCTATTCTATAAAGTGGTATAACAACTGGTAAATTTGGTTTTAATGTATGATCTAACACATCATCTTTAGGTTCAGAACACAATACTAAAAAATCTTGATAAATCAACATACAAGTACCTTTTATAGAACAATTACTCCAATCTTCAAAAAACAATAATTCTTTATATGATGCAGCCTCTTCAGGTATTCTTCCTCTATATGGACCTTTAATTAATTGTTTTCCGACTCCGGCAGATAATCTACCACAACAACCATCATATATATTTTCTAGTCCATTAGGAATAATTCCATATTTTACAAGAGAATTATATTGATTTTTATTTAAACATAAATCAGCATATTTTTTATATAAAATATTACTATATTCAGTATTCATATTTACCTCCAATATCATTATACAATACTTAATATTAGAAGTAAAGAAAAGAGAAAAGATAAAATTTATCAGATATTATTGAAAAAAATAAAGACCATATAACAATACAAATACAAAATCAGCTTTGTCAACAACCTAATTATCTACTGCTTTTCTTTAGCAGTACAAATATCATTAAGGTCTTTAAAATAATCTATTGAAGATACACTCTTTTTCTTAACATTACTTTTTTTCACACATATCTAATAATTTATTCACAGTATTAACAGTTCTTATAGTTATATAATCTTTTATATCAGTAGATGCACTTCTTATCCACCAGTTACTTTTACGATAGTTCTTTAAATCATAAGACCAGAATATTTTATTTTTATATTCTTTTATTTGTTCTAGACTATGATTAGGCTCCCCTAGCCCATTATATACTTCTCTATAGGTATATGGTTCTATTATAAAGATTATATTATCATATATTTCTTTATTACCAGTATTCCAAAAACTAGGACTATTATCCAATAATTCTTTTATTTCTTCATAAGTAGTTATATATACTGGTATATCTAAATTAAACTTATCTTTTATCATATTATGAATACTATTACCTATGATACTTTTATCTTTAATATCACTAGTAAATATTAGATTTCCACTATTAAGATAAGTAGTAACATTATGATATCCAAGATTTTCTGTCTCTATTTTTAAAGTTTTCATATCTATTTTATTTTTACCACTTATATTTATTCCTCTAAGTAGTACTATATATTTCATAAATACATCCTTACCTACTATAATTCTTACCATATATAAAGTATTTAAATTATCTCTCCAATTTACTCTATTTTTTTATAACCAAGATCCAACTTTTCTAACATATATTTTTTTTACAATTTGAACTAAAATAACATATAAAATTGTTAATCCTATTACTATCATATAATATAATGGAGGCATTATTTCAAAATGAAATGAATTAATATTATGTAGCAATATTGGTGCTAATATTGTTCCAATTATAGTAATCATTGTTAAAGATGTAAGTATTATATTTGCTCTTGATTGTACAAAAGGAATTTTAGAAGTACGTACAAAATGAATTATTAATGTTTCACTTATTAGACACTCAATAAACCACGCTGTTTGAAAATAACTTTCACTTAAAGTCCCATTATAGCCTAATATAAACCAAAATGCCAAAAACGCTAAAACATCAATTACTGAACTAACTGGCCCCATAACATTCATAAATGTTCCTAATCCTTTAGTATCCCATTTTCTTGGTTTTATCAAAAATTCTTCATCAACATTATCATATGGTATTCCTATTTGTGAAAAATCATATAAAAAATCTTGTATTAACATTTGAATTGGCAATAATGGTAAAAATGGTAAGAATATACTGGCAATAAGTATACTAAAGACATCACCAAAATCCGAACTCAAAGCCATCTTCATATATTTTATAATATTTCCATATACTATTCTTCCTTCAATTATTCCATTTAATATTACACTTAAACTTTTCTCTAATAAAATAATATCACTTGCTTCTTTAGCTATATCAGTAGCAGTATTTACACATATACCTACATCAGCATTATGTAGTGATGGTGCATCATTTACTCCATCGCCTATATATCCCACTACGTGACCATTCTTTCTAAGAGATTTTATTATTCTCTCTTTTTGAAGAGGATTCATTCTAGCAAAAACATTTATTTTTTCAACAACTTCAGATAATTCTTCATCTGACATTTTATCAATATCAGTACCTAATAATATTTTAGAATTTTCTATTCCTACTAAACTACAAATATTTTCAGTTGCATACTGATTATCCCCAGTTAAAATTTTTGTTGTTATACCGTATTTCTTTAATTCTTTTATTGTATTTTTAACATCTTTTTTTGGTGGATCAAGAAATGCCACAAATCCTATGAATGTCATATCTTTTTCATCATCACTATTAAAGATATCTTTTCCTCTATATTCTTTCTTAGAAGCCAAAGCAATTACTTGCATTCCTCCTTTAGCAAGATTATCAGCATTATTATTAATATTTTGAATCATTTCTTTTGTTAGTTTTTTATATTCTCCATTTATTTTTACTTTATCACAACGTTTTAATACTTCTTCTAGTGCACCTTTAGTAATTATTCTAAAATGATCATCATGTTTTACAACAATGCTTACTTTTTTTCTAATATAATCAAATGGAATTTCATCAATTTTTTCATAATCAGTAACTTCTTCTTTTACCTTATGTTCTATTCCGTATGCAATTACTGCCTTATCTACAAGATTTTTCATCCCCGTACTATAATAGCTATTTAAGAAAGCATATTCTAAGATTGATAAATCTTCTTCACCATCAACATTTATATATTTTTGTAATACTATTTTATCTAATGTTAATGTTCCCGTTTTATCAGTACACAAAACATCTATTGCTCCTAGATTTTGAATTGCTTGAATATTTTTTACTAGTGTTTTTTTCTTTGCTAGCATCTTAGTACCTTTAGTCAAATTAACATTAACTATCATAGGAAGCATTGTTGGAGTAATTCCAACAGCCACCGATAAAGCAAATAATACAGCCTCCAATATATCTTTACGTATAAAAGCATAAATAATGAATACTGCTATTGAAACAATAACCATATATTTTATTAATAATTTAGTAATTTCATTCATACCCTTTTCAAAGTTTGTTACTTCTCTTTTGTTATTAATTTGTTTTCCCATACTACCTAGATATGTAGAAAAGCCTGTATTAATTACTACTGCCGTTGCTTTACCACTTATTACACTCGTTCCCATTAAACATATATTAGAGAGAGAAAATATTTCATTTGAATGATTATATTTAGTAGTCTTTTCAATAGGAGCACTTTCTCCAGTAAAGACTGACTGATTTATAAATAAATCTTTATTATTTATAATCATCACATCAGCAGGAATAATAGAACCAGCATTTAAATGAATGATATCACCTTTTACAACTTTTTCTGTTCTTACTGTTTGCTCATTGCCATTTCTTACAACAGTAGCAGTAGCAAACATCTTGTTCTTTAGTTTTTTATTAAATTTATATGTTGAATAATTTTGAATAAATTTTATCATTGCACTAACAAAACCAATTATCAAAATAATAATTGTACCAAGCATATCATCACCAACAAACTTATTTATCACTGCTAATATAACTAAAATTAAAATAAATTTATCTTTAAATGAATTTAGAAAAAAGTATAGCCAAGAATGATTGTCATCTTTTACAACTACATTTTCTCCATCCTCTTTTAATCTTTGCTCTGCTTCCCTATTAGTTAGTCCCTTCTCAATATTAGTTTTAAATTCTTGTACAACATCTTCTGTCTCCTTTTGTGCAAAGGCTTTATACTTACTCAATATTTCTTCATTATTGTTTATTAAGCTCTGATCTTTCAATTTATTCTTTATAAAAAATAATCTAATCAATTTTATATACCTCCTTTTTATTTAAATGTTTAATGTTTTTATACTATACTAATAATAAACTTAATCTATATTTTTTACATACTTTTAAACTTTTTATATATTTATTATACCATAAACAAAAAATACTATAGTAATTTTTTTCACTATAGCATTTTTAGTACACAATTTTATTTATATATGCTGTAAAAAAATGGTATTATTATTAATACTATTAGTGTTAAATAATTAATATTATCTGTACTTTGATTAAAGACTGCTATAGGTATTATACAGGGCATGAGTGATCCACTCTTATAAAAGATAGGTAAAAATAGATAACCTAAGGAAACTGTATAAATTATTTGCATAAGAACAGGTATAAAGTCTACTCCATTTATTAAGTTAACAATATGCCCTATACCAAAGATTAGTGAACTTATTATTATGTTTCTATTTTAATTCTCTTTTCCCATCATTTTATAAAAAAACTCTAAATATTATTTCTTCAATAAAAGCTACATTTATCATTGTTAAGATATAGAATATTATTTCATTTACTTTATTATTTATCGTTATACCACTCCATAAATTAACTGTCGATATTATTACCAAAAAAATTAAATATAAATTTTTTTATGTTTATACTTTAGTTAAACCATAGTATTTTACTATTTCTAATTTTGTCATTAATAAAATTAGAAATAGAGAGATTATAGTACTTTTATAGTTTACAATACCAAACTCATTATTACAGTATGAGTTTGCAACTACATAGATTATTATTATAAGTATTGTATATAATGTTTCATCCTTTAAAAACTTTTATTTCATTTGAGGGTCTCCTAATTAAATAGTAATGGTATATTACCATACATTGTTATTCTTAATATTCCTATTATTATTAGATGAAGTGGATAGTATAGATAGAAGAACCACTTTAACCATTTTACTTTTCCTCTTTCTCCATTATAATTTTTTAGTAATGGATATACAAGTATAGCAAATAAAGATATTACTCCATATATTTTATTTACAAAGATAAATGATATTAAAGCATACAATGATAACCACATCATCATAGATCTCATCTGTTTATTTAAGTTACCTCTATTTGAATACATAGTTAATATACTCATTACCGCTATTGAACTAAAGTCTGCAGGAAAAGCTATTACATTTATTAATATTACTAATATCCATTTCTGGTATTCTTTTAATTTATTATTACCATTAGCTACATACAGAGCTACTACTGCCCAAGCTAGTGACCACATAATACTAGTCTGATTAAAAACATTACCTGTAGTAAATGGTATATAGTTTATACCAAAGGCAAAGCAATAAGCAAAGTGTGATATTATAGCAAAAATAAATAATCTTGCCAAATACTTCCTTAAGTTCTTAGTATAATAATAACCTTCACATATAAAGAAGAACATTATCGGTGCAGTCACTCTCCCTATGATATGTAATACTATTGGTACAATGCTATTTTGCATATTAGGATATAGAAGATCTGCTAAATGATCTATTGTCATAGCTATAATAGCTATTATTTTTAAATGATTTGAATTCAACTTCTTCATATTATCCTCCTATAAGTCAACTATATTTACTTTATTACCATTATTTTTAATAATTTTTATTAAGTCACTACTACTCATCCATACTGTCGCAGTATTATCATTAGGATGTACTCCTATCAACTTATCTTTAAAATAACTATCTAAATAAAACTCTACCCTTAGTTCTTTATCATTTAATAATCCTAATGGAGTTACTGCCCCTGGTATTAAACCTAATATATTCATTAAATCATTTTCACTAGCAAAACTTAATCTTCTAGTATCATACTTCTTTTCAAATTCTTTTAAGTTAACTTTCTTATCTCCCTTAATAGTTATTAAATAGTAATTTCTTTTTTTGTCATCCCTGACAAATATATTTTTAGCATCACATTCTGGATACTTTAATACTATATCTTTTAGTTCTTCCATATTATATACAGCTTTATGTTCATCTACCTCATATTTGATATCATTTTCTTTTAAATAATTGTATATATCTTCTTTATTCATTTGAATTGACTCCTTATCAAAACTAAATATTTTATACTTTTTTATTATTCATAAATTAGAAACACCACTTCCGTGATATAACGTGATATAAATAGTTCGTATTTATATTTTCTTTCTACTTCAATTTGATTGTATCATATTAATTATTATAATACAACAAAATACTTTCAATCATAGTAAAATATTATATATCATTAATCATAATATATCTAAATAAAAAAATAAGACACTATCATTTAGACAGTGCCATTTCAAAATAGTATCACTTCCTTATTGCATAGACAATATATCATTTATCGCTTATGTGTTTTATTCTTACTATTACTTAAATAATTAATTGCTTCAATCAATTGTTTATCATCTTCATTTATAATATCTTCTTTAGTTAAATATACATATTTATCTGGATGTAATAATACCGATTCAAGTAATTCTTTTTTATTATTAAAATAGGTATTAAATTCATCTTTTCCATAACCAGTAAGTAATAATTCTTTATCATAATACCAATATGTGGAACTACTATTTACTCTTAAGTTTAATTTATCTATATCTAAACTACTAGGACAATTTCCGAAACAATTTAAACTTGTTCCTATATCTGTTCCTATTATATAGGCTCCTATTTTCTTTAGTTCTACTAATGCCATACGACCACTAGAAAAAACATATTCATTTACTAGTACTACAATATTTTTATCTTTAAGAAAATTTATTAATGGTTTTATTACAGATGAATTACCTCCTCCATTATATCTTAAATCAATTATATAATTTTTTATATTATTATCTTCTTTTAATTTTGCAATTAGTTGTTCCATTTTATCTTTATCTCTACAGGAAT
The DNA here is from genome assembly GCA_934091055.1 of uncultured Bacilli bacterium. Lineage (GTDB taxonomy): Bacteria > Bacillota_I > Bacilli_A > RF39 > UBA660 > CAG-302. The sequence continues at coordinate 4,328 of CAKOKN010000014.1, read as the reverse complement.
TATAATGGATAATACAACAATCATTAATAACTTCTGTAGAGTAGTTTTCTGGAAATTTTGTACTATAAAACTCTGGTAAATTATTTATATTAAAAGTAATAGTTTCTTTTTCATTATTATCATTTAAAATAGTATAGATAAATTCTTTAGTATTATTTTCAATAATTGGTAATGATTTTAAAACATTTACATCAGATAAAAATGACTGAATCATTACTAGTAAATGTTCTTTTGTTGAGTAACAAATAATCTCTTCTAATTCACATAATATTTTTTGTATATCTATATTATTTATTTTCAATAGCTTACAACCTATTAATTTTTTATAAATTGGTGAAATATTTGTAATATAAAGACTATTTTCTTCTACTGTAAAATCTATTGGTATATATACATTATCTTTGAAACTTACTTTAGTATGCGAATCATATCTACCTAACATAAATTTTATTAATAATGAAGTTATATAATAAAGATCAAATTCATCATATTCATTCTCACTTAATAGTTCATCTATCTTTTCTTTTAATTCTTTTTTTGTATGAAAAAAATATAATCCAGGATGACCATTAAACTTTGAATCTCCATTTTCAATAAAATCAAATGTTTTTATTAGATAGTCTTCTGCTTCTTTTTTATTTAGTTTAAACATTATTACCTCCTCCACTTTATTGTTCTCTTTTCATCTATCTATTACTATTTTGTAGCAGTTCCTTGATATTATTATTTTCCTTTTTTAACTTTCTTTAATTTATGTCTAGTTCTTTATCAATGGTCAATTGTCCTATATTTATAAATTCTTTCATAACTTGATTAATACCAGTTTCACTTTTATACCAATCTTCTTTACTAATATTTCTATTATCTACTACTCCATAGAAATCACATTTCTCTATAGGAAAATTATATTTTTTAGCATTCATATACCATCTTCTAGCTACGAAGTCTTTGGCTACTCTAAGTATTCTATTATATTTTGTAATATCTACTAGTTTATCAATATTTCTTAGTATTTCTGGATTACTAATATACTTATCACTAATAATTATTTTATTTGTTAATCCTTCTTTTTTTAAGTAATCTATTAATATACTAGCACTTCTTTTTTCAGTATTACCATGGCCTTCACATATTATAAATGTAGTATTATTATCTATTATATTTTTTTCTAACATTAATTTCATATCTTTGGCTAATTGTTCTTCAGCCCAATCAGCATTTATGATTAGTAAATCATAATGAGAAAGTTCTTCAAAATCTTTACCTAAAAATATAAAATCAGTAATATCTTTTATTGTATTTTGTTTCATTATCGGTTTTTTCCTCCTATAATGTCATTATATCATTTATATTTATACTTTCATAGTTTATATAAAATACTTTACACTTTATTAAGTAATTGTATGTAATATAAGTAATTGATGATGACTTTGTATATCTATATTACTTATATATAATACAACATAATATTTTTAATTTAAAAACTATATAATAAGCTCTAAATTACCTCTTAAGACCTAGGCTTAAGAGGATAAAGAAAAAAACATAGACTATATTAATCTACATTATTTACTTTTATAGTACTTACATATTTAATATTCTAGCATAATATAGTAACTTCTATGTTAATTTTCATTTGCCTTTTCTAATTCTTCTATAAACTTATCTTTTAACTCTGGATATATATTATAAAAGTTATTTATATTAAATCCATTCTTATACCATCTTAATACTTTTGGGATTAAATCACTATTATCTATTGGAACATAATGAGGTCTATTTGGATATAAATATAACTTTATTAATCCTTCTTTATCTAATTTAATTAATTCATCATAGACATTATCTATATATTCAGAAGATATTACTTTTTCATCTGTATCACTTACTACTTCTGCAGACCATCCAGTTTGGTTTTCTTTAAAATTAGATGCATCTAGTTTATAAATATATCCGGAACAATTAAATATCTTTTTAAACATACCAGGCTTTCTTTCTACTAGTTCTACTGGATAATTTTTTCCGTCTCCTGATAATGAATAAAATAAGTCACTATGCATAGGTGATAAAAATATTGTGGCTATTGCTTTTGAATGACAGGCATATACCCATTCTTTCATATGAGTACTTTTATGTTTTTTTATTACTTCTAAATTAGGAATACTACTTCCATGATATACATAATTCATATTTATCTTTCCTCTCTTATATCAAATTATCATGCAATTTTAAACAGTATTACTATTTTAAACAAAAAAACAGAAATCCATATATTTCAAATATTCTCTCTGTTTTCTATTTTTATTATAACTATATTTTCATCTTGTTTTACCATCTAATCCCAACTCTGATTTATATTGATTAGAATCCAATGCAGAATATGCCCCATGTAAATTAAATCTATCTTCTTCTTTCTGGTATTCGTAATTATCTAGTATGCAATCTTTAAATTCTTGCCAATCAACTTGAGTCTCTTTACTTGCAATTTTGACATTGGGTTCATTTTTTTCGTATGTTCTTCTGTGTAACTCATCTAATGGATACCCATATTCATCAACTAATAATAAATTTGAGGTGCAATTTATTATTTCTTCTTCAAATTTTGCATAGCATTCAATAGTTCTTTTTTCAACTGGTGTCATTTTAGAAAACTTATTGCTTATTTGTTGATATTTTACTAAAGCAAAATCAACAATTTTACCATCAGAATTAAATAATAACTCTTGTCCGTTATATACATCTTTAAAAATCTTCAATATTTCTTGGTAAGAACTGTAATAACTTTTATTTCCACCCATTTTGGATTTTAAATCATGCAAATATGCATACTTTACATCAGGGCTTGTAGGAACATCAACTTTTGTTAATAAATCATCAATAATATCTGTTAATACTTTTAGCACCCTTATTGTAGGAATAATTTTTACTTTTGGATGCTCTTCATCCCAGACTCCTCTTCTTATTTGACTTTCTTCAACGAACCCATATTCTCCTATTTTTATTCTTACGTCAAGGAAATCTTCACCAGAATCATAAACAAAAAGATTATTAGTAATTAAGTAATCTAATACTTCCATGTACGTTTGAACAGCAATATTATATTTTACTTTTTTCATAAAAATATTTTTCCCCCTTTATCTATGTGGAAAGCCTTGGGAGTCATCAAGTTCATTATTTTGCTCAATAACAACTGTGCGCGTTCCCATTGGTAATTTTGACTTTACGCCTTCTAATTCGGCTATTATTCCATTGATTTCTTGAACTTTTTTTCTAGGAATTTCAATTTCTTTTCTATATTTTTCCACGCGTTCTGAATAATTATCCTTCTGTAATACTGGTGGAATAAATTCTATATCAACATTACCTATTCTTTTAGTTAATTTATGATTTTTTTGTAAAGTCTCTAATTCTTCATCAGTTAGAGAAGTTGGAGTTGCTATAATTAAATATTCATTTGGACTATAATTACCAATAAAGTAATCTCCTTCAACTAATTTGCCATGATATGTCTCTCCAGTGGTGGATTTAGTATGTGGATGCTTAAAAGCATAAAATACTTTTTTTCTATATCTCTCTGAAATTCTAAAATCTCCTTTTGGTGTCCCATCATCCTTAAATAAAACATTTAGAAAAAAAGGTGCATTTTTTATAGAAAGATTTAATTTTGGGGATTCATCTATTATTTGCTCCATCTTTTCTTGTAATTCTTCTTGAATTGTTTGTACATCTTGTTTAGTTTCTATTTTTCTAGTCAATTTATTTTCTGTATTATTTTCATTCATTTTTATTCATCCCTTGTACGCTCTAATTATATCATATATACTTATAAATTCCTAGTTTATATAAAAAACTTTACATTTTATTATCTAATATAAGTAATTGATAATGACTTTGCATATCTCTATTGCTTATATATAATGAAACATAAAGCTTTTAATTTAGAGACTATATAATAGGCTCTAAATTACCTCACGAGACCTTAAGCTCGAGAGGACAAAGAAAAAAAGAAACTAGTTAATTCTAATTTCTTTCCTTTATTATGGTTTTACTACAGTAGTATGTTACTAAGAAATATCCTCCATAGATTACTACTAGAAATACGGCGGTTAATATTATTGATGATAGTAATGATTCTGTTCCCATTGTTTTTAAGATATAATTAGCAAACTCTATTCCGAATATTGAATGAATTATGGCTAGTAATAATGGGAATAGGAAGAATACTGCTATCTGATTAAATAAGGCTTTGTTTATCATTTTCTCATCTGTTCCTATTTTTCTTAACATATTAAATCTTTCTTTATTATCAGTACTTTCTGATAATTCTT
>CAKOKN010000013.1 GCA_934091055.1 uncultured Bacilli bacterium | reverse complement strand
TGTACTAGGAGGATAATAGTATGGAGAAGAAAAATACAGGGTTAATAGTTTTGGTTGTTATACTTAGTTTATTAGTAGTAGGACTAGGTGGTTATATTGTATATGATAAAGTATTAAGTAAAGAAGATAATAATATAAATAATGATGTAAAAGATAATAACAATATACAAAATAATACTGATAATAATGTAAGTAAAATTAATGATACTACCGTTATAGATGAAAATAGTAGTGAAACTTTTAATAAAAATATAAATGATCATAATGTTTATATTGATAAATCTACATTAAGAGTTGATAATAAAGATATTATTAAATTGGATGGACCTAGTTATTTATATCAAGTTACTTTTTATAATGATATTATTATTACTTATCAAAGCTTTAGTTTGAGTGGAACATTAATTATTTATGATTATAATGGTAATGTTATAAAGAAAATAGATGAATTTAAAGATGAAAATAATAGATTATTTAATGTTTACTTAAGATATTCTGATATTGAAATATTTAATGTTTCATCTGATGGTAAAGTGTTATTTGTTGGTACTAAGCATTTACAAGGTGGTGCTGGTACTTATTTAACTGATGATGGTAAAAATATTAATGTTTTAGAAGATAATACTATAGCTGATGATAGTATAGTTAGTGGTATTTTTGAATTTTCATATTTAGGTAATAATACTTTTTCAGATATTAAGTATGTTAGTACTAAGATGGTAGTTAAAGATTTAAAATAATAGTTATGTTTAAAGAAATCTATTTGATTAGGTTTCTTTTTTTTATAATTTATGTTATTATTGTACTAGGAGGATAATAGTATGGAGAAGAAAAATACAGGGTTAATAGTTTTGGTTGTTATACTTAGTTTATTAGTAATAGGCCTAGGTGGTTATATTGTATATGATAAAGTATTAAGTAAAGAAGATAGTAATATAAATAATGATAAATGTGATATTTCTGAAAAGTATGATTTTGTTTCAATGAGCGGATACTATTTTAAGAATGAAAACGATAGTAATCCTTCTTATGGTCTTTATTTACTAAAAAATGGTATGTTTAAAATCAGATATACTAATATGTCGACTTATGGTTATATTGGTAATTATACTATAATGGGTGATACTTTAACTTTAAACTATTGGTTTAAATATAATAGTGGTGCTGGTTGGACTTTGGAAAATACTGAAAAGGTAATTAAAATTTTATCTTATAATTCTTTAGAAATTAATGATAGTTCTTTAGATGTTAACTCGATTGTTTTGAAAAAAGATAATAATAATGAGATTGATGATATTATTAAAAAATTTGATTTTTATAATGATTTTAAATCTAATGCTAGGGAAACTTTTGCGGAACTTTTTAAAGATGAAGAGAATAATTAATTTATAGACATTAATTTAAAGAAATCTATTTGATTAGGTTTCTTTTTTTTATAATTTATGTTATTATTGTACTAGGAGGATAATAGTATGGAGAAGAAAAATACAGGGTTAATAGTTTTGGTTGTTATACTTAGTTTATTAGTAGTAGGACTAGGTGGTTATATTGTATATGATAAAGTATTAGATAAAGAAGATAGTAATATAAATAATGGTGTAAAAGATAATAACAATATACAAAATAATACTGATAATAATGAAAATAATAATACTTCAAACGATAATACTAATGATGATTTAGATTTATCAAAAAAATTAAAAAGTACTTTTGGTTCTATTTATGATTTTATGATTTCACCAAATCCTTATTGTGGAAAAAGAAGTTCTGATGATAAAATAGAAGCAGAAGGTGGGCTTTATTATTATGCATCTACTGAATTTTCTAGTTATCAAGAAATGATAGATAAATTTAAAAAGTATGCTTCAGAAGAAGTTTTAACTAGAGGTGGTACTACAAAACAATATTATTTAGAAAAAGATGGAAAGTTATATTGTAAAGATCACGGGAAAGGTAAAGTTTTAGGATATAGAGATGCTTTTATAAATATAAGTGAAGAGACTGATAATAGGGTTGTTGCTGATGTTATTGCGGTACTAGCAACAGATATGTGGGAGAATAATCCTGACACTGTTAGTTATTATATAGAAGATTATAAAGTAGTGTTTGAAAAAAATAGTAATAATGAATTTATTATTACTTCTATGGAGAATGGAAAAATCTATAATTAAAATAGTATAGAAGCTGCTGAAAAGTAGTTTCTTTTTTTAATACAAAAAAATGTTTTGATGATGAAACTTTAGGTTCAGCATCACCTTACGAGATTATAAGCTCGTAAGGAAATAGAAAGATATTGTAATTTTAAAGTTATTTTATTATAATAAAAGTGGTGATGGGAATGAGTCAGTATTTTGATAATGATAAAAGTATTAAAAGTGAAAGAAGATTAATTAGTTTTAATTTTAATGATAAAGAGTTTTCTTTATATAGTGATAATGGAGTTTTTTCTAAAGATAGATTTGATTATGGTACTAGAGTATTACTTAGTAGTATTGATATTAATAAACTAAGAGGTAATGTACTTGATCTAGGTTGTGGAATAGGAGTAGTGAGTATTATACTTGGTACTTGTAATAAAAACATTAATATAGATATGGTTGATGTAAATGAAAGGGCTATAGAATTAGCTAAAGATAATTTAAAATTATGTAATATAAAGGCTAATATATTTATTAGTAATGTCTATTCTGAGGTTAAAAATAAATATGATTATATAATTACTAATCCACCTATTAGAGCGGGAAAAGATACGGTAAGAAAGTTCTTGATAGGTAGTTATGATTACTTAAAAGAGCAGGGTAAACTTTATTTTGTTATGCGAAAAGATCACGGCGTTAAGTCTATGATTAAAGAAATGAGTAGTTTATTTGAAGTAAATATTATAAATAAAGATAAAGGTTTTTATGTCGTTTTGGCTACTAAAAGATAAATATCTAATGAAAATGTGTAAAAAAAACAATAAATATGTCTAAAGTTATTGACTTATTTTTAAAAGGCTGATAAAATTATAAATTGGTAACACATCTTTTAATGTGGCTTATTGAAAAAAATCTAGGTATAGGGGTGAAATATTAATGGCTTATAAATTAAAGCAAAGCGGCGATTATAGAAAAAGAAGAAATTTTTCTATGATTAAGAACTCACTAGTTATTAGTGATTTGTTAGAAGTACAAACTGCGTCTTACCAGTGGTTTGCTACAGAAGGGATAAAAGAGGTTTTTGAAACATTTTCACCAATTGAAAGTTTTTCTGGTAGTTTATCTTTAGAATTTGGAGAGTATGAATTTGGTACTCCTAGATACTCTATAAAAGAATGTAAAGATAGACAAGCAACTTATGCTTCTCCACTTAAAGTACAGACTAGATTGTTTAATAATGAAACTGGAGAAGTTAAGGAGCAAGAAATATTTTTAGGAGATATGCCTTTAATGACTGAAAGTGGAACTTTTATTATTAATGGTGCAGAGAGAGTTGTTGTTTCACAACTTGTTAGATCTCCTAGTGTATACTATTCTAAAGAGATAGATAAGAATGGTAAACCTGTGTTTGCATCTAAGGTTATACCTTCTAGAGGTACTTGGCTTGAGTATGAAACTGATGCTAAGGATATTATCTATGTTAGAATAGATAGAAATAGAAAGGTTCCTATGACTACTCTTTTAAGAGCAGTTGGTCTTTCTAGTGATAGTGACATTTTATCTATGTTTGATCAAGATGTTTACTTAAAGAATACTATAGAAAAAGATTCTACACACGATACAGATGAAGCTCTTATTGAAATATATGAGAAGTTAAGACCTGGAGAACCTACTACTTTAGATAGTTCAAAGAACCAATTAATTACAAGATTCTTTGATGATTTTCATTATGATTTAGCTAGAGTAGGTAGATATAAGTTTAATAAAAAACTAAATATTAAGGATAGATTATTTGGTAATAGACTTGCTGAAGATATTATTATTGATGGTGAAGTTAAGATCGAGAAGGGTACTTTAATTAATAAAGAAGTATTTGATGAATTATCTAAATATTTAGATCAGGGTTATGGTGTAGTTGAATGCAAGGTTAATGAAGATTTAACTATTAATGCTAGTGTAGAAGATCATAATAAGATCCAAGTTCTTCATTTGTACTCTAATGTTGATGATAAGAAGATTGTTAAGGTTATTGGTAATGATCCTAATGCTAGTATTATGAATCTTACTATTTCTGATTTTTATGCTACAGTTAGTTATTATTTAAATTTAGCTGATGGTATTGGTAAGGATGATGAAATAGATCACTTGGGTAACAGAAGAGTTAAACAAGTGGGAGAATTACTACAAAATCAATTTAAGATTGGTTTTAGTAGAATGGAGAGAGTTATTAGAGAGAGAATGACTACTCAAGATATTGAAACTGTAACTCCTAAAACACTTATTAATATTAGACCAGTTACTGCAGTTATTAAAGAATTCTTTGGTAGTAGCCAATTATCTCAATTTATGGATCAAACTAATCCAATAGCAGAACTTACTCATAAGAGAAGATTATCAGCTTTAGGACCTGGTGGATTATCTAGAGATAGAGCAGGTATTGAAGTTAGAGACGTAAACTCTTCTCATTATGGTAGAATTTGTCCTGTTGAGTCTCCTGAAGGAGCTAATATTGGACTTATTACTTCACTTGCTAGTTATGCTAAGATTAATGAATATGGATTTATTCAAACTCCATATAGAAAAGTAGTGGATGGACATCTTACTGATGAAGTTGTTTATTTGACTGCTGATGAAGAAGAAGATTATTATATTTCTCAAGCTACTGTTAATGTTGATGATGATAATAAGATGATTGATGAAGTAGTAGCAGGTAGATATAAGGGAGAGACAGTTCTTGTTAGTCCTAGCAAAGTTGATTATATAGATGTATCTCCACAACAAGTAGTATCAGTTACAACTAGTTTAATTCCATTCTTGGAACACGATGATGCTACTCGTGCACTTATGGGTGCTAATATGCAAAGACAGGCATTACCACTACTTAAAACTGAAGCTCCATTTGTTGGAACTGGTGCTGAGTATATAGCTGCTAGAGACAGTGGTTCTGTAGTGGTTGCTAAAGCTGATGGTATTGTTAGTTATGCAGATGCTAAAAAGATTGTTGTTAAAAATGCTAAGGGTGAAGATGTTTACTATTTAGCAAGTTTTGAAAGATCTAACCAAGGTGAAACTTTCAATCACGTTCCTATTGTTAGAAGTGGGGATAAAGTTAAGAAAGGTCAAATAATAGCAGATGGGCCAAGTACTGATAAGGGTGAACTTGCTCTTGGTAAGAATGTGGTAGTAGCGTTTACTACTTATAATGGTTATAACTATGAAGATGCTGTTATTATGAATGAAAGACTTGTTAAAGATGATGTTTATACTTCACTTCATATAGAAGACTATGAAATTCAATGTCGTGATACTAAATTAGGACCTGAAGAGATTACTAGAGATATTCCTAATGTTGGTGAAGAAGCTAGACGTAATCTTGATGAAAATGGTATAGTTAGAATTGGTACTGAAGTAAAAGAGGGAGATATCTTAGTTGGTAAAGTAACTCCTAAAGGAATGGCTGACTTAACTAGTGAAGAGAAACTACTTCACGCTATCTTTGGTGAAAAGACTAGAGAGGTTAGAAATTCATCTCTTACTGTTCCACACGGTGGTGATGGTGTTGTTCACGATGTTAAAGTTTATACTAAAGCTGACAATGATGATTTACCAAGTGGTGTTAGTATGGTTGTCAGAGTATATATTATTCAAAAGAGAAAAATTCAAGTTGGAGATAAGATGAGTGGTCGTCACGGAAATAAAGGTGTTATTTCACTTATACTTCCTAGTGAGGATATGCCATTCTTACCTGATGGTACTCCAGTTGATATTATGCTTAACCCTCAGGGTGTTCCATCTCGTATGAATATTGGTCAGATACTAGAGTTACATTTAGGTATGGCTGCTAAAAAATTGGGTGTACATTTTGCTACTCCAGTATTGGATGGTGCTAAGACTGAAGATATAGCAGCAGCTATGAAAGAAGCTGGAATGGATGCTGATGGTAAGACTGTTCTTTATGATGGTAGAACTGGTGATCCATTTGATAGTAGAATATCTGTTGGTGTTATGTATATGATTAAATTACACCATATGGTTGATGATAAATTACACGCTAGAGCTACTGGTCCATATTCACTTGTTACACAACAACCACTTGGTGGTAAAGCACAACTTGGTGGACAGAGATTTGGTGAAATGGAAGTTTGGGCACTTGAAGCTTATGGTGCTTCACATGTATTACAAGAGATTCTTACTTATAAGTCAGATGATGTTGTGGGTAGAGTTAAAGTATATGAAGCATTAGTTAAAGGTCAACCACTTCCTAAACCTGGTATTCCAGAAGCATTTAGAGTATTAATAAAAGAATTCCAAGCATTAGGCCTTGATATATCTGTTATTAATAATGATGATGATATAGTAGGATTTGATGAACTTGAAAAGAATGCTGAAGATAGTGATGATACTATAGCAGAAGAAGTTGTTGATAAAGAAACTTTATTTAAAGGTTTAGATGATGAAGATGATACTTTAGATGATTTTGATGACGAAGAAGAGTTAAATGATGACTTTGATGATGATATGATAGATAGTGATTTTGAAGATTCACTTGAGGAAGGAGATGATTTCTAATGTTAGAAGCTAATGATTTTAAGGCTTTAAAGATAGGAATTGCCTCACCTGAAAAAATTAGATCTTGGTCTTATGGTGAAGTATTAAAACCAGAGACTATAAATTATAGAACATTGAAACCAGAGAAAGATGGTTTGTATTGTGAAAAAATCTTTGGACCTACTAGAGATTATGAGTGTTCTTGTGGTAAGTATAAGAGACTTAGATATAAGAATATTGTCTGTGATAGATGTGGAGTAGAAGTTACTAAATCTTCCGTTAGAAGAGAGAGAATGGGACATATTGAACTTGCTACTCCAGTAAGTCACATTTGGTATGTTAAGGGTGTTCCTTCATACATCGGACTTACTCTTGATATGTCTCCTAGGGACTTAGAAGAGGTTATATATTTCGTTTCTTATGTTGTATTAGATCCAGGAGCTACTACTTTAATTAAGAAGCAAACTTTATCTGATAAAGAGTATAGAGCATATTATGAAAAATATGGTAATACTTTTAGAGTTGGTATGGGTGCTGAAGCTATTAAAGAGTTACTTTCTGAAGTAGATGTTAATAAAGAATTAGAAGAAATTCAAAAAGATTTAGAAGGTGCTACTGGTCAAAAGAGAATTAGACTTGTTAAGAGACTAGATGTTATTAATTCATTTGTTCAATCTGGTAATAAACCTGAATGGATGATTATTGAAGCTCTTCCTGTAATACCTCCTGAACTTAGACCTATGATACAACTAGATGGTGGTAGATTTGCTACTAGTGATTTAAATGATTTATATAGAAGAGTTATTAATAGAAATAATAGACTTAAGAAATTAATGGAACTTGGTGCTCCTTCAATTATTGTTCAAAACGAAAAGAGAATGCTTCAAGAAGCTGTTGACTCACTATTTGATAATGGTAGAAGAGGAAGAAGTGTTACTGGAGCAGGTAATAGAGCACTTAAGAGTTTAAGCTCTATGCTTAAGAGTAAGCAAGGTAGATTTAGACAAAACTTACTTGGTAAGAGAGTTGACTATTCTGGTCGTAGTGTTATTGTAGTTGGACCAGACTTAAAGATGTATCAATGTGGTATTCCTAAAGAGATGGCTCTTGAGTTATTTAAGCCACATGTTATACACGGATTAACTGAGAAGGGTATTGCTAACAATATTAAATCTGCGAAGAAAATGATTGAAAATCAAGATCCTAAAGTATGGGATATTGTAGAAGAAGTTATTAAAGAACATCCTGTAATGCTTAATAGAGCTCCTACACTACATAGACTTGGTATTCAAGCATTTGAACCTAAACTTGTTAGTGGTAAAGCTATTAGACTTCATCCACTTGTGTGTACTGCATTTAATGCGGACTTTGATGGAGACCAGATGGCTGTGCATGTACCTTTAAGTGAAGAAGCTAAAGCAGAAGCTAGAATACTTATGCTTGGTTCTAATAATATTTTATCTCCTAAAAATGGTGATCCTATTGTTACTCCATCTCAGGATATGATATTAGGTAACTATTATATTACAATGGAGAAGGCTGGACTTCCTGGTGAAGGTAGAGTATTTAAGAATTCTAATGAAGCTTTGATGGCTTATCAAAGAAGAGAGATTACTCTTCAAACAAGAATTGCTATACCTGTTAATTCATTTAAATATAAAGTATTCTTAGATGAAGATAAGAATAAGTATTTGGTTACTACTCCTGGTAAGATTATATTTAATGAAATATTACCGGATTCATTTCCTTACTTGTGTGAGGCTACTAGTGAAAATATAGAAGGAATTACTCCTAGTAAATTCTTTATTGAATATGGTGAGAATATTCTTGAAAAGATTAGTGAAATGCCTCTTACTACACCATTTAATAAGGGTGCATTAGAGAAGATTATAGCTCAAATGTTTAAGAGATATAAGACTACTGAAACTAGTATATTCCTAGATAAGTTAAAGGATTTAGGATTTAAGTTCTCTACTTATTCTGGTATTACTATAGCAGCTTCTGATGTAGTAGTAAGTAAGAATAAAGAGGCTATAATAGAGAAATCTAATGAGGAAGTTAAGAAAATCAATAAACAATTCCAAAGAGGATTGATTACTGATAGAGAAAGATTAAACCATATTACTGAGATATGGACTAAAGCTAAAGAGGAAATTCAAGATGAGTTACAAATTTATGCAAAAGAATATGTTGATAACCCAATATTCATAATGATGAACTCTAAAGCGAGAGGATCTATTTCTAACTTCGTACAACTTGCTGGTATGAGAGGCTTGATGCTAAAACCTAATGGTGAAACTATTGAAATTCCAATACTTTCTAATTTTAGTGAAGGATTATCAGTGTCTGAGTTCTTCCTATCTACACATAGTGCTAGAAAAGGTAGTGCAGATACAGCATTAAAGACTGCAGACTCTGGTTATATGACTAGAAGACTTGTTGATGTAGCACAAGATATTATTGTTAAAGAAGAGGATTGTGGTACTATAAGTGGGGCTTTAGTTAGTGCGTTTACTGATGATAAGGATGGTATAATTGAACCATTATATGATAGAATAGTTGGTAGATATACTAATAAGAAAGTTATTAATCCTGAGACTAAAGAAGTAATAATTGATAAGAATGAATATATTACTGAGGCTATAGCTAATAAGATAGTTAAAGCTGGTATTACAGAAGTTGAAATAAGAACTGTACTTACTTGTAAGACAGATCACGGTGTATGTCAACATTGTTATGGTAAGAACTTAGCTACTGGTAATATTGTTGAGATTGGTGAAGCTGTTGGTGTAATGGGGGCTCAATCTATTGGTGAACCTGGTACACAGCTTACTATGAGAACATTCCATACTGGTGGTGTTGCTGGAGCCGATATTACGCAAGGTCTTCCTAGAGTTGAGGAGTTATTTGAGGCTAGAATACCTAAAGGAAAAGCTACTATTAGTGAAATATCTGGTACTGTTACTAAGATAGAAGAAGCTGGTGGTAAGTTTAAGGTATATGTTAAGAATGATACTGAAACTCGTGAACATATTACTTTATATGGTGCTAAACTTAGAGTAGAAAAAGGAGATAAGATTGAAGCTGGTGAGAGAATTACTGAAGGTTCTGTGTCTCCTAAAGAGTTACTTGCAGTAACTGATCCTAATACAGTACAACAATATATTCTAAAAGAAGTACAGAAAGTATATAGATCTCAGGGTGTTGATATTAATGATAAACATATTGAGATTGTTGCTAGAAGAATGATTTCTAGAGTTAAGATAATGGATGCTGGTGATACTAATCTTGTATCTGGTACTACTGTATCTCTACAAGAGTTTACTAAGGGTAATAGAGATGTTGTTATTCAAGGTAAGAAACCTGCTATAGGTCAACCTATACTTCTTGGTATTACTAAGGCTGCACTTGAGACTGATTCATTCTTATCTGCTGCTTCATTCCAAGAGACTACTAGAATTTTAACAGAAGCTTCTGTTAAAGGTAAAGTGGATAAACTTCAGGGATTAAAAGAGAATGTTATTATTGGTAAGTTAATTCCTGCTGGTACTGGTGCTAAAGAATATATGGATATTGGATATTCTTTAGAGAAGGAATTCTTTGATGAGGATGCTTCTGAAGTATTAGAAGAAGAATTTATGGATTAATTTAAAGTCATAACCTTTGGTTATGGCTTTTTTTGAAGCCTTGAGGTCTTCAAAAAGAACTTTAGAGCCTGTAGTCTCTAAAGTTATGATACTTATTTTCATAACAGAGACCTTAGGCTCTGTTATGCCTCGTAAGACAGATGGCTTACGAGGATAATAAAAAAATATTTACTTTAATGATAATTTGATATATAATATTGTGTGAAAGAGGGATTAATATATGAAGAAATTAACTGGTTATCCATCTATAGATAATATACATAATAAAGATTATAGTTATCTAGATAGAAATCCTATTATACCTAATATGAGTATTTATAATGCAATTAATATGCTTAGTACTTTTTATAGAAGAGAAGAGGCTATAGATTGTTTAAATTTAAGTGTTAGATATGATGAAATGTTAAAAGATGCTGCAACTCTATCTAAGACTTTTAAAGAACTTGGTATTAAGAAAGGTGATATTGTATCTGTTGCTATGCCTAATTTTTATCAAGGAGTTATAGTTTATTTAGCTAGTAACCGCATAGGTGCTATTACTACTTTTATTAATTCTATGTCCTCTATTGAAGAAGTACTTGGATATTTAAATGAATTTCAATCTAGTTTATTTATAGATTATGATAAAGATGAAGAATATAATAAGAAGATTAAAGATAATAGCGGAGTAAGAAATATTATTACTTTAAGGAAGGATGAAGTTTGTACTAAGAACTATAATAGTATAGATAGTACTGCGAATGGTTATAAAGATGATTTGACTTTTAGTGATATTGGTAGTATTTCTAAGTATTATAAGAAGCCTATATATACTTTATATAGTGGTAAAGAGAATTCTTTAATATTATTTACTAGTGGTTCAACTGGTAATCCTAAGAGTGTATTACTTACTAATGAGAATTTATTAGCTTCAGGTATATATATGAAGAATACTGGGAGAATTAAAGCTAAAGTTGGTGAAAGATGTTTAGTATGTGTTCCATTTTCTTATCCTTATGGATTCGCTACTTCTACTATTATGAGTTTGATATGTGGAAGAGTAGCAGTACTTGCTCCTACTTTAAGTAAAGATAATATTAGATATTATTTAAGTAAGGATCCTAACTATGTATTTGGAAGTCCTGCTTTACTTGAACTTATAAAGAGAAATGTAAAGGAAGATGATGACTTATCTTCAATACACACTTTTGTGTCTGGTGGAGACTTTTTATCTTCAATGCAAAATCAAGATGGTGTAGAATTTTTTAAGAAACATAATGCTAATACTATTATTTGTAATGGGTCAGGTAATGCTGAGACTGTTGGTACTAATACAATGGCTGTTGGATCAGTTAACAGGCCTGACACTGTTGGAAGAGTTCTTGTAGGTACTAAGGCTATTATAGTAAACCCCGATACTTTGGAAGAGCTTAAGTATGGTGAAGAAGGTATGCTTTGTATATCTGGTAAACACGTATTTAGTGGCTACTATAAAAACGAAGAATTAACTAAGAGTACAAAGTTTATTTATAAGGGAACAGAATATTATAAAACTGGAAATATTGGTACTTTGGATACTAATGGTTATTTTACTTTGACCGGAAGAAGTTCTAGATATTACATTAGATCTGATTTAAATAAGGTGTACTTAGAACATATTCAGAATGTTTTATCCTTAATTGATGTAGTTGATAGTGCAGTAGTTGTTCCTAAACCTGATAAGGATTTATTATTTACTAATAAAGCATATGTGGTATTAAAGGATGGTGTATTACCTACTAAAGAAGTAAGCGATTATATTATTAATACTTGTTATAAACCTTTATATAATAGTGTTACTGGAGAGGCTATTCAACTTAAACCTTATGAAGTACCAGAGTCTATTACTTTCTTAGATGAATTACCTCGTACTAAAGCTGATAAGGTTGATTATAAATTATTAGAAGAGAGAGCTAAAAAAGAAGCTGATATTAAAGTTAAGAAGAGAGAACTTAAATAGTTTTTTCTTTTTTCTGTATTTATTAGTATTGACAACATTAAAAAACATGATATAATAAATGCAATAGAAGGAGATTAGAAGATATGGCTATAAATGTTAGGGTTCCAGAAGAGATGAAAGTATTACTAAAGGGACGTGAAGATATTATTATTGATGTAAGAATTGGGGATTATTTAAATACTGAATTCTTAAGGCAATACACAAAATTTAAAAGCTATGAAGAGTTTGTTGATTTTTCTCCTTATACTGAAGAAGAATTGGCTGATGATTCTGATTTGTTTCAAACTGAAAAAATGGATAGATATATTGAATTAACTACTAACTTTAATAGTTATGCAAATTTATTTTCTTTTGCTGTTGAAACTAAACTATTAGAGAGTGTTCAAAAAAGGAAGGAGAAAAATTATTATGAATAATAACTATCAACTTAATCATACTGAATATTTACATTTAAAAAAGAAGTTTCCTATATATTTAATACTTGATAGTGTTAATGACCCTGTTAATATAGGTAGCATATTTCGATTGGCAGATGCGCTTGGTGTTTCAAAAATATTTCTTTGTGGAATAGATGGCGATATAAGTATTAACAAAAAAATTAAAAGGGTATCTAGAAACACTATTTCATATGTTGATTATTGCACATATGAATCAACTGTAAATTGTATTGAAGATATAAAAAAGGAAGATGTTAAAGTAATTGCTTTAGAAATAACTAGTAAAAGTACATCTATTAATACTTATTGTTTTGATAAAAATGTTAATTATGCATTTGTTATAGGAAATGAAGAAAAAGGAGTGTCACAGGATGTTTTAGACGTTGTTGATGACAGTTTACACATTGACATGTATGGTAATAACTCTTCGATGAATGTATCTGTAGCAACAGGTATAGCTGTTAATCAATGTTTAAATAAAATAAAAGAAAGGAGAAAATAAATGCCAAAAAATAACGATAGAAGTACTACTTTAAGTCATACATCTAATGATGGAAGAAATCAAATAAATTTAACTACTTATACTGATAGCAAGGGAAAAGAAAACTATGTTACACAGATGAAACGTGATGGAAAAGAAGTATTTCATACAACAAAGCATCCAGATGGGACTGTAAATTTAACTACACCAAGTGGAAGAACAAAAATTCGCTAGAAGAATTAGAATTAAATTTTTTAAAAGAACTATTAAGGTTCTTTTTTTTATATCTTGAAAAATATATACTTTTAAGATATACTTATTATAGATGATATAGAGAGGTGTTTTATGTATACGGGTATTTATTTTTTGATAGAAGCAATTTTTTATTCTTTACTACTTATGACAATTTATTTTAGAAAAAAAGTTTTTAAAAGCAAGGAAAATAAGGTATATTCTATTTTGGTAATTGCATCTTTTATTGAGTTAATAGTAGAACTTATTTTAGATTTTGTTGGCCCAAAATATCAGACTATTCCACAAGTTAGTTATTTTGTAGCTAGATTGTTTTCTCTTTGTGTAGAACTTTGGATTACAATATTACTCTGCTACGTATTGTTTGTTTGTCTTGGTATAAAGAAAAAAGAAAAATATATTCCAACGGTTAGAAATATAGCTTTTGTATTTATGATTATATTTGCTACATTGAATTTTATGTTACCTCTAAACTTTAAATATGATGGGTATATAGCTTATACTTATGGACCTAGTGTTAATATTATATATATTTCAGCATTTGTATATTCTTTTATAGGAATAATTGTATTAATTAAAAATATTAAAAATATTAAAGATAAAAGATTTTTTCCAATACTTTTGTTTTTATTGCTTGGAGGAATAGCGTCTTATGTTCAATATATATATCCAGGATTATTACTTGCTACGCCAATACACGCTTTCATTACTTTTCTTATGTATTTCACAATAGAAAATCCTGATGTTAAAGTTATTGAAGAATATCATAAGGCTAAAGAGATAGCAGATAATGCTAATGAAGATAAGACAATGTTTTTATATAATATGACTAATGATATAAGACTTATTAATAAAGATATTAGTGGTAATACTGATGCTGCTATTGGAGAACTTAGTAATAAAAATATTAATAAAGATAATTTAGAAAATTATCTTAGAAAGATTAAAGAAAGTACAGCAAGATTTACTACTATGACTAATGAAATACTTGATATATCTAGTATAGACAGTGCTAATATTAAAATATATAATGAAAAATATAATATTAAGTTGTTATTAAAAAGATTAATTACTTTATATAGTGATGAGTGTAAGAAAAAAAATCTTTCTTTTAGAAGTGATATAACTAGTGATTTACCAGAATATTTATATGGTGATAGTGTTAGTCTTAGAAATGCTTTAGTCAGTATTTTAGATAATAGTCTTAAGTATACAGATAAGGGTTATATTGAATTTAATGTTAATGTCATTATAAAACAAGATATTGCTAGAATAGTTATTACAGTAGAAGACTCTGGTAGTGGTATTCTACCTACAGATATTAATAATATATTTTATAAGAAGGATGGATCAAATAAAGAGAATAGTTTATATACTGCAAGAAAACTAATTACCTTAATGGGAGGAACTATAATACCTAGTAGTAACTATGGGGAAGGAACTACTATGAAAGTAGTATTAGATCAAAAAATTGCCACATCTCTTCAAGAAAAACTTGATGATTATGAAAAAATATATGACAAAAAAAGAATACTTTTGGTAGATGATAGTGAGAATAGTGAAAAGATAATTAGTAAGTTATTAAAAAACACTAATATTACGATGGATTATGTGAGTTATGGTAAAGATGCATTAGATAAAATTAGAAATAAAGAAAAGTATGATTTAATATTATTAGATGAAGAAATGAAACCATTAAATGGTTATGATACTATGAAGAAACTTAATAATATTAAAAATTTTGATACTAAAGTTATACTTTTAACTAGAAATAATGAATATGAATATAATGATGAGTATTTAAATTATGGATTTAGTGATTATATATTAAAGCCTATTGATAAAATTAAATTCTTTGATATTATGAATAAATATCTTAAATAATTTTGATTGTAAAAATACTAATATTATTGTATAATATAAAGGCAAGGAGAAATTTATGAGAATAGAAAAGTTAGATAAAGACAATATAGAAGAATATATAAATGATTTACATTTAGATAAAGCAGAAGGACTTATAGATAATATTAATAAATTAAATGAATTTGGTGTTAAGAAAGATGATAAGTTTATCTTTGGATTTTTAAATTTACCTGAAGATGACTTTATATGTATATATTTTGGTAATAATAATATTAATAGTAGTTTAGTAAAAGAGTGCGTGGATTTTTTAGATAATAGTTTATCTTTTAATAATCATTTGATTATTTGTGCTACTAATGAGAAAGTAATGAATATTATGGATGAATTATATAAAGTTAAGCAAGTATTTGTTACTAAGAAAACTAATAATGGAATTAATAGTAGTACTACTAGAGAGAAGTATGCTGATATTGATATGAAGAGTATTAAATATATAATGTCTAAGAATGGTATTACTTGTAATTTATATAATCAGAATATACAAAGTGAGGATGTTATAGGAAAACTTGATGAATTCTTTATGGAATGTAATGCTTCAGATATTGAGTTTATTATATTGCCAGATAGTTTTGAAATTTTAAAATCTTTAGGTTATGAATGTAAATGTAAAACTTATATTATAAATAGTGTGTTTTAAATGAATATTTTATAATATTCATTTTTTGCAGTAATAAGGCGAGTGTTATTTATTTACTTATAGTTAATGAAGTGATATAATTAGTATGGAGTGATGTGTATGTATAAAAATAAAAAAATATTCATATTGGGTATGGCTAGAAGTGGTTATGAAGTAGCTAAATTACTTTCTAGTGATAATAAAATATTTATTACTGATATGAAAGAACAAGATAAGGATAAAGTAGAGGAATTAGAAAAGTTAGGAGTAACTATAAAGATATGTGATGACCCTATTGAATATTTAGATGATAGTTATGATCTTATGGTAAAAAACCCTGGGATTAAGTATAATCATCCTGTTGTAGTAAAAGCTAAATCTTTAAAAATACCTGTTATTAATGAAGTAGAAGTTGCTTATCATTATATAGATAAGAGTGTTAATATAATAGGTGTTACTGGGTCTAATGGTAAGACTACTACTACTAGTATAATATATGAAATAATGAAAAAAGCTTTTGGTGATAAAGTTATTTTAGCTGGTAATATTGGTACTCCTTTATGTCATTATGCTAAAGATATAAAAAAAAATAGTTATTTAGTTATGGAGATAAGTGATCACCAGTTATGTGATATGTATGACTTTAAAACCAATGTATCTGTTATGACTAATATATATGAGTGTCATACTGATTTTCACGATAGTCACGAGAAGTATGTTATGACTAAGAAAAAGATATTTAATAATCATAGTAGTAAAGATATTGCTATTATAAATAAAGATAATAGTGAAGAGGTAGAACTTACTAATGATATAGTTAGTACTAAAGAATATTTTTCTTGTGATGATAAAGCAGATTGTTATTATAAAGATGGTTTTATTTATTATGAAGATAAAGAATTAATAGATGTTAGTAAGATTATACTTAAGGGTAATCATAATTATCAAAATATAATGTGTGCTATATTGGCTACTAAAGTATATGGTGTTAGTGATGATATTATAAAAGAAGTAGTTAATACTTTTAGTGGTGTAGAACATAGGCTTGAATTTGTTGGCAACATTAATGGAAGAGAAGTATATAATGATTCTAAAAGTACTAATACAGAATCTACTGTTATAGCTCTTAATTCTTTTGATAGAGATACTATCCTTATTATGGGTGGAACTGATAGAGGACACTCTTTTGAAGAGTTAAAAAAGCCTATGAAACATACTAAGTTAGTAGTTGCTTATGGTGAAACTAAGAATAGAATTAAAGAATTTTGTGATAGAATAAATATTAAATGTATTGTTTGTGATAACTTAGTAGAAGCTACAAATACAGCTTATAATAATTCTAAAGAAAAAGATATTATACTACTTAGTCCTGCTTGTGCTAGTTGGGATCAATTTCCTGACTTTGAAGTAAGAGGGAAATTATTTAAAGATACTATTAAAGAATTTGATAGTAAAGATAAATTTTTAGATAAAAATACTTCTATCTATATGATTGGTATAGGTGGTATAAGTATGAGTGGTATAGCAGATATTCTTGTTAATTGGGGATATAAAGTAAGTGGTAGTGATAGAGTTACTTCTCCAATTACTGAAAAGTTAGAAAGTCAGGGTATTAAAGTTTATTGTCCACAAAGGAAAGAGAACATTACTGATGATATAGATTTTGTAGTTTATACTGCAGCAATTAAAGAAGATAATGAGGAAATGATAGCTGCTAAAAGTAAGAATATTCCAATGATGGAAAGAGGAGAGTTCTTAGGTAAGATTACAGAATTATTTCCTAATACAATAGGAATTGCTGGTACACACGGAAAGACTAGTACTACTTCAATGGTATCTTGTATATTCTTAGAGGCTAATATGGATCCTACTATTCAAGTAGGTAGTGTTCTTAAGAATATTAATGGCAACTATAGAATAGGTAAGAGTGACACTTTAATAATTGAGGCTTGTGAGTATTGTGATAGTTATTTAAACTTTAAACAAAAATCTGCTATTGTGCTTAATATTGATAACGATCATTTAGATTATTTTAAAAATTTAGATAATATTAAGAAATCTTTTAATAAGTATGTTAGTCACTTACCTAGTGATGGTTATTTAGTTATTAATAATGATGATGTTAATAGTAGTGAATTAAAAGATAATACTAAAGCTAAAGTTATTACTTATGGTATTGTTAATGAAGCTATGTATATGGCTAGAGACATTACTTTTGATGATAATGGTTGTGCTTCATTTGTTGTTTTAAAAGAAGGTAATAAAATAGGAGAGGTAACTCTTTCTGTTGCTGGAGAACATCAAGTACTTAATGCTTTATCTAGTATAGCATTAGCAGATGCTTATGGTATTTCTTTTGATAATATAAAAGAAGGTTTAAAAAAATATACAGGAGCAAATAGAAGACTAGAATATAAGGGAGAGTTTATGGGAGCTAGTGTATATGATGACTATGGACATCATCCTACAGAAATAGAAGCTACTTCTAAGGCTATACATAAAAAGAAATATAATAAGTCTTGGGTAATATTTGAACCACATACTTATTCAAGGGCCTTTAAACATAAAGAAGATTTTGCTAAGTCTTTGAAAGATTTTGATTATATAATTATTACTGATATATATGCTGCTAGAGAAGTAAATACTTATGGAATAAAAGAAGAAGATATTATTAGAGAAATAAAAAAATATGGAAAAGAAGCCTTTCATATTAGTAGTTATGATGATATTAAATTATATTTAAGTCAGTATGTAGAAAAGGGAGATTTAATACTTACTTTAGGTGCTGGCAATGTTACTAAGTTAGCAGATATGCTTGTAAAATAAAATGAATGATTTATTTGTCATTCATTTTTTTGTGGAGTTTATATAGCTAGGGTATTGACTTTGATTAATAATTAATGTATACTGTTATTAGTAATCATTACTATTAAGGAGAGTTTATGCGTAACACTAAACAAAGAGAATGTATATTTAATATTATTAATAATAGCTATAATCATTTAAATGCATATGAAGTGTATGATATTGCTAAAAAGGTTATTTCTAATATTAGTTTAGGTACTGTATATCGTAATTTAATGTTATTAAGTGAAAAGGATATGATTAGGACGTTAATCGTAGATGGTGTTATTAGATATGATAGAAAAGATATACATGATCACTTTATTTGTGATAAGTGTAAGTGTATAATTGATATTCCTAGGAAAGATAACGATATTAGATATATAGATGGTAATTTAGTAATGGATTATGATATTAAATATAGAGGCATTTGTAAGAAGTGTCAAGAAAAGAAAGGAATGGTAAATAATGGAGTTAAAGGGAAGTAAGACAGAAGCTAATTTAATGACTGCTTTTGCTGGAGAAAGTCAAGCTAGAAATAAGTATACTTATTTTGCTTCTAAAGCTAAAAAGGATGGTTATGAGCAAATAGCTGCAATATTTGAAGAAACTGCAAATAATGAAAAAGAACACGCTAAAATGTGGTTTAAGGAATTAAATGGTGGTGAAATTCCTAGTACTATGGATAATCTTTTAGCAGCTGCTGAAGGTGAAAACTATGAGTGGACTGATATGTATAAAGGTTTTGCTGAAACTGCAAAAGAAGAAGGCTTTGATAGAATAGCTTATTTATTTGAAGAAGTAGCTAAAATAGAGAGAGAACACGAAGATAGATATAGAAAATTACTTCTTAATGTTAAAGATGGTTTAGTATTTTCAAGAGAAGGAGATAGAATATGGCAATGTAGAAATTGTGGACACATTGTTATTGGTAAAGAAGCTCCTAATGTATGTCCTGTATGTAATCATCCACAAAGTTATTTTGAAATTAAGAAAGAGAACTATTAGTTTTCTTTTTTTGTATATTTATCATTAACTTTCATATTAATATAGTGTGATTAATATGAAAAAAATTGATTATAAAGAACTTATTAAATATATTGCTGTACCTTTAGTACTTGGTGCTATAGTAGGACTTATTACAAAAAATCAAAGTTCTAATTATGATGGAATAGTACCTGGATTTGTATTTCCTATAGTTTGGAGTATTCTTTATATTCTTATGGGGATATCTAGTTATATTGTAAGAGATGATAAAGAACTTATGAATATTTATAAAATCAACTTGGGTATTAATATATTGTGGCCTATAATATTCTTTAGTTTAAAACTTAGAGTACTTGCCTTCTTTTGGATACTTATCTTAATTTTAGTAGTAGGTTATATGATATATAGATTTTATAATAAGAATAAAATATCTGCTTATTTACTTATTCCTTATATATTATGGCTTGTATTTGCATCAGTACTTAATTTAATAGAAATAGTATAGAACTAATTAGTTCTTTTTTTTTATTATTTTTTAGTGTATAATATTATTAGTTTTTGAGGTGAATTATGGAAAAGTATAAAGAAATAGAAAGAAGTATTATAAAGAAATATAGAAAAGAGATATGGAGTAAATTTGTTAAAGCTGTATCTGATTATCAATTAATACAAGAAAATGATCGAATAATGGTTTGTATATCTGGAGGAAAGGATTCCTTTTTACTTGCTAAGTGTATAGAAGAGTTGATTAGACACGGAAAGTTTTCTTTTGAAGCTAAGTATGTAGTAATGGATCCTGGTTATAGTGAAGAACATAGACAAGATATTATTAATGTTGCTAAGAAACTTAATCTTGATATAGAAATATTTAAGTCAGATATATTTGATAGTGTTATTAATATGGAGGCTTCAAGTCCCTGCTATATGTGTGCTAGGATGAGAAGAGGTTGTTTATATAATAAAGCAAAAGAATTATCTTGCAATAAGATAGCATTAGGACATCACTTTGATGATGTTATAGAAACAACTTTACTTAGTATTTTTTATGGTAGCGAGGTTAAAACAATGCTTCCTAAACTTCATAGTGATAATTTTCCTGGGTTAGAGCTTATTAGACCTCTATATTTAGTTCGTGAGGAATCCATTATATCTTGGATGAATAGTAATGATTTAAAATTTATTAATTGTGCTTGTAAGCTTACTGAAGATATAGAAGATGTAGACAAAATAAATAGTAAGAGAAAAGAAATTAAGTTATTGATAAAAGATATTAAGAAGATTAATCCTAATGTTGATTTAAATATATTTAAAGCTTTAGATAATGTTAATTGTGATGGAGTTCTTACATATAAAATCAATGGAGAAAAACATAGCTTTTTAGATGACTATGATAAGAAATAATTTTATGATACAATAGAATAGAAAGTAGTTGATTAGAAGTGATAAGAGAAGTAAAAGAAAAAGGTAAAAAAAGTTTAAAGGCTAGTTTTTGGAAAGTAGTAGCAGTATGCTTTATTGTTACTTTTTTGACTGGTGGAACTACTATTTACTTAGTTAGAAATGAATACAATAATATTGATACTAAATATGAAGTTAGTAATACTTTTACTGGTAAGAGTAATTTTGAAATCATAAATGATTTTATAGACTCCTCTAAAGTACTTGGAAGTAAGATAGATGATTATATGAATGGTGCTACAAGAGGAGTGTTGGCTACTTTTTCAAATAATATAAGTAAATCTAATTCTTTTCTTTTTGGAGTATTAAATGGATTAAATCAATTATTGTTTAAAAATAAAGTGGCAAATAGTATAGTAATATTTATTGGTTCTATAATTAGTTTAATTTATTTTATATTTATAAGTAATGTTATAAAAGTAGGTAAATGTCGTTTTCTTTTAGAAAATAGATGTTATAAGAAAACAAAGATTGATAGATTATTGTTTTCTTATAAAGATAAGAAATATAAGAATGTTGCTTTAGTTATGTTTAAGAAGTCTTTATATACTTTTTTGTGGTCTTTGACTATTATTGGGGGAATTATAAAGCACTATTCATATATGTTTATACCATATATTTTAGCGGAAAATCCGGATATTAAATCTAAAGATGCTTTTATGTTATCTAAAAATATGACTAATGGTTATAAGTGGAAGATGTTTTTACTCGATTTATCTTTTATATTATATGATTTATTGGGGGTACTTACTTTTAATATATTTAATTTACTTGTTACTAATCCTTATAAGGCTACTACTTATACAGAACTATATATGAAAATTAGAAATGATTATATAGATAATAAAAAGTACTTATATGATAAATTAGTATTAAATAATTTGAATGATAAAGTGTGTAATTTAGAATATCCTGGAATAGTTAGAGATAATAAAAAGATAAAGATAGATAAGATAGAATATGATTTCTTAGATGTAATATTATTATTCTTTGCTATATCTTTTATAGGATATGTATGGGAAGTTACACTACACTTATTTTCAGATGGTGTCTTTGTAAATAGGGGGACTTTATATGGTCCTATTCTTACTATATATGGTTTTGGAGGAGTAATTACTTTATTATTGTTTAATAGATATAGATATAACCCAATAAAAGTATTTTTCTTATCAATGTTAGTTTGTGGTATAATTGAATACTTTAGTTCTTGGTATATGGAAATGATTTACCATACTAGATGGTGGGATTATACGGGATATTTATTTAATATCAATGGAAGAGTTTGTTTAGAAGGCCTTTTGGTATTTGGTTTTGGATGTGCAATTAATATATACTTAGTATCACCATTTTTAGTAAAGAAATTTCATACTATTAAAAGAAAATATCTTCAGGTGATTTGTATTGTATTAATCATAGCTCTTTGTATAGATTTCTCTTTTTATCTAATAAGACCTAATCAAGGGGAGGGTATTTCAACCGGAACTACTACTGGTATATATAATAATTAGTGGTATAATATTATTAAGTAAACATTTACTATATTAAGTAAATTTATTGACAAATACTCTATAGTGGTGTATTATGCAATTGTACTATTTTAAGTAGTACAATCTTAGGAGGACTTATGCTAAAAATAATTTTAATGATAATATTAGTTATTTCAGGGGTTTATTTGGCTTATTTCTTAATACTAGCTTGCGGACTTTTTAGAAAAGATAAAAATAAAATATCAAATAAAAAGAAAAATAATTTTGCAGTACTTATAGCTGCAAGAAATGAAGAATTAGTTATTGGTAATTTAGTTAAGAGTTTGAAAAAACAAAAATATCCAAAAGAAAATTATGAAATATTTGTAATAGTAAATAATTGTACTGATAATACAGAGAAAGTTGCTATTGAAGCTGGAGCATCTATTATTGAGTGTACTGAAAAAGTGAAATCAAAAGGAGAGGTTTTAAAATTTGCATTTAATAAATTAAAAGATAATAAAGAAATAGATGCTTATGTTATATTTGATGCTGATAATTTAGTGCATAGTGATTTTTTAAACAGTATGAATGATATGATAAATAGTGGTTATTCAGTGGCACAAGGATTTAGAGATACAAAGAATATTTCAGATAATTGGCTTAGTAGTAGTTATGCTATGCTTTATTATATTCAAAGTTTATTTATTAATAAAGCAAGATATAATTTAGGGAAATCATCATTTTTAAATGGTACTGGTTTTATGGTAAAGAAAGAAGTAATTGATAAATATGGTTTTGATCCAATTACTTTAACGGAAGATATAGAGTTTACAGCAATGTGTGCTGTTAATGGAGAGAAAATAGCTTTTGCTAGTAAAGCTATTACATATGATGAACAAGTAGTTAATTTTAAAGATTCTTTAAAACAAAGAAAAAGATGGTCTTTAGGGGCTATGCAATGCTTAAGAAATTATGGTACTACTTTAATAAAGAAAGGTATAAAAGAGAAAAGACTTGAATGTTTTGACATAGTGTTATTTTATTTTTCTGTAATTCTTCAAGTTATAACAACGCTAATTTCATTTATATATTTAATATTTATGTTATGTAATTTCTTAAATGATACAACGACTCTTATTACTGCTTTAACACTTTCTTTAATTACATTCATATTAGGAGTTACATTTAGAGCAATAATTATGAAAAAGCTAGGTAAGGGTATAAGAGAAAATATAGGAGGTATCTTGTTATTCGATTTATTCTTACTTACTTGGGTTCCTATTAACTTTATTTGTTTATTTATAAAAGATGCTAGTTGGGATCAGATTAAGCACGACAGAAATATTGATATGGAAAGCATAAGTTAATAATTATAACTTCTTTTACTGATATTATTTGGTAAGAGAAGTTTTATTTTATACGAGGTTATGGTACAGTACTTTCTTGTTATAGCGAATAAAATATAGTAAGAAAGGAGATAGTTATGATAAATATAATTAAAAGAATAGTACCTAAAAGTAAATATAGTATAAAGTGTCCTAATGCTATGACTCCTAGTAGGATAGTAGTACATAATACTGCTAATGATGCAACTGCAAGAAATGAAATAGATTATATGACTAGAAATAATGATGAAACATCTTTTCACTATGCAGTAGATGATAAAGAAATAGTACAAGGTATAGAAGAAAATAGAAATAGTTGGAATGCTGGTGATGGTAATGGTAAAGGAAATAGAGAAGGAATAGCTATTGAAATATGTTATTCAAAATCAGGAGGAGAAAGATTTCTTAAAGCTGAAGATAATGCTGCTAGTTTAATTGCAGATATATTAAAAAGATATGGTTGGGGAATAGATAGAGTTACAAAACATCAGGATTACAGTGGTAAGTATTGTCCTCATAGAACCTTAGATATGGGATGGGATAGATTTAAGAAAAAGGTAGAGAATAAACTTAATGATCAAGGCGTAGAAGTAGGTAATAAGTTAGCAGTTAATGTCTATTATAGAGTTAGAACACAAAAAGATGGTTGGCTTCCAGTAGTTAAAAATTTAGAGGACTATGCTGGATATCAAAATAGTCCAATTACTGATGTTGCCATTAAAGTAGATAAAGGAGAAATTAAATATCGAGTACATATAAAAGGTGGATCTTGGCTTCCATATGTTACTGGTTATGATATAGGAGACACTAAAAATGGTTATGCAGGAAACGGAAAAATAATAGACGCTATAGAAGTTTATTATTATACTCCTAAAGATATTAGGCCATTTAAGAAAGCGAAGTATAAAGTAAATAATTATCCTTATCAATATGATAATGAAAGAAGCAGTAATATGGATGGATATGCTGGAGTATTTGGTATTAATATAACTAAATTTCAAATAATTATAGAATAATAGTTAAAATATATTTATATATAGTTGTACCTTTAATATTTATATGCTATACTATTTTTGTAGGAGGGTAAGTTATGCTAAGAAAGAATAATAGTTATGCAATTAATATTGAAGGAATAACTTTTTGGAGAAAAATTATTGATGGAGAAGGTAATGAGCTTTATGTTAAAGATAAGTTAGAAGAAGATTATAATCTTTATATTGATAAAGTAAAAGATGATAATTATCTTGATTGGGTTACAGGAAGAGTATTTAAAATGACGGATATTGGAGATGATCTTCTTGTTATTCCAAGTGAGATAAAAGTACCTAAAGATGCAGTAACAAAATGTTATGATGTTACTTCTATAGCAGCTTTGCTATTAGAAAATAATGAAGAAGAATATACTAATATATCTGAAGGCTTTCTTTATGATAGTTATTTTTGCCAGAAAATATCTTCTAAATATGGTTTAGATGTTATTCCAGCAACTTTTGTATATGAAGAAATTAGAAATACAAGAAAGAAGTATATTGCTAATAATGACAAGGATAATGTTAAGTGTAAAACTTTGAATAGAAAAAGATAAATATATTTAGTGAAATTAAGAACTAACTTTAGTTCTTTTTGTTTGTGTGATAGAATATAAATGGTGAGTGATAATTATGTATTATAAAATTAAAAATGGTAGTGTTACTTTAGGTAGTAATACTGTTCTTGAAGACATTGATTTTTGTATTAAAGATAAAGAAAAAATAGGTATAGTAGGAAGAAATGGATGTGGAAAAACAACATTACTTAAAGCTATTACTGGTGAATACGATATTGAGAGTGGTTATGATGAAGTAGAAGTTATTTCTTCAGGAGACTTTAATATTGGTTATGTTAAACAAAATGATGGCTATAGAGTTGATATGAAAATGATTGATTATATAAAGGAAGCCTTTCTTAATATACTTGATATAGAAAAGAAACTTAAGATATTAGAAGATGATATTAGTAAAAAGTATAACGAAGAAGTACTAAATAAATATAATGAATTACTATCTAGATATGAATATATGGGTGGTTATAAGTATAAGAAGGAGATAGAGGTTATTTTAAATAAGTTCGATTTTAGTGACGATGATAAGAATAAGCATTTAAGTGAATTTTCTGGTGGTCAACTTACAAAGTTATCTTTGATTAGACTTCTACTATCAAAACCTGATCTACTTATTTTGGATGAACCTACCAATCATTTAGATATTAAAGCTATAGAATGGCTTGAAGAATATCTTAGTAATTATAAAGGAACTATTGTCTTAGTAAGTCACGATAGAATGTTTTTAGATAATGTCTGCAACGTCATATATGAAATAGAGTATGGTACTTTAACTAGATATAGTGGTAATTATTCTTATTTTGTTAAAAAGAAGGAAGAGGATTATTTGAGAAATCTTAAGGATTATGAAAGACAACAGCAAGAGATAAAAAGATTACAAGATATTGCTGACAGATTTAGATATAAACCTACGAAAGCTGGTATGGCAATGTCAAAACTTAAACAAATTGAGAGAATGGCATTAATTGATAAACCTGATAAGGCTAATACGAAGTCTTTTAAGATTAACTTTAGTCCTGAAATGAATAGTTATAGAGATGTTCTTAGAGTTAAAAATCTTTCTATTGGTTATGATAGAGAGTTATGTAAATTATCTTTTGATGTAGAGAGAGGAGATAAGCTTGGTATTATTGGTGAAAATGGTATTGGTAAAAGTACTTTTCTTAAAACTATAATGGGTGAAGTTTCTTCACTTGGTGGTAAGTTTGTTTTTGGAGATAGAGTTAATATTGGTTACTTTTCACAGGCTCTAGATAACCTTAATTATGATAATTCTATTTATGAAGAGATTGACAAAGAATTTCTTAGGCTTACTCCGAATGAAATTAGAACGCTTCTTGGTACTTTTGAGTTTAGTGGAGATGATGTCTTTAAGAAAATTAGAGATTTATCTGGTGGAGAAAAAGTTAGAGTTAGTTTGTGTAAAATTTTATATAAAAAACCTAATGTTCTTATTTTAGATGAACCGACGAATCACTTGGATATTATTAGTAAAGATACTATAGAGAAGATGCTTACTAGTTATAAAGGCACAATTATTATGGTAAGCCACGATAGATATTTGATTAAGAATGTTTGTAATAAACTACTTGTTATGGAACAAGGAATTGGTACTTTATATAATTACGGTTATCAAGAATACCTAGATAAAACTAAAATTAATAATGTAAAAAAAGATTTTAAAGTGGAGAAAAAGAAAATTTCAAATAAAAAAGTAGATACTTTTGATGTAAATAAAGAAATAAAAAGAGTAGAAAAAGATATTTTTGAATTGGAAGAGAGACTTAGTAATCTTAATAATGAACTTTTAAAAGAAGAAGTTTATATGGATATTAATAAGGCTAATTTGATTAAGTTAGAGATTGATATTGTAAATAAGAATATTGAGAAGAAAACATTAGAGTGGGATGAGATTACGAAGGATATGTAATCTTGGTATTATTAATTATTTGCCATTGTTAGTTTTAAAAATAATAGTAAATAGTTTAGGTTCTATATTTTGTAAATGTTTTTGACTGACGGGTGGTGACTCCCGCACTATGCTCCATAAAAAAAAACACCAAATGGTGTTTGAATTTTCAATGGAGCAGATGAGGGGAGTCAAACCCCCGTCTCAGCCTTGGCAAGGCCGAATTCTAATCGTTGAACCA
>CAKOKN010000012.1 GCA_934091055.1 uncultured Bacilli bacterium | reverse complement strand
ATTGATATGTCAAATAAGATTAAAATGTATAAAAAAAATAGATATTTCTATCTATTATTACTCATATTGGTAGCGAGGGAGGGACTCGAACCCCCGACATATCGGGTATGAACCGATCATTCTAGCCAGCTGAATTACCTCGCCGTCAAATGTAATATAATTATATTACATTTTTTTATATTTGGCAAGTCTTTTTTTATTATTTATACAATTCTTTCTTTAATAAATCTAGATTACTATTCATAATTGTAATATAATCTTCGTTAGAATTAGTAACACCACCGTCAATAGTTTCCATCGTATTAAGAGTAACAAGTTCAAGATTATAATTATCAATTAATCCCTTTGCAGTATCATTAGTCTCTTCTTTAGAAGAATAAATATATTTAATACTGCCATTATTGATTAACTTTCTAACTTCATTAATAGTAGTATCAGTTAAATTATCATTCTCTTCAAGTGAAATAACATTTAACCCATATTTAGATAAAACTTTAAACATATCATTATCAACAACAATAGTATTATAAGTAGCTCCTAAAATATTTTCTTTCATATCAGCATCTAATCTAGATAAATTATACTTAAGTATTTCATATTTATCTTCAATACCAGTATTATCATCATTAGAGATTAAATAAGGATTAGTAACATACTCAAGTAAACCACTCTTAGTATTTTGTGCCATCATTAAATAATTATAAGGATTAAACCAAAGTTCTGCAATATCATAATCATAAGTCATACCAAGTGATACATCAATAACTTTTAAATTTTTATTTTTATTAATCATTTTAACAGCAAAATCACGATCTCTATCTAAACTATTAAAAACAAATAAATCAGTATTAGCATACTCTTCAAGCTTCTTATCAGATAACTCAAACTCATTAGTATCAACACCCGCAGGATAAATACTATAAATAGTAGAATTATCACCATATAAGCTATCAATTAAATATCTAATAGGGTAAATAGTAGTATAAATAGTTATACCTTCCATATTATCTTTTTTAACATTACAACCAGTAACCATAAATATAGTTAATATAAGTAAAATAAATATTTTTTTTCTCAATTCAGTAACCTTCTTTCACATATTCTTCATTAATAATATTACTATATTTTTATTTTTTTGTAAATAGAAAGAGAAAATAAAATTTTAATAATTTTAATATTGATTAATTACCCTATTTATTATATAATTATTATATGAGAGTATAGGAGGAAAACAGTGTGAAACAGGGTAAATTACTGAAAGATAATATAAAAATAATTATCGTAATGATATTAATAATAGTATTAGGCCTATTCGGAATAACTTATGCTTTAAAGGTAGGTCCATTTAAAAATATTGGAGTAAATACAACTACTACCCCAATAGCAGCTAATATAACTTATGATAGTTCATCTAATACTTCTAGTGTAGTAAGTACAGATAAAATGCTTCCTATTGAAGATAGCACTGTAACTACTGCTGGTGCTAATATAACAGATGATAGAGTAGTAAAAGTTAAATTTAAAGTAAGTGGAGTAGATAGTAATCCAGAAAATACTATATATGATGTTGCCTTAAGAGATACTGATATTGACTGTGATCTTCGTACAACAGATTTAAAATGGCAACTATATAAAGATGGAACTCTTTTATCAGAAGGAAACTTCTCACCAACATTTGACACAATGGAAAATGGAAGAATGGTATTAACACCAACTCAACAAAGTCTAACAACTACTGAGACAGAGTATACTTTTCTACTATGGATAAGTGAAGCTTGTACTGGAGACGATTTATCTGCTTGTACTTCTTCTCAAGATCAAAGTAAATATCTAGGAAAACATCTTAGTACAAATATAAAAATAGAAGCTTCAACAGAAGCTACTAAAGATTTAGTTAGACAAACAGGAGAAGAAGGAATATGTACTTATACAAGAACAGATATTCCAACTTGTAACACTCTTACATATAATGGTTCTACGCAAACTTTAGTAAGTCCTGGAAGTGCTTATAAAATTGAAAATGGCGATGGAAAGAATGCTGGTGATTATGCTGTAACAGTATCATTAAATGGTGATAACTACAAATGGTCTGATGACACAACTGAAGATAAAGTACTAAAATGTAGTATTGCTCCAAAGAGTGTAACAATAACCGCTAGTAATCAAAGTGTAGTCTATGGAACTGATATAAGTAGTGAAGTGGATAAAATATCAATAACTGGTCTAGCAACCGGCGACACACTAAGTTCAATTCACTTATCTACAGACACTAATAAAGTAGGAACAGGAACTATAACACCAAGTGCTCCTGTAATAACAAATAGTGGTGAAGACGTAACAAATAACTATAGTTTCACTTTTGCTACAGGAACATTATCAATATCTTGTAACAATAGTGCAACTGCTCCAACTATAACTAATTCAGCATATACTGGTTCAGAAATAACTGGTGTATCAGGTGGAACAAATATTGATTTATCAGGAGTAACAACTGCTGTCGAAGTAGGAGACTATAAAGCATATGCAACTCCAAAAGATAACTATTGTTGGTCTGATTACTCAACAGCTAAAAAAGAATATAGTTGGTCTATAGGTTCAAGTAAACCAACTGCCACTATAGCAGATAAAACAGTAACCTATACAGGATCAGAAGTAACAACAAATACTGCTACAGTAACAACACCAGATGGAGGAACAATACCAAGTAGTAGTGTAACATATTCATATTATAGTGGTGCATCTTGTTCTGGTACAGCCTTAAGTAGTAAACCAGTAAATGCTGGTAGCTACTCCGTAAAAGCTAAGGTTGCTGCCTATGGTAATTACCAAGCAGCAGAAAGTAACTGTGCTACTATTACAATAAATAAGGCTGATCCTAATATAGTATTATCAAAATCAGGAACAGTAGCCTCACAAATAATATTCTTAACTTATGGAACATCATCTAGTGTTACATATAAATATGATGGAACAGGTACTCCTTCTTGTAGTACAACCAATTCTTCAGTTGCTACTTGTTCCATAAATACAAGTTCAAAAACATTAACAATAACTCCAAAAACTGTAGGAAGTGCAATAATTACACTGTCAGTAACATCAACAACAAATTATAATAGTGAAACAGAAAGTCGTGATATATCTATTAGTTGTAGTCCGACTGCTACTGAACCTACAGTAACGAATAAAAAATATACAGGTAGTACTCAAGTCGGAATATCCGGTGGAACAAATGTAACATTAAGTGGAACACTATCTGCTACTGCAGTAGGAAATTATACTGGTTATGCAACACCAAAAACTAACTATTGTTGGAGTGATAGTACTACAACCAGAAAGACATATAGCTGGGCCATCACTGATGGAACAGCCCCAACTATAACACTAGCTTCCAATTCTGATGCAACATACACTAAAACAAAGAGTGTAACAGTAAAATTAAGAGATACACAAAGTGGACTAACTACTGGTGCCTCATTAAAATATGGTTGGAGTACTTCAAGAACTACAGCCCCAACAAGTTATACAACAGTATCAGGTTTAAGTTATACAAATGGAACAACTAGTGAAGTATCATTTACTGCTACTGGTAGTGGCCTAACAGGAAGTTATTACCTATGGGTAGTTCCAGTAAGTTTAGAAGATCAAGCAGGCAATGCTAATACCACAAATACAATATCTACAGGAACATTTAAATTCGATAATACTGCTCCTACAATATCAAATTACTTTGTAGCAGCAAATTTACTACCATCTTATGGAGGAGTAGATAGAACAAATCAAATAACACTAAGTGGAACAGAATCCTATATTAATAACTCTACAGGAACAGTTACAGCAACCACTACAGGAACCGATCCATATATGATCTTTAGTGATTTAGGAACACTATCTACTGTAAAGAAAGCAATAATTAGTGTAACACCAAATACATCAGTAAGTAGTTTCCCATTACAAGTATTCTATGCTACTAGTGGAACATCATTCTCTGAAGCAAATTCAGCAACCACTACAGTAAGTTTAACAGCAAATACTGAATCAGTAATCGAAGTAACATTACCTGGAGGAAATTATACATCATTAAGATTTGACTTAGGAACAACTTCTGGTGTAACCTATAAAATAAATTATATTGATATAGTATGTAATAATAATTCCTCACCAGGAATAGGAGGTTCAAAATATATCTATGCTAGTTTTAGTGATAGTCATTCAAAACTAAATAGTTACCAAATAGCTACTGATGCTTCAAGTTCAACTTCAACAGCACCAACTAGTGGTTGGGTAACTACTACAATAAATGGAACAACGACTTATAAAATGAATAGAATACTATCACCAGATTATTCAAATAGTGATTCTTCTGCCAGTGTAGTAGGAGATCGTATCTGGGTTAAAGATGGTGCCGGCAACACAAGTAGTCAAGCTGTTTCTATATCACCAGAAGTAAACTTTTCTGCAAATTATAATGGAACAACAAAATACTTTGACTGTTTTAGAGATGCATATATTTATGGAACAACTATCACAGTATTGAATGATAATTATAGTTACGGAAATCCAGCTGGAGGTATAGATAAATTTACAAGTTTAGGATTGAATTTAAATGGACATACATTGAATTTTGCCAGACAATTTGATGCTTTAGCAGGTTACACAATTGAATTTATGGGAACTGGAACTGTAAGTCTATGTAATAGCTGTAGTGGTGAAGAGACAGCAGGAATAAAAATAACTGGTGATTTAAATAATACCACAGAATATAATAATGTTATAATTCCTTCAGGAGTAACAGTTAAATCAAATTCACTTATAACAATACAAGTAGAAAAAGGAGCTACACTAGCTAGTTCAGGTACTATAATTAATAATAACTCTGATGCAATCTTTTCTTACGGAGGAAACACAAATATAACTGGTGGTGCTATTACTGCTAAATACTATGGTATTATAAAAGGACCATCTAGTACGGACAATGTAACAATAAAAATAACTGGTGGTACTATAATAGCAGATGGAAATGACTCATCAGCTGCGATATTTTGTGGTAACAATACTTCATCAACTTGTAATGTAACAATATCTGGAGGTACATTTAGATCGAGCGGTAATGCTGTATCATTCCAAGATACTAACTCAACATATACAATAACTGGAGGAGTATTTGAAGCTTTAGGAACATCCTCAGCAATACAAAATAGTGGAACATTAACACTAGGTAGTGGAAATAGTACATCAAGTGCAAAGAGAATTACTATAGCTTCTTATAATGGATATGCTGTTGCTAATAATGCTGGTACAACAAACTATAATGTTGGAACATACTGTTATACCGGAAAATCATCATCAGTATCCTTCCCACAACCAGTATACAATAATGGTACATTTAACTTAAGAGGTGGAAGACTACATCATAGCAATAGTGCTAACTCAGCATTCTATAGTACATCAGGTCACTCCATAACAGTAACAGGTTCATTTGCTACACAAAATACAAGTACAAGTTATTCATTCAGTAATGGAACACAATCAATTACTACAAGTAAATACTCATATAGAAAGAGTTAATATTTAGGAGTGATAATATGTCAAAGAAAAAAAAGATAATAATAACTATAATAATAGTAGTAATACTTCTAGTAGGAGGTACACTATTGTACCTTCTAACTAGAGGAGACAATAACAAAAACACAATAACTAGTAATGGTTTTATAGAAATGGATAAACTAGAGAATGCTAAAGTAAAAAACAATAAAAAATATAACATATCAAAAGAAGTAAAGAAAGAACATAATTACGAAAAATATAGTTTTGATAATATGAAAATATATTCAAACGAAGGAACTAGTGCTTTAGAGTTTACTATTACTAATATATCTAATGATGCTAAAGCAGAAAGTTATACAGTCTTTATCGATTTTAAAGATAAAAATGGTGATCTAATATATTCACTCAATTATGTAATTCCTGATTTAAAAGTCGGAAAAACTAAAAAAGAAAAAATAACTGAAATTCCACTTGATATAATAAATGCTTATGACTATGTAGTACAAGGATTTTAAGGACTAATGAAAATTAGTCTTTTCTTTTTCTATATTTTATTGTATAATTATCTAGAAATGAGGTGCATAATATATGAAAACAGATGATTTTGATTATGAATTACCCGAAGAATTAATTGCCCAAGTACCATTAGAAGATAGAACTCAATCAAGACTACTTGTAGTAGATAAAAATACAGGTGAGAGAAAAGATGATAAATTTTATAATATAATAAATTATCTAAATAAAGGTGATGTATTAGTACTTAATGATACTAAAGTAATGCCTGCAAGATTAATTGGAACCAAAGAAGAGACAGGAGCAGTAATCGAAGTATTATTATTAAAAAATATTAAAGATAACGATTGGGAGTGTTTAGTAAAGCCTGCGAAAAGAATAAAAGTAGGAACAATAATTACTTTTGGAGATGGACTTTTAAAAGCAAAATGTATAGGAGAAGAACAAGAAGGAATAAGAAAATTTACCTTCTTATATGAAGGAATATTCTATGAAATATTAGATAAATTAGGAACAATGCCTCTTCCTCCATATATTAAAACAAAATTAGAAGATCAGAGTAGATATCAAACAGTATATGCCAAGAATATTGGAAGTGCTGCTGCTCCAACAGCAGGCTTACATTTTACTAAAGAACTATTAAAAGAAATAGAAGCTAAAGGAATAACTGTTTGCTATGTAACATTACACGTAGGTCTTGGTACCTTTAGACCAGTAAATGTAGAAGATGTAACAAAACATAAAATGCATAGTGAATACTATAGTATCACTAAAGAAACCGCGGATATTCTAAATAAAGCTAAAGAAGAAAACAGAAATATAGTCGCAGTGGGTACAACTACCACAAGAACATTAGAAACAATTATGACTAAATATAATACCTTTAAAGAGTGTAGTGGTTGGACAGATATATTCATTTATCCAGGTTATACTTTTAAAGGGGTAGACTGCTTAATTACAAACTTTCACTTACCCAAATCTACTTTAATAATGTTAGTATCAGCATTCTCTAGTAAAGAAATAATACTAGATGCTTATAATTATGCTGTAAAAAATAAATATCGTTTCTTCTCATTCGGAGATGCAATGTTTCTTCATAAATAATACTAAAAAAGTATTTACAATCTACTAAATTTATTATATAATTTAGTAGTAATGCCAGCCTGGCGGAATGGTAGACGCGGTAGACTCAAAATCTACTACCAGAAATGGTGTGAGGGTTCAAGTCCCTTGGCTGGTACCAAATAAATATTAAGCTTAAGAAGTAATCTTAAGTTTTTATTTTGTTATTAATAGAATAAAATATAAAAAAAGCTTTTAATTTATAGACTTAATAAGGCTATAAATTACCAGAAAAGACCTTAGGCTTTTCTGGAATAAAGAAAAAATGTAGAATAAATAAAAAACATTTGACTTAAATGCCAAAATATGATATTCTAATTAGGCCTAAGGAGAGGGGATAAAAAATGAGTAATATAGACTCAGAAGTAAAAAAAGTAAAAGAAATAGTATTTTGTGACTATATACAAGTAACTGATAACACAGATGATGAATACATATTCAATGTAGTATGTATTAGTAATCAAGGCTTAGGATTAAAAAATGAAGATGGCCCATTCATAAAAGATTTGACAGTAACAGATTCCAAACTAATAGCTTACTATCCAGATGGAAAAGGACAAATACTATTACAAAATATAAAATCAATAACAATAGATGATTTACGTATGAAAAGAAGAAGTAACGGTATAGGAATAGAAGGAACACTATTAAACTATAGCTTCAATATGGCAGAAAAATATAATCTAGAAGTAGAAAAATCATATGACTACATAAATCATAGAGTAAAGAGAAGAACTAGATAGTTCTTTTTCTGTTATGTATTATTGCATAATAATTATAAATGATATATAATTATTGTAGAAAAAGGTGAAAAAGTGAAAGAATTAGAAGATTATGCAAAAGAATATAATATTCCAATTATGCAAAAAGATGGAATATTATATTTATGTAATTATATAAAAGAAAATAATATAAAAAATATACTAGAAATAGGTAGTGCTATAGGTTACTCTGCTATAATGATGGCAAAAGTAAGTAAAGATATAAAAGTAACTACTATTGAAAAAGATCTAGAAAGATATACCATAGCAGTCTCTAACATAAAAAAGCAAGAACTAGATAATCAAATAAATATAATAAATGCTGATGCTGTAGATATTAATTTAAGTGATAAATATGATCTAATATTTATAGATGCTGCAAAAGGTAAAAACACTTTATTCTTTAATAAATTTAAAGATAATTTAAGTAATCAAGGAACTATTATTACAGATAATTTATCTTTCCACGGTCTAGTAGAAGATCCTCGTCTAGTAAAAACAAAGAATCAAAGAGGTATAGTAAATAAAATTAAAAGTTATATAGAATTTTTAGATACTAATAAAGAATTTACTACTACTTATACTAAAGTAGGAGATACTATAGCTATATCTAAAAGGAGAGATAGTAATGACTAATTATGCTGTAATTCCAAATACTAAAGATACTATAAAAGATATTCTAAATAAAGATATAAAGTCTCTAATTATAGGAGTAAAAGATCTATCTATCTATCCATTAGAATTAACTATTGAAGAAATATTAGAAATATCTTCTAGTACTAATAAAAATATTATTATTGCTCTAAATAGAATGCTTCATAATAAAGATATCCCTTTAGTAGAAGAAGTCTTAAATAAGATTAAAAATACTAATATTAAAGGAATTATCTTCTACGATATAGGAGTACTTAATCTATGTCATAAATTAGATATAAATAAAGAATTAATAATAAGTAAAGAACATCTAAATGCTAGTATTTTAAGTAATAACTTCTATTATAATAAAGGAGTATCTTCTTCTTTAATAACTTCTGATATAACTAAAGAAGAGTTACTGGAAATAAATAATAATTCTAAAATCAATATCTATTACACTGTATATGGCTATCTTCCTATCTTCTATTCTAGAAGATATCTTATTACTAATTATTTTAAATATATAAAAGAAGACAAGAAAGATAATACCTACTATATAGAAAATAATAATCAAAGATATATGTTAAAAGAATACAACTATGGAACTATTATATATAGTCCATTAGTAAACTTAATAAATGAAGTTAAAGATCTAGAAGAAATAAATACTCTAATAATAGATTTATCATATACAGATGATATTAGTATAATTGATAAATATATAAATAAAGAAGTAATAAATAATACTTATAAAGGCTTTTTCAATACTAAGACAGTATATAAATTAAAAGACGAATAAGGAAGTGAAAATATGAAGAAAATAGAATTACTAGCTCCCGCGGGAAGTCTAGAAAAATTAAAGTTTGCTTATCTATATGGCGCTGATGCCTGCTATATAGGAGGTAAAAATTATTCACTTCGAGCTAATGCTAAAAACTTTAGTATTGAAGAAATAAAAGAAGCAACTTCTTATGCTCATAGTCTAGGTAAGAAAGTATATGTAACAGTAAATATCGTCTTTCATCAAGAAGACACTAAGAATATTATTTCTTATCTAAAAGAATTAGCTCTCGCTAAAGTAGATGCTATCATTGTATCAGATCCATTAATAATAGATATAGTAAAAGAAAATAATATTAATTTAAATATTCATATATCTACTCAAGAGTCTACACTAAACTATGAAGCAGCTTCTTTCTATAAATCACTAGGAGTAGAAAGAATAGTATTAGCTCGTGAATTATCTAAAGAAGAAATAAAAGAAATAATAGATAAAACAGGAATTGAAATAGAAGTATTCATTCACGGAGCAATGTGTAGCTCATACTCTGGTAGATGTGTACTATCAAACTATTTTACATTAAGAGATGCCAATAGAGGAGGCTGTGCTCAAATATGCCGTTGGGAATTTCCTCTAATAGATAGCAATGATAATATTATTCAATCAAAAACTAAGTTTACAGCATCTTCTAAAGACTTAATGTTAGCAGCTCATATAAAAGAAATAATTGAAACTGGAGTAAGTTCATTAAAAGTAGAAGGAAGAATGCGTAGTAACTATTATGTAGCTACTGTTATAAATACATATCGTAATATAATTGATGACTACTATGATGGTATACTGACAGATGATAAATTAAATTATTATATAAAAATATTAGAGCGAGTAGCAAATAGAGAAGCCACTCCTCAGTTCTTCAATAAATTACCAGGAGTAGAAGAACAGTACTATCTAGGTAGAAATGAAGTATCTAATCAAGACTTTTTAGGAATAGTAACAGACTATAATGATAAAACAAAAACTGTAACTATAACCGAAAGAAACTACTTTAAGACAGGAGATCAAGTCGAAGTCTTTGGACCTAATATAAAACCATTTACTTTTACAGTACCAGATATCTATAATAGTGCTGGTGAAAAAGTAAACATAGCAAGACATCCTGAAGAAATATTAACATTTAAACTAGATAAAAAAGTCTATAAAAATGACATAATTAGAGCAAAAATAAGTTAAAATTTTAATAATCTAAGAATATAATATTAAAAGCAATATTATGCTTGACAAAATAGTAAAAATTTAGTACAATTTTGAATTGTAAAACAAAGAAAAAACTAAAAAAATAAATTGAGGTGAAATAAAAATGAAAGATAATAAAGTATATCTAACTGATGAAGGTTTTCTAGAGTTAGAAGAAGAATTACAAGAATTAAAAAATGTGAAAAGACCAGAGGTTATAAAAGCATTAAAGGAAGCAAGAGCATTAGGAGACTTATCTGAGAATGCCGACTACGATGCTGCTAGAGCAGAACAAGCTCAAGTAGAAGGACGTATTCAAGAGTTAGAAAAAATAATTGAAAACGCTCATATCATCGAAAAAGGAAGCACAGATAAAGTATCATTAGGAACAACAGTAAAAATAAAATACATCGAAGATGATGAAATAGATGAATATCGTATCGTAGGTTCTAATGAAGCAGATCCATCAAACAACAAGATATCAAATGAAAGCCCAATAGCTAAAGCAATAATGAATGCTAAAGTTGGAGACATAAAGAAGGTAGAATCTCCTAATGGAGAATATGAAGTAGAAGTTGTAGAAATTTGTTAGGGAGGTAAATTATGAAAAAACAAATAAATTACAAAGTAACAGGAGAAGAATGGAAAGAGGCAAAGGATAAAGCATTTGCTAAAATAGTAAAGAAAGTAAAAGTAGATGGTTTTAGACAAGGTAAAGTACCTAGACAAGTATTTGAAAAGAAATATGGTACAGGAGATATAATCAGTACTGCTATGGAAGATATGATTGATAAAAAGTATACTGAAACAGTAGTAAATGAAAAACTAGTACCAGTAGTAGAACCAAAACTAGAAATAGTATCAGCAGACGATAACGGTTTTGAAGTAAATATAACATTTATTCTAGATCCAGAAGTAAAACTAGGAAAATATAAAGAATTAAAAGTAAAGAAAGATAAAGTAAAAGTATCTAAAGAAGAAATAGAACACGAAGTAGGACATATTTTAGATAGATATGCTGAATTAGTATCAAAAGATGGTGCTGTAGAAGAAGGAGATACTGCTATCATAGACTTCAAAGGATTTAAAGATGGCGAAGCCTTCGAAGGAGGAAGTGCTGAGAACTATTCACTAGTAATAGGAAGTCACTCATTCATACCAGGTTTTGAAGAGGGCGTAATAGGTATGAAAAAAGAAGAAAATAAAGATATTACCTTAACTTTCCCAGAAGACTATATGGCTGAAGACTTAAGAGGAAAAGAAGTAGTATTTAATGTAACAGTACACGATATTAAAAAGAGAGTTATTCCAGAACTAGATGAAGAATTCTTTAAAGATCTAGATATGGAAGGAGTAAGTAATAAAGAAGAACTAGAAAAACTAGTAGAAGAAGAATTAATTACTCAAAAAGAAGCAGATGCTGATAATAAATTTATCGAAGACTTATTAGAAGC
Source organism: uncultured Bacilli bacterium (assembly GCA_934091055.1). Taxonomy (GTDB): domain Bacteria; phylum Bacillota_I; class Bacilli_A; order RF39; family UBA660; genus CAG-302. The sequence goes on along the minus strand of CAKOKN010000012.1, from coordinate 19,710 downwards.
TGCTACTAAGAATATGACAATAGATCTAGATAAAGAAATAGTAGATGCTGAAGTAGAAAGAATGCATAAACAATTCGTAAAAAGATTAGAAATGCAAGGAATAAGTGAAGAATTATACTATGCATATGCTGGTGTAAAAAAAGAAGATGTAACTAAACAAATGGCAGAAGAAGCTGAAAAGAGAGTAAAATATCGTTACTTACTAGAAGCAATTACTAAAGAAGAAAAAATAAAAATAACAGATAAAGAAGCTAAAGCAGAGTTAAAGAAAATGAGTGAAACATACAAAACACCAGAAGAAGAAATATTAAAAGAACTTGGAACTTTAGAAGTCCTTAAATATGATTTAGCTATGCAAAAAGCAGTAGAAGTATTAAAAGAAAATAATTAAGAGGTGTCATATGACTATATTTAGAGCAATAATTCTTGGAATTATTCAGGGGATTGCGGAGTTCTTGCCAATATCATCATCAGCTCACCTAATAATCTTTCCATATCTATTTGGTTGGGAAGAATCTGGTTTAGCTTTTGATGTGGCACTTCATTTTGGTACAATGATGGCAGTAATACTAATATTCTTTAAAGATTGGTGGAACTTATTTGTTGGTGCCATAAAAGATGTAAAAGAAAAGAAAAAGACTACTAATGGTAAGATGTTCTGGTATTTAATAATAGCTACTATACCAGCAGCCTTAGCAGGAGTACTTTTAGATAATGTAATAGAAAGCGTAATAAGAAATAAAGTATGGATAATAGCTCTAGCTCTAGCTATAATGGGAGTACTTATTTATGTTGGAGATAAGTGGGCTAGTAAACATTATAAAAAAGAGACAGAGTTTGAAGATATTACTTTAAAGCAAGCTCTAATAGTTGGTATATCACAGGCCTTTGCAGTAATACCAGGTTTCTCTAGAAGCGGAACTACAATACTAGCAGGTAGACTTCAAGGTATATCAAAAGAAGCTATAACTAAGTTTACTTTCTTACTTTCAGTACCAGTAATATGTGGTGCTACAATACTAAAAGTAGGGGACTTAGCTCTAACAAAAGAAGTAATAGTAGGTATAATAACTTCTTTTGCTACAGGGGTAATAGCTATTAAATTCCTTCTAAGATATATTAAAAAACACGATTTTTCTATATTTGCCTTTTATAGAGTAATATTAGCGATAATCGTTTTAGTAAAATTAATAATATTTTAAGACGAGTACAAAGAGTACTCTCTTGCCGATTTAGTACAGTGGTAGTACAGAAGTATGGTAAACTTCAGAGGGCAGTTCAATTCTGCCAATCGGCACCATTGTAAGGAATGCCTTTTGAAACCCAATAAAAAACATAATTAAGCAAGGCAATTGCCAAGCAAAATTATGTTTTTTAAATTAACTATTCTCCTGTGCCAGTACTTGAATAAAAGTAATAACTACCATTTATTTTCTCTAATACAACATTTGATTTATTTGAAAGAGTAATGTAATAATTATTGCCTATTTTATAACTATTTGTAATTGTACCTACCATTCCAGCACCACCACCAAGAATTACATAAGCATCTTTTTCAGCATTATATGAAGAACTAAAGTAATTCTTTATTTCATCTTCACTATAATCATAATTTGTTAAATCTTTTAATATGCTTTTTATTCCAGATAGTGTTATAGAATAACTAGGAACATTCTCTTGTTTTAAATCTTCAGCATATTTATTTCTTGAAATAATATAAGTTAAATAACTATAATTATGACCATTATCCTTTTCTAATAACTTGCTAGGATTATCAAATATTACAAATGCCATTTGACTATTAACAATTTCATTAAAATATGTATTTAATTCAGTAAGTTCTGAACTTGTTAAATTTTCTTTTGTTTTGACACTATTGGTTGTATCTTCACTTGTATTGTCAGTTACATTACCATTAGATTGATTATTATCATTTATTGTAGAAGTATTGCCATCATTAGAAGAATTAGATAATACTTTATCATAAACAATATAACCTCCTAATAATAATACTAATACGCATAAAACTCCAACAACAATATATAATCCTTTATTATTTTTTGGATTATCCACTTTTTATTCACTCCTCTCTAGTATAATTTTAACATACTTTTTGTACTTTGAAACATTTTTTGTTTCATTTTACAAAATATGTAATATAATCATATTAGAAATTGACCTAAATAGAAATTTCCAAATGTCACCCGTTAGGGCACCATTGTTATGTATTATATATACTTATCCTCGTAAGCCCTGCTTGTCTTACGGGGTATTTTTGAGCCTTGAAGTCTCAAAAATAAATAATTTTAAAATATTAATGATTAAGTATAGATATTTAATAAAAGTATGTTATAATTATTACAGATAGGAAAGTGTATATATGAAAAAAGTATTATTAATATTATTAGTAGTTCTACTAGTAGGTTGCTCCAAAGAAAGTAACAAAAAAGAACAAAAAGAAACCAAAACTACGAAAGAAGAAGTAGTAGAGAAAGAAGAGTATCAAGACGATAATCCAATAAAGTTAGGTTTATATTCAAGTAGTGATAGTTATTCTAATAAGAAACTTATCGAAGACGCTTACTATACAACATTTACTAATGGTGTAGATTTAGGATCCTTCGAAGTCTATTATACTAATGATAAAGTTTTGTCAGGAACATCCTTTAAAGATATATGGAATAAATACTACAATGACTATACTGATATAGATAATTATAAGATCGGTTATAATATCAAGTTTATTCTAAGTGATGGAACAAACTTTGATAACACATTCTTAGAACCAGATATATTTAAATTTGGAGACTATTTCTATGTATATATGTATGATGATGTTCATCAAAAAGATGGTGCCTTCTATAGTCATATCGAAGAAATGGAAGATAATACTTTAATGACTTCAATTAAAATATATGGTGTAGATAATATTGATAAAGTAGAAAACATAATATTATCAGTCTTTACTTACGATAGTGATGATGATTTTGATGAAGAAGGAAACTATAGAGGTATTTCAAGATACGCTATTAGAATTAAGAAAAAATAGATAAGATTAAATTTCTTATCTATTTTATATTTTTCTTTGTAAAGTGTAAAAGTACTTTATCAATTTCATTGTCATCATCTAATCCAACATAGCATTCATCACCATTGATAACTTCAGTTTTTCTAAGACAGATATCACTGTTATTATCAATATTAGAAAACAATGTATAAGAAGTACCATCGATAACTTCTGTGTCTACGATTAGATATTCAATACCATTATCTAATATAATACTTTCCATTATTTAGTTATACCTCCCTTAGTGTTATAGTCCCCGAAAGCTTCCTTAGCATATTCACTAACAGTACCATTTCTATATAAGTCTAATATTTCACTTTCCATATAGTTATTAAATACAGTAGGACTAGTACTTAGACTACCATCTTTATTTACTTCTTTAGTATTAAAGAAACCATTATCACTTAAGAAGTGACCAAAGTCAGCGTGATAAGAATGACCATCACTACTAAGTGAAGCTCCTATAATACTGTCAAATTGATTTTTATCACCAGCTTCTCTGTTCCAATGCTTATCAGCTATTTCTCTGTAGATGTATACTTCTAAGTCAGTATCAATATCAAGTTTTTTATAGTCGTCAGCAGTATTTCTCCCATTAAGAACAAACTCTCCATTTTCGTCGTAAGTACCAAGATCATTTTCTGCTAGTTTATTAATCGCAGCCTCTTCAAGTATTTCAGTTCCTCTATCAATATCTTTATCATCATTAACACTAGGAGCAATCAATGTTGCTGCAGTTGTTGTTAAAGCAGCTCCAACTAAAAGACCAATAACAAAATTTCTAACAGAGGAGTGATTCCTTTCCTTACTTGGTTTTTGTTTTTTTGAAGTAGAGACAGGTTTTACATTTTCTTTTCTTGAATTATTTTTAACATTTCTAGCAACCTTTCCACATCCTTCTGAATACTTGATATGGTCTTTTGCAGGCATTCCCTCGTTATAAGTAGCTTGCTGTCTTCTTTTATTCTCTTCTTGTTTTTGACCTGTCATATTCACAAAAAGATCTTGGCTTTCTAACTCTTCATTAGTATAATTACTAAAATTTCTTGCCATTTTCTATTACCTCCTAGAATAAATATATAGTAAATACTTCATAAAGTCAATATTATTTACAGTTGTTTACACTATATAATAAAAGAATATACCTAAATTATTTTAAGTATATTCTTAAATTTAATTAATTACTTTAATATTAATTTATTATCTTGAAAATCTATAGTGATAGTACTACCAAATTTAACCTTGTCATTAATGATAGCATTAGCAATTAAGGTTTCAACATTTCTTTGAACAAATCTTTTAATAGGTCTTGCTCCATATTTTTCATCATATGCTGAATCAATAATATATCCTCTAGCAGACTCTGTTACTACTAAGTGTAGATTCTTATCTTTAAGTCTATCTTCAGTATCAATAATAATTTTATCTAGAATATCATTGACTACTTCTTTAGATAAAGAATTAAAGACTATTATTTCATCAATACGATTTATAAACTCAGGTTTAAAAGTACTTTTAAGTTCTTGCATAACTAATTCACTACTATTAGAAGTATTTTCTAGAATATATTCACTACCTAAGTTAGAAGTCATAATAATGATAGTATTTTTAAAGTCTACAGTTCTACCTTGGCCATCAGTAATTCTACCATCATCTAGTATTTGAAGTAAAACATTAAATATATCTTTATGAGCCTTTTCTATTTCATCAAATAAGATAATAGAGTAGGGATTTCTTCTTACAGCTTCAGTTAATTGTCCTCCTTCATCATATCCAACATATCCTGGAGGAGCTCCAATTAATCTAGCTACAGAGTGACTTTCCATATATTCAGACATATCAATTCTAATCATATGTCTTTCATCGTCAAATAACTCATAAGCAAGAGTTCTAGCTACTTCTGTTTTACCAACGCCAGTAGGACCTAAGAAGATAAATGAACCAATAGGTCTATTAGGATCTTTGATACCTGCTCTTGCACGAATAATAGCTTCAGATACTAAGTGAATAGCAGCATCTTGTCCTTTAACTCTTTTCTTCATATTTTCTTCTAAGTGAAGTAATTTTTCTCTTTCACCACCAACTAATTTAGATATTGGAATATTAGTCCATTTAGATATAATAGCCGCTACTGACTCTTCATCAACAGTATCAGATAATATCTCTGACTTATTAACTTTTTCAAGTTCAGATAGTTCTTTCTCTAATCTAGGAATAGTACCGTGTCTTAATTTAGCAGCAGTCTCTAAGTCATAGTTATTTTCAGCCTTCTCTAAAGCAAAATTAGCAGAATCAATCTCTTCCTTCTTTTTACTAATCTTAGTATTAACAGACTTTTCTTCTTCCCATCTATTTTTTAAATCCTTTTCTTTTTCTTTAAGACTAAATAACTCCTTATCAATATTCTCAATTCTATTCTTAGAAATATCATCTTTCTCTTTCTTTAGAGCTTCTTTTTCTATTTCTAGTCTCATAATATTTCTTTCTAAGTTATCTAGTTCAGTTGGAACTGATTCCATTTGTACTTTTATAGTAGCAGCAGCTTCATCTATTAAGTCAATAGCTTTATCTGGTAAGAATCTATCAGTAATATATCTATCTGATAATGTAGCAGCAGCTACTAAAGCTTTATCCTTAATATTTACGCCGTGGAATACTTCAAATTTAGGTTTTAATCCTCTAAGAATAGTAATAGTATCTAAGACATTAGGTTCTTTTACTAATACTTTTTGGAATCTTCTTTCTAGCGCAGCATCTTTTTCAATATATTTACGATATTCATTTAAAGTAGTAGCACCAATACAATGAACTTCACCACGAGCTAGCATAGGTTTTAACATATTACCAGCGTCCATAGCGCCTTCTAGAGCACCTGCTCCTACTATCATATGTATTTCATCAATAAACATAATGATTTCTCCGTCAGAGTCTTTTACTTCTTTTAGAACAGCTTTTAGTCTTTCTTCAAATTCACCACGGTATTTAGCTCCAGCGACTAATGCTCCCATATCTAGTTCCCAAATACTTTTATTTTTTAAACTATTAGGGACATCGCCTTTAATTATTCTAGTTGCTAGTCCTTCCACAATAGCAGTTTTACCAACACCTGGTTCACCAATTAATACAGGATTATTTTTTGTTTTTCTAGATAAAATTCTAGTAATACTTCTAATCTCATCATCACGACCAATAACAGGATCTATCTTCCCATCTTTAGCGGCCTTAGTAATATCACGACCATATTTCTCTAATGGCTTTTGTAGATTTTCTTCATATGGATTATTTGTATTCATAATATCATCCTCCTTTTTATACATCAATATTATACCACTATTTTAGCAATTGTCAATAGAGATTGCTAATTATTTTTCTATATTATTATTTTATACAATAACTATCTTTTTATGATATAATAATTAAAGGGAGGAAGAGATTATGAAGAAATTTTTTCAAGAATTCAAAGTATTTATAGAAAGAGGAAATGTAGTAGACCTAGCAGTTGGTGTAGTAGTAGGTACTGCTTTTGGAAAGATAGTAACATCATTAGTAGATGATATATTAATGCCAATAATAGGAGCTATAATAGGGGGATTAGATTTTAGTAATTTAACTATTAAAGTAGGAGATTCTCTTATAAGATATGGTTCTTTTATTAATAATGTTATTAACTTTTTAATTATAGCTTTCTGTATATTTATACTAGTTAAGTTTATTAATAAATTAACTAAAAATAAAGATAAGAAAGAAGAGAAACAAGCTAAAGTAAAAAGTGAAGAAGTATTACTTTTAGAAGAAATAAGAGATTTACTTAAGAAGAAATAATTATTATCTATTTGCCTCGTAAGCCTATAGTCTTCCGAGGTATTTTTGAGCTTGTAATCTCAAAAATAAACCTTTTTAGTCAATTAAATTACATCTATAAATAATAGTTTTTTATAACAAAAAAACCCAAGTATTAAACTTGAGTTAACGTTCTATTTGGAGGACCCAGTCGGATTTGAACCAACGCTCAGGGAGTTGCAGTCCCGTGCCTTACCACTTGGCTATGGGTCCAAAGAACATAATAATTATAACAAAATAAAAATAAATATTCAATATATTTTATGTAAAAAAATAAAAAAGTTGCAAAAACAGGCAGTTTATGAGATAATTTATAAGTGATGCAAGTACTTTGCAATCTTATTATGGAGTGATATAAATGGAAAGATTACAAAAAAGAATAGCTAATATTGGCTACTGTTCTAGAAGAAAAGCCGAAGAATTAATTACTAAAGGTTTAGTAGAAGTAAATGGTGAAGTAGTAACTAAATTAGGAAGTACTGTAAAACCAGGAGATGTTATTGTTGTCGAGGGAAATATTCTAGACAATAATAAAAATTATGAATATTATTTATTAAACAAACCAAAAGGAGTAGTAACAACTTCTAATGATGAAAAAGGAAGAAAGACAGTAGTAGATCTAATTAATACAAACACTAGAATATATCCAGTAGGAAGATTAGACTATGATACTACAGGTATCTTACTTTTAACTAATGACGGTGAATTAGCTAATTTACTTATGAGACCAGATTCATTAGTAGATAAAACATACATAGCTAAAGTAGAAGGCTTAGTAACAGTAGCAAGTCTTCAGAAATTAAGAAGAGGTATAATAATAGATGGTGTAAAGACTAAAAGAGCTAGAGTAAAACTAAAGAGTTATGATAAAAAGAAAAATACTTCAATAGTAGAATTAACTATTAATGAAGGAAAGAATCATCAAGTAAAGAAAATGCTTGAACAAGTAGGAAACAAAGTTATTAAACTAAGAAGAGAAAGATACGCTAATCTTAACTTAAAAGGTCTTATGCCTGGTGAATATAGAAGCCTATCAGTAAAAGAAGTAAAAGTATTATATAGTTTGTGTAAAAAATAAAAAATACTATCAAGAACTTAAATTATCCTATATTTAACAAATAAAATCCTTTTAGAAATATTAGGAATTAATATTCCAGATAAAATGTAGAGAGCGATTGACAAATGCTCTCTTTTCTGTTAAAATACTAAACTACATTGGAGGGGTAATATGTTCTTGGTTCTAAAAGAAGAAGCTAAGCATTCAATAAAATACTTAAATGATACTATAATGATTAACATAAAAGATTTTAATACTGTAATAAATAAAGAACCTAAAGATATAATAATGGATATTATGAAAGAAGATGAGATGTTTAAATTAATAACTTTTCCTAAAGAAGTATTTAATTTAATAATCGAAGGAGTAGTATCAGAAGTAGATGATGATGCTATAATCAAAGAATTATCAAATCTTAGTCTTCCTCTTTATTCTCTTGTTATTAACTTATTTAGTTCATATAAGAAAAAATATCAAGCTTTTTGTAGATTAAAAGGATCATCTTGTGTTACCATAAGATGTACCAGAAGTAACATTCTAAAAGGACTAAATATCGCTAAAGATTTTAAAGGTGGAGCCATAATTGACTGTAGTGATATTTCACTAGAAGAATATCAAAATCTGTTATCTTCATATGATTTAAATTCGATTATTAACTATAATATAAAAATAAATTATCAAGAACATAATAGTCCTATATCTATAAGTGAACTATATGATCTATCTTCTCTAGTATGTGATGTATCTAAAACAATAAAAAAATATAATTTATCTCCGATCGAGCAAGTTATGTATGTATATGATCTAATTAAAAAAAGAGAATATAAAGATGATGAAAGTGATCGAAAAAATTCTAGAGATTTAGATAAAGTTATATTAAGCGATACAATGGTTTGTGCAGGTTATTCTAATCTATTAAATGCCATACTAAGATGTTTAGGTTTTAATGCTGAAGCACTTATAAGTTATGATAGAAGACATCAAAGAAGTATAGTTTATATAGAAGATAAAAAGTATCATATAGATGGTTTATATGTATTTGATCCAACTTGGGATAGAAGACAAAACAAATTAGATACAGACTATATTAATAATTATAATTATTTTGCTTTACCAATAAAAGAAGCGAATAAAAGTGCTAATGCTGAAGTAACAGAAATCTTAAATTATTCATTTAAAGAAATGTTAAATATTGTAAATGACGAAAAGTCTGATACAGAAAAATCTATAACCCTTCTGGATGATTTATCTAACTTCCATAAAATATTAAACTTTAAAGATTTTGAAAAATATAAAGATAGTATACTAAGTTATGATTTCTTACCCCCTGAAGCAAGATATTTCACTAAAAAGACATATAAAGAAATATTATCAAAGTCAAATCCACAAGAACTAAGCCCTGAAACTTTTTTAAAGATTTTATATAATGTAAGAAGAGTAGAGTATTATAATGATATAGTAAAAGAATTATCAAGTAGTGAAATAAGAGATGTTACAATAGAAAAGTATATAACTGCTTTTGAAAAGAAATTAAAAGAACAAAAAGTAAGCGGAGAAAAAAGATTAATTAGTACACTAAAAACAAGGTTTGATCTTGATGATAGATTAGAAGATGAAACAAAAATAATTGAGGATACTTTAGAGAATAACTTATCAGTAGAAAGAGATATTAAGAATATTGAAGTTACTAAGACATTAAAGAAAATACTTTTAAAAAACAAAAAATAAATGTTGACAAGATAATTAAAATAACATATAATAAATTTGTATTAAAACAAAAGAAAGAGACGATATATTAAGATATTTACAGAGAGTTAGTGGTTGGTGGAAACTAATAAGATGCTTATTATATAGATCACTCTTGATGTGCTACTTTGAATAGTTAGAAGTAGTCGGGTTGTAACCCGTTATCAAAAATAAGAGCACTACTAGTGAAGCAAGGTGGTACCACGGTATTATTCGCCCTTGCACTAATGGTGTTTTTTTAATTAGAAGGAGGAAATTATGGAATTTAAAGAATTGGAAAAAGGAAAAGTAAGTGAAGTAGAAGGTAAGATACTTGCTAAATGGAAAGAAGAAGATATTTTAGAAAAGACTATCGAAAATAGAAAAGATAATGAAACTTGGGTATTTTATGATGGACCAATATACGCTAATGCTAAACCTGGTATTCATCACGTGTTTTCTAAAACAATCAAGGATTCTTTCTGCAAATATCAAACAATGAAGGGACATAAGGTTGATAGAAAAATAGGGCTTGACTGCAATGGATTACCTATTGAATATAATGTTGAAAAGAAATTAGGAATTAATGGCAAAAAAGATATAGAAAAAATGGGTATAGATAAATTTATTGAAGAATGTAAAAAGAATACAGCCATAAATATTGATGAAGTAAATAGAATAACTGATATGATGGGCCAATTTATTGATAGTAAGCATCCTTATATTACTTGTACAAATGATTACCACGAAACTGAATGGTATTTATTAAAAGAAATGCATAAAAAAGGATTAATATATAATAGTAATAAAATATTACCATATTGTCCTAGATGTGGTACTGAACTTGCTAAGTTTGAGGTAGAACAAGGATATCAAGAAGATAGTGTTAATACTGTTATAGTTCCATTTAAATTAGTAGATAAAGATGAGTATATGTTGGTATGGACTACTACTCCTTGGACTCTTATGGATAATGTAGCTGCTTGTGTTAATCCAGATTTAGAGTATATTAAAGTATCTTCCAAAGGATATAAATTTATCGTAGCTAAAAGTCTTGCTAACAAAGTTCTAGGAGACGACTTTGAAGTACTTGAAACATACAAGGGTACTGATTTAGTAGGTACTAAGTATGAACAATTAATGCCATTTGCAAAAGTAACTGATGGCAAATCATTTGAAGTAGTCGCAGACTCTTATGTAACTGATGAAGATGGTACTGGTATTGTACATATTGCCCCTGCCTATGGTGATGATGATAATAGAGTATGTAAAGAAAATAAAATAGGCTGGACTCAAAATGTTAATTTAGCAGGAAAATATACTATAGGACCTTGGGAGGGTAGATTAGTAACTGATCCTGAATTGGAAATAGAAATTATCAAATATTTAAAAGAACAAGATAAATTATTTAAAAAGATAAAGATAACACACAAATATCCACATTGCTGGAGATGTAAATCACCACTTATTTATTATGCTAAATCTGCTTGGTATATAAAAACAACAGAATATAAAGACAAAATAATTGAAGAAAATAATAAAATTAAATGGCATCCAGATTATGTTGGAACTAAGAGATTTGGAAATTGGTTAAATAATATGGTAGATTGGGGTATTTCTAGAAATCGTTATTGGGGATGTCCATTACCATTTTGGGTATGTGATGAATGTGGTGAATTTGAAGTAATTGGTTCAAGGGAAGAATTAATAGAAAGAGCAAATGAAAAGTTAGAATATGAAGACATTGACTTACATAGACCTTATGTAGATAATATTACTATAAAATGTCAACACTGTGGTAAAACTATGCATAGAGTAAAAGATGTAATTGATGTTTGGTTTGATTCTGGTTCTATGCCTTATGCTCAATGTCATTACCCATTTGAAAATAAAGAGTGGTTTCATAAACATTTTCCAGCAGACTTTATCGCTGAAGGTGTCGATCAAACAAGAGGATGGTTCTATACATTACTTGTTATATCAACAATTATATCTGGTCAATCAAGTTTTAAAAATGTTGTTGTAAATGATATGATGCTAGATAGTAATGGTAAGAAGATGAGTAAATCTACTGGTAATATAATTGATCCTATTAAGATTATGGAAGAGTATGGCGCAGATACTGTTAGATGGTATATGCTATATGCATCCCCAGTATGGACTCCTTTAAAGTTTGATGTTGAAGGCTTAAAAGAGGTTCACTCTAAATTCTTTAATCCTCTTCGTAATAGTTATAATTTCTTTGCAATATATGCTAATGCTGATAAGATAACTGATATTAACACTTGCAGAGTAGCGTATAAAGATAGAGAAGATATCGATAAGTGGTTATTATCTAAGTATAATAAACTTGTTAAAGAGGTAACTGATTCTTATGATGAATATGATTTAAATAAAGTAGTTAAATTAATTACTGACTTTACTTCAATTGATTTATCTAACTGGTATATTAGAAGAAATAGAGATAGATTCTGGGATAGTGAAATGACTACTTCAAAGAAGAGTGTATATATGACTACTTATGAAGTACTCGAGGGATTATCTAAGTTAATAGCTCCAATAGCAAGTTATACTGCTGAAGAGATATATACTAATTTGACTGGTAATACTTCTGTTCATTTAAGTGATTTCCCAGCAGTTAATGAAGAGTTAATTGACTTAAAACTTGAAGAAAAAATGGACTTAGTAAGAGATTTAATTAGTATAGGTAGAAATGTTCGTGAGGAATCTAAGATAAAGGTAAGACAACCTATTAGTGAGATTTTACTTGATAAGAAGAAAGAGCAAGTAATTGGAGAACTTACTAGTCTAATTAAAGAAGAACTTAATGTTAAAGAAGTTATTTATACTGAAGATTTATCTACTTATATGAACTTCACAGTTAAACCTAACTTTAAAGAAGTAGGTAAGATATTTGGTAAGAATATTAAGGAGTTCTCTGATAAGTTATTAGAACTATCTAATGAAGATATTAATAAATTAGAAAATCAAGAAAGTATTAAGATGTCTATAGATAATACTACTTATGATATTACTAAAGATATGGTAGATACTAGAATATCTAGTAAAGAAGGCTTTAAAGCAATGGTAGATGGTAATAACTTTGTTATACTAAATACTACTATTACTAAAGAGTTAGAAAATGAAGGCCTTGCTAGAGAGACTATATCTAAGGTCCAGCAGTTAAGAAAGGCCAATGACTTTGATATTACTGATAGAATTAACATGTATATAGATGCTACTAGTGAATATAAAGAGAACATTAAAGACTACTTAGATATGATTAAAGATGAGACTTTGACTATTAATGTTTATGATAAAGATAATATTGAAGATAAAGTAAAAATAAATGAGTATGAAGTAGGATTTATACTAGAAAAGACAAATAAGTAAGGACTATACATTAGTCCTTTTCTTAATATCTTTTGTCAAATTTATGTCAATAGTATTGTAATTATTTATCTAGTAGTGTATCCTAATAATAGAGAGGGAGAGTGATAGTGTGATTTATCCATCAATAGATAAAATACTAAATATAGTAGATTCTAAATATGCTCTTGTATACGTAGCCGCAGAAAGAAGTAAACAAATGACTAAAACAGGTTATTTTCAAAAACCAATAAAAGAATATAAATGCCAAAAGAATATAGGAAGAGCATTAGAGGAAGTATATGATGGCTTAATCCATATAGAGAAACACTAGAAGTTTCTCTTTTTCTATATCAAAATTATTGCTAAGAAAAGTCTTTTAGTGTATACTTATACTAGGTGATTTTATGTATATTTTATTAGAAGTTTGTCAAAATCCGACTATTCTTAGAGTTATATATTTTATTAGTCTATTACTAGATGTAGTCTTTGTATTATTACCAATAGGTCTAGTAATATATCTAATGATAGATTTTACTAAAGCCGTAGTAGCAGACAGTGAGGATAAACAATTAAAAAGTACAAAATTAGTAGGAAAGAGAATACTTTATGCTGTAATAGTATTCGCAGTTCCTTGGATAGTAAGTGCTCTAATGAGTATCCTATCCTCACAATCAATTAAATCAGAATATTTGACCTGTCTAACCAATGCCAAGTCAGGCAAATTTGCCTACTATGACGAATTATTAGAAAAAGAAGAAGCATTAGAAGAAAGTACTATTAAAGAAGAAATGGAAAGAATAAGTAACAGTAGTAGTAATAGTTCTTCTTCAAATAACTCTAGTAGTGGAAATACAGCCGGTACAGACGAATATCATACCGCTGCTAATAACTTAGTAAACTTAATTAAAGGAGAAGTTGGAAAAACAGATAGAACAAAATACGGTTCTCCAAGTGGAAGTCCTTGGTGTGCATACTTTACAAGTTGGGCTTTAAAGAACACCAAAGTAGGTAGTAAAAATCTTTTCTATAATGTCATTGAGGAAGAATATAAAGTATCAAATCCCGCCGCCGCAGCTTGTAGTTTATATAACTTTTATGCAAGTAGTAACCTAGAATTTCACTATTCCAGTTATTATAGTAAAAGACTAGGAAAAAATGACAACTATACACCAAAAGGAGGCGATGTTATCTACTTCAGATACGCAAATAGAAGTGGTTATTGGAGTGGTAGCATATATCAGCCTTGCTCTGGGCCAGGGACATTCTTTAGTGAAATTGATCACGTAGGATTAGTAGCATCTTCCGATCAAAATAATGTCTACACTGTCGAAGGAAACTGTAACAACAAAGTATGTAGTGGCTCCTATGCTTTAAGTAGTAGTAGTATAGTAGGTTATGGTTCTTGGTATAAATAAAGAATAAAAGGAGTAAGAAATATAATGAAAAAAATAATATTTATAATATCTCTAATATTACTTACCGGGTGTAGTGTAGAATACGATTTAAATATAGATGGAAATAATGTCAAAGAAGTAATAAAAGGAAGTGTAACAAATAAAGAATTAGAGGGTAATGTAGATAGAACAGATACTAATATCTATACCTATTACTTAGAAAGTGCAACTCCTTTAATAAATGATGAAGGAGAGTATACTAAAAAAGTAACAGATAAGAAAGATTATAAAAAATTTACATATTCTTATACATTTAATAATAATTATAAAGATTCTGCAGTATTAAATACTTGTTTTAATAATCCAATAATTACTGAAGATGATAACTTTTACTACTATAAAGCTAGTGGTGATTTTAACTGTCAAATAGCTGATAAAGTAAAAGTAAATATAACAAGTGCTTATGCCATAATAGATAGTAATGCTGATAAAGTAGTAGGAAACACTTATACTTGGATATTAAAAAATAATAAAGCAGATATATCATTTACTATAGCTAAAGATGTAGTATATGAAGAAGGAGAGTATCAATTTAGTTTTGGTACCTTTAAAATAGTAGGAGCTATAGTACTGATAGTTCTATCAATAATTACATATATATTGTATAAAAAGAAAAATAGTAATGACTAGATAGTAATTAATTATTTAAGTATTATTTTGTTATTCAATCATATAATTTACTGTACTAAGTAAGAAAGGAATGATAAAATAATTATGGAAACAATTAAAGTTTCATCTAAGTCAAATCCTAACTCAGTAGCAGGAGCTCTTGCTAATGTGTTTAGAGATAAGAGGACAGTAGAAGTTCAAGCAATAGGAGCAGGAGCATTAAATCAAGCCATTAAAGGAATTGCTATAGCGAGAGGTTTTGTTGCTCCTTCAGGTAAAAATCTAATATGTATACCAGCATTTATTGATATTACCATAGATGGAGAAGAGAGAACTGCTATTAAGTTGATTGTAGAGGCTAATTGATAGCTTCTTTTTCTTTTTGCCTCGTAAGTCACCTGTCTTCCGAGGTATTTTTGAGCTTGTAATCTCAAAAATAAGCATTTTTTTAATAATAGACGCATAAAATTAATGTATATAACAAAAAATAGTTAAAAAGTACTTGACTAATATTTTTGAAAATGTTATATTATTATTGCTGGTATTTTAGAGGTTTTGCTATGTGCAAAACTTATATTAAATTATGAAAATGAAACACCAGGATATGTGTAAGAAAGGAGTGAAATAATGCCTACAATTAATCAATTAACTAAGAAACCTAGAACAAAGAAAACTAGAAAGAGTAAATCTCCAGTATTATTAGTAGGAAAAAATAGTATTCAAAAGAAACAAACAGTACAAGTATCACCTCAAAAAAGAGGAGTATGTACTAGAGTTGGTACTATTACACCTAAAAAACCAAACTCAGCATTAAGAAAATATGCCAGAGTAAGATTATCTAATGGTATGGAAGTTACTTGTTATATTCCAGGTATTGGACACAACTTGCAAGAGCACAGCGTAGTATTAATTAGAGGTGGTAGAGTAAAAGACCTAATCGGTGTTAGATACCACATTATAAGAGGTACTTTAGATACTGCTGGAGTTCAAAATAGAAAGCAAGGTAGAAGTAAATACGGTGCTAAAAGAGATAAAAAATAATAACAAACAACAATAATAATAATATCGGAAGGAGGATGCAAAGTGAGAAAGAGAAGAGCAACTAAAAGAGATGTTTTAGCAGATCCTATATACAATTCAAAAGTAGTTACTAAATTAGTTAACCACATTATGAAAGATGGTAAAAAAGGAACAGCTCAAAGAATTATATATGATGCTTTTGATATAGTTAACAAAAAAACTGGTGAAGAAGCTATGGTAGTATTTGAAAAAGCTATGAATAACATTAAACCATCACTTGAAGTTAAATCAAAAAGAGTTGGTGGAGCTACTTATCAAGTCCCAGTTGAAGTTAAACAAGATAGAGCACAAGCACTAGCATTTAGATGGCTAGCACAATATGCAAGATTAAGAAACGGTCATTCTATGGCTGAAAACTTAGCAAATGAAATAATTGATGCTGCTAACGGAACAGGTGCATCAGTTAAGAAGAAAGATGATACACACAAGATGGCAGAAGCTAATAAAGCATTTGCTCATTATAGATGGTAATTATTACTGTAATTTAGTGATTATTTAAGGAGATTAATAAATGAATGACAATAATTCTAAAGATATAACATTTGTTTATAGCAAGGATGATTTAAGTTACTATAATATTAGATTTGCTTTTGATAAATTACTTGGTCCACTTGCTACTGCTAGTGAGTATGAAGAATTTGGTGATAAGAGAGAAGAATATTCTGATATTTTAAAAATAGTAGCCAAATGGTCTTGTGAATATGAAGATAAGAAAACTTTAATATATATAGATCATAAAGAAATTTTATCTGTATACTCTAAGGCAGAAGAGTTAAATGATGACTTGATTGCTAATTCAAAAAGTGATATTTCTGATGAAATAGTAATTTGGCTGTGGGAGATAATGTTATTAAGAAAGAAGCAAATTGACAATTATAATACTGATAAATAATTACTAACAAATTAATAAATAAAATGAAAGGAAAATGAATTATGGCTCGTGAAATAAGCTTAGAACATACAAGAAATATTGGAATTATGGCTCATATCGATGCTGGTAAAACTACTTGTACTGAAAGAATTCTATTCCATACTCATAAGATTCATAAGATTGGTGAAACACATGATGGTGAATCTCAAATGGACTGGATGGCTCAAGAGCAAGAAAGAGGTATCACTATTACTAGTGCTGCTACTACAGCATTCTGGAAAGGCTATAGATTTAATATAATCGATACTCCAGGACACGTTGACTTCACAATCGAAGTTCAAAGAAGTCTTAGAGTACTTGATGGTGCTGTTTTACTAATAGATGCTCAAGCAGGTGTTGAACCTCAAAGTGAAACAGTATGGAGACAAGCAAATGAATATGGTGTACCTAGAATTATCTTTGCTAATAAGATGGATAAAATGGGAGCAGATTTCTATTTTAGTTTAGGTACTATTAAAGATAGATTAGGAGCAAATACTGCTGCTATGGAACTTCCTATTGGAGCAGAATCTGATTTTGATGGTGTAATTGATTTAGTTACTATGAAAGCATATCACTTTGATGGTAAACAAGAAGAAAATTATACTGAAATTGAGATTCCTGAAGATATGAAGGATAAAGCAGCTGAATATAGAAATATATTAATTGAAGCTGCTGCTGATTTTGATGAAGAATTAATGATGAAATACCTAGATGGTGAAGAAATAGGTGTAGAAGAACTTAAGAAAGCTATCAGAAAGGGCGTATTAAAGGCAGAATTCTTCCCTGTTATGTGTGGAACTGCTTTAGGTAACAAAGGTATTAAGTTACTACTTGATGCTGTTGTTGATTATTTACCTGCTCCTACTGATATTGAAGCTATTGAATGTACTGATATGAAAGGTAATTCAGTATTAAGACATCCTTCTGATTCTGAACCATTTACTGCATTAGCATTTAAGATTGCTACTGATCCATTCGTAGGAAGATTAACTTTCTTTAGAGTATATTCTGGTACTTTAAAGAGTGGTTCTTATGTACTTAACTCTACTAAAGATGTTAAGGAAAGAATTGGTAGAATACTATTAATGCACGCTAACCATAGAGAAGAAATTCCAGAAATATATGCTGGTGAAATTGGAGCTGCTGTAGGTCTTAAAAATACTACAACTGCTGATACTCTATGTGATGAGAAGAAACCTGTTATAATGAAAGGTATGGAATTCCCTGAACCAGTTATTACTCAGGCTGTTGAACCTAAAACTAAAGCAGACCAAGAGAAGATGGCACTTGCCCTTCAAAAACTTGCTGAAGAAGATCCAACATTTAGAATGCATACTGATCCTGAAACAGGACAAACTACTATCTCTGGTATGGGTGAGTTACACCTTGATATCATTGTAGATAGAATGAGAAGAGAATTTAATGTTGAAGCAACAGTTGGTGCTCCAATGGTTGCTTATAGAGAAACTATTACACAAACTGGTGAATGTGAAGGTAAACACATTAAACAATCTGGTGGACGTGGACAATATGGTCACGTTTGGGTTAGATTTGAACCAAATCCAGAAAAAGGTTATGAGTTCGTTGATAATATCGTTGGTGGTGTAGTTCCTAGAGAATACATCTCAGTTATCGATAAAGGACTTCAAGAAGCAATGCAAACAGGTATTCTAGCAGGATATCCTATGGTAGATGTTAAGGCTACATTATTTGATGGTTCATACCACGATGTAGACTCATCTGAAATGGCATTTAAGATCGCAGCTTCACTTGCTTTAAAAGAAGCTAAGAATAAATGTAAACCAGTGCTTCTAGAACCAATAATGAAAGTAGTAGTTACTGCTCCAGATGAATATACTGGTGCTGTAATTGGTGACTTAACTGCTAGACGTGGTAAACCACAAGGACAAGAATCTAGAGGAAATGCTATTGCCTTTACTGCAATGGTACCACTAGCAGAAATGTTCGGTTATGCTACAAGTTTAAGAAGCTCTACTCAAGGTAGAGGTAACTATGTAATGGAACTAGATCATTACGAAGAAGTTCCAAAATCAATTGCTGATGAAATCATCAAAAAAAATGGTGGAAATTAGTAAAAACACTTGAAAAAATACAATAATATGATACAATAGATATTGTAATATTAAAGAAAGAGAGGAAAATAAAATGGCAAAAGAAAAATTTGATCGTTCAAAACCACACGTTAACATTGGAACAATTGGCCACGTTGACCACGGTAAAACTACTTTAACTGCTGCTATCACTAAGGTATTAGCAGAAAAAGGTGGAGCAGAATTTATGGATTATGCAAATATCGATAAAGCTCCAGAAGAAAGAGAAAGAGGAATTACAATCAACACAGCACATGTTGAATACCAAACTGCTAAAAGACACTATGCTCACGTTGACTGCCCAGGACACGCAGACTATGTTAAAAATATGATTACTGGTGCTGCTCAAATGGATGGAGCAATCCTAGTTATTGCTGCAACTGATGGTCCTATGGCTCAAACAAGAGAGCACATCTTACTTGCTAGACAAGTTGGTGTACCTAGAATGGTTGTATTCTTAAACAAATGTGATATGGTTGATG
>CAKOKN010000011.1 GCA_934091055.1 uncultured Bacilli bacterium | reverse complement strand
GGGAAGTGGCTCAACTTGGTAGAGCACTTGGTTTGGGACCAAGGGGTTGCAGGTTCAAATCCTGTCTTCCCGACCATTAATGTAGACAAAGGAACTAGTAAATAGTTCTTTTAATTTTTAATCAAAAAGCATAATAATTAATTGCAATTTTAAAAGCTTTATGATAATATATCTTTCAGGGGATGAGTAGTATATGGAATTACCTTTTGATTACATTTGTTTTTATATAATGAAAATACTAAGAATAAGAGGCAAAAACACAGAAATAACTAAGAAAAGTCTCGCAGAATTTGTAAATAGAATGTTCAAATTAATGGAATTAGATGAAAAAGAAATAAGAGAGATGCGTGAAAACTTTGATTTCAACTACGAACTAATAAATCTAATTGAAGAAAATGCCAGTTATTTTGAATTAGAGGGTAACAAACTATCCCTAGATGAAGAAACAACTGATCGAGAACTAGAAGATGTCCTAATAGATACATCACTTAACTATGATGAAAAAATAATCGATGAGGTTGACGAGACCATAGAGTACAATGCTATCTTTTTAGATATATTAGGAATTAAAATAAGAAAAGAAAACTATCACTTCTTATCAGATTTAGAAAAGAAAATAGAAAAACTATATTGTCAATTAGAAATAAACCAAGAATGTGAGTTATCTAAAAAAGAGATAATCAATAAAATAAAAGCTTCAACTGTATTAAGAAGATTAGTATTTCTAAATATGTCTCAGTACTTAAACTATAATGAGTATTATGATTTATTTATATATAGTGATAATGTAGCAGGAGCTATGGATGAAGATACCTATCTACCACTACTTATCTATGATGAAAAGTTCGATGAAGTAGAAATAATCAATAATTCCCTTCAGAGAGCAGTCTTTCTAGTAGAACCAGCTTCCTATTACAACATAAAAAATAAAATGTTTCAAGATATCAAAACTAGAGAGGATCTAGGTCTATTAGAATCAAAGTCGGAACAAAGTTTCTATTTACATTTATTAAACAATTTAACTAGGGAATTAGAAATAAAAAATGATTTTAGTCTTTGTCAAGAACTGGCTATAGCAAGATATAGACTAATGAATGCTCTAGATACCGTTTATGACACAACAACATTCTTAGGAAAAACTGAAGCTTCAGACTACATAAAGGATGAAGCAAAGCTTGATTATTCATTCTTGAAACAAGAAGTATACTTCTTTATTAGAGAACTATTAGAATATCAAGATTGTCAATATACTACTCTTGATGGAACAGTACCAGATAGTGCTATATACTATTATAACTTTATTAAAATGCTATTTATAGAAACCTATTATAAACTAACTAAAGATGAAAAAATAATAAACTTAATAAATAATAATAAAAACTATGGAATTAATAAAATAAGTAGTAATCTATTATCCTCAATAGTAGATAAACCAAAGCGTAAAATAAAATAAATAACTATCTATAGACAATAATAACTAAACTAAAAACAAATATATAGAAAGTATCACTTAAGATATTTTCTTTTTCTATCTTTAAAACCCATATAATAAAACAATATTTTTACATCTTTTTATGTAAAATTAAAGAAAAAATGTTTACAAAGAATACTAATTATAGTAGAATATAATCATAGAGTGGCACAAAGTGGAAGAAAGTGGGGGACACTTATGTTAATTGGAGAATATCATCATAACCTTGATGAAAAAGGAAGATTAATTATTCCTTCAAAATTTAGAGAAGAAGTTGGTGAAAACTTCATTATCACCAGAGGATTAGATGGATGCCTATTCATCTACGGAATAAAAGAATGGCAAGCAATAGTTTCCAAACTAAATCTATTACCATTCACCAAAAAGGATGCAAGAACATTTAATAGATTCTTTATGTCTTCTGCTACTGCACTCGAATTTGATAAACAAGGTAGAATAAACATACCAACAACACTCATTAACTATGCTAATTTAAAAAAAGAATGTACAGTAATTGGGGTAAACGATCGCCTAGAAGTATGGGCTACAGATAAATTTAATAGCCTAATCGAAGATAATCTTGATAAAATAGCAGATGTTACTGAGAATTTATTTGAAGGACTTGATAAAGATGCATAAAACAGTATTATTAGAAGAAGCAGTATCTGCTTTGAATATCAAAGAAGATGGAATATATGTTGATGCTACTTTGGGATTCGGGGGACATAGTGGTTTAATATTAAAAAAGATAAAAAGGGGCTTTCTATTCGCCTTTGATCAAGATAAAATGGCGATAGATTACTCACAAAAAAAACTAAAAGAAATTGGAGATAACTTCGAGATAATAAAATCCAATTTTGCTTATCTACAAGAAGAATTAGAAAAAAGAAACATAAAAAAAGTAGATGGCTTCGTCTTTGATATAGGAGTCTCATCTCCTCAACTAGATGTTACCGATCGTGGTTTTAGCTATCATAATGATTCAAAGTTAGATATGCGAATGGATACCAGTAGAGACTTCTCAGCTTATAATGTAGTAAACGAGTACACTTATCAAGATCTAGTTAGAATACTAAGAAACTATGGAGAAGAAAAATATAGTACAAGTATTGCTAAAAACATAATAAAAGCAAGAGAAACAAAAAACATTGAAACAACTCTAGAACTAGTAGACATAATAAAAAATAGTATTCCAGAAAAAGCTAAGAAGGGATCCCATCCCGCTCGTAAAACATTCCAAGCTATAAGAATAGAAGTAAATAACGAATTAGAAGTATTAGATATAGCACTAACAAAGGCACTAGATATGTTAAATGTTGGTGGAAGACTAGCAGTAATCACATTCCATTCTCTAGAGGACAGATTAGTAAAAGAAAAATTCCATAAATATTCCGCAGTTGACAGTAACCTATCAAAGTTACCATTTATTCCAGAAGAATATTTACCAAAATATAAACTAATAGAAAACATAGCTCCATCTAAAGAAGAGATTGAAGAAAACAATAGAGCTAGATCAGCACGACTTAGAGTAATTGAAAGAATAAAGGACTGATATAATGAAAAAGAATAAAAAAAAGAAAGGGTTTACAAAATTAGAAAAGTTTTTGTATAAAAGCTCTATATTTATCGCAGTAGTTCTTTTGATAGGAATTGTCTTTACTAGTGCTACTGTATCAAAAATGAATATAGAATTACAAAAAATAAGTAAGGTCGTAGAGTCTCAAGAAGATACTAATCAAAGCCTTACTATGAAAATAAACGAAATGGCTTCTCTTGAAAATATTCAAGATGTCAGTAATAATTTAGGACTTGCATATAATAATGATAACATTAAGACTATAGAGTAAGGTGATAAATAATGAGAAAAGAAGGAAGAAGTAGTGATAAGTTTAAAGTAAATAAACTAATTATTATTTTTACCTTTTTTTTGTTTGCAGTATTAATAGTAAGATTATGTTATCTATGTTTAGTAGATTATAAAGTAGGAGATTCCACTATCGCAGCCTTTATTAAAAATAGAAATACTACTGAAGAAGTAATAATGCCAAGAAGAGGTACTATATACGATATACAAGGTGATGTATTAGCTAACGATGTCATAAGTTATACCATAATAGCTTACTTATCAGATACTAGAGTAGATGCTAAAGGAAATAAAAACTATGTAGAAGATATCGAAGATACTAGTACCAAATTAGCATCCGTACTAGCAGTAGATAAAGAAGAAATAAAAGATATATTAGAAAAAGGTAAGGAAAGTGGCAAATATCAAGTAGAATTTGGTACTATTGGAAAGGGTCTAAGTGAAATAGTAAAAGATGAAATAGTAGCTCTAAATCTTCAAGGAATAGACTTCTTAAAAGATATAAAAAGATATTATCCAAATGGTGACTTTGCTTCATATATGTTAGGTTATACTATACTAAAAGAAGATAAAGACAACAATAAATGGATAACAGGAGAAATGGGACTAGAAGAATACTATAATAGTGATTTAAAAGGAAAAGCAGGTTATAGAACTTATGAAAAAGATAAGTATGGTTATAAAATAGCAAATGGTCGTGAATATGTATCTCCATCAGAACAAGGAAAAGATATCTACTTAACCGTAGACAGTAATATTCAGTTATTTCTAGAAAATGCTGTTAAAAAAGCTGAAGCAGACTCAGAAGCAGAATGGGCACTATTAGTGGCTGCTGATGCTAAAACAGGAGCAATCCTAGGTTACTCATCAACGCCATCTTTTGATCCTAACCTTCGTAATATGACTTCTTATGTAGATCCTTTAGTAACCCTATCTTATGAACCAGGGTCTACTATGAAAATATTTAGTTACATGTGTGCTATTGATTCAGGAGCTTATGATGGTAATACCACTTATGAATCTGGAACTAAGACATATGAATCTGAAACAGAAGACAGTACCGTAACCATATCTGACTGGAATAAGACTGGATGGGGAAAAATAACTTATGATCAAGGTTTTGCTCTATCATCAAATATTGCCGTAGCTAATATTGTAGAAACTGTAATAACAAAAGAAGATTTAAAAGCCTGCTACGCTAAGTATGGCTTTGGTAAGAAGACTGGCTTTACTCTAAAGAGAGAAGAAACTGGAAACATAGACTATAGTTATCAAATAGAAGCAGCAACTGCTGGTTATGGACAAGGAATAACAACAACACCAATTCAACATATCCAAGCCTTAACAGCTTTAACTAATGATGGTATAATGTTAAAACCATATATTGTAGATAGAATAGTAGATAGTGATACTAAGAAGATTATAACTAAGAATGAAAGACAAGAAGAAGGTCAAATAGTAAGTACTGAAACTGTCGCTAAAATGAAAGAATTAATGGCAAGTGTTGTCAATGGCACTAAAGAGACATCAACAGGATCTGCCTACTATATGGATGGTTATAGTCTAATAGGAAAGACAGGAACTGCTCAAATATTCGATTATTCAAAAGGAGAATATATGAAAGGAGAATCTGATTACATATATTCATTCTCTGGAATATTCCCTGAAGAAAATCCTAAAATAATACTATATGCGGCAATTAAAAGACCAAAAGATACAACTAATTATTTAGCTCCAATGATAAAAGAAGTAGAACAGAATATTACCAAATATTTAAATATTGAAGATACTACTAAAGAAAAAGAATCTTATAAAGTAGAATCCTACTATAATAAAGATACTAATAGTACTAAAGCAAAATTAGAAAGTAAGAATATTAGAGTATTAACTTTAGGTACTGGTAGTAGAGTAATAGGACAATATCCAAATACAAATAGTACTATATATGAAGGAGATTTAATAGTATTAAAGACTAATGAATATAATAATAAAATGATAGACTTAATAGGTTATTCTCATAAAGAAGTAATAAATATATTAAAACTATTAGATATAAATTATACACTAGAGGGTACGGGTTATGTCTATGAACAGAGTATACCTCCTGATGGTGATATAAATGAAACTCTAGTACTAAAACTACAAAATAAGTATTAAGGAGGTATATATGGACGAAGATACAAATGAAATATCAAAGATATTATACTTAATTTTAATTATTTTAATATGTATAGTACTAGGAGTTTACTTAGCTCAACTTATAATTAATTAATAAAGAACTTAGGTTCTTTTTTTCATCTCACACTAAAGTTGTTCGCTGTTTTATGAAGCCTATAGTCTTCATAAAATATTTTAAAGCCTTATTGTGTTACAAAAGTCTTTAAAATAAAGTTATTTTTAATAAACTATGTCAAAAAAAAGATCACATTAAAAGATTGCAAAAATAAAAAAACCATATTATAATAAATCTACGGAGGTATAAGGAGGTATAAAATGTTTTTGTACAATTCACTTACTGGAAAAAAAGAAAAATTTATTTCAAATGAAAAAAATAAAGTCAAACTCTATACTTGTGGTCCTACTGTTTATAATTATGCTCATATAGGAAATCTTCGCAGTTATATTATGGAAGATGTACTTGAAAAATCATTACGATACTTAGGATATGAAGTTAAAAGAGCTATGAATATAACGGATGTAGGTCACCTACAAAGTGATGGTGATGCTGGAGAAGATAAAATGCTACTAGGAGCAGAGAGAGAAAAGAAAACTGTTTTAGAAATAGCAGCTTTCTATACAGAAGCATTTAAGAAAGACTTTGAAAAATTAAATTTAAAGTGGCCTGAAATAGTGGTGCCTGCAACTTCTTGTATTGATACATACATTGAAATGATTGAGAAACTAATCAA
Organism: uncultured Bacilli bacterium; assembly: GCA_934091055.1. Classification (GTDB taxonomy): domain Bacteria; phylum Bacillota_I; class Bacilli_A; order RF39; family UBA660; genus CAG-302. Next base: position 27,211 of record CAKOKN010000011.1, on the reverse strand, counting down.
AAAAGGATACGCATATTCTTCAAATGGAAATGTATATTTTGATACTTCAAAACTAGAAAAATATAATGTTTTTTCTAACCAGAATGCAAATGAAATGATAATTGGCGCTCGAGATGATGTGACTGAGGATAAAAATAAACATAATTCTCAAGACTTCGTATTATGGTTTACTAAATCTAAATTTGAAAATCAAGCATTAAAGTGGGAAAGCCCTTGGGGAATAGGATATCCAGGATGGCACATTGAGTGTTCAGGCATAAGCTATAAATATTTAGGAGAATATCTTGATATCCATTGTGGTGGGGTAGATAATAAATTTCCACATCACACAAATGAAATTGCTCAATCTGAAAGTTTCTTTGGACACAAATGGTGTAATTACTGGTTCCACGTTGAACATTTAAATTTAAAAAATATGAAAATGAGTAAATCATCAGGAAACTTTATTACTCTTAATAAATTAGAAGAAATGGGATATAATCCTAAAATATATAAATTATTCTGCTTACAATCACATTATAAAAACACTTTAGTGTTTAGTGAAGAAGCTCTTAGTTCAACAAAAAGAGCATATGATAAATTAATTAAAAAAATTGCTTCTTTAAGCAAAGAAAATAATGAAATAAATAATAATAAAGTAGAAGAATATCAAAATAAGTTTAAAGAATATATAGGTAATGATCTAAATACTGCTTCAGCTATATCACTAATATATGATTTATTAAAAGATAACATAAATGATGATACAAAACTATATTTGATAAATGATTTCGATAAAGTGTTAGGATTAGATTTAATAACGAATAAAAAAGAAGATAATTCTAAAATAAATGATAAATTAGTTAAATATGTTGAAACTAAAATAGAGGAAAGAAAAGAAGCAAAAAAGAATAAAGATTATTTATTAGCAGATTCAATTAGAAATGAGTTATTGGAGCAAGGAATAGAATTAATAGACACAAGAGAGGGAACTACTTATAAATTAAGATAGTACAAACTTTTGTTTCGAGTATTTTTAACTTTGAGAAATTTTAATAAAGAACTTCGGTTCTTTTTTTCATCTCACACTAAAGTTGTTCGCTGTTTTATGAAGCCTATAGTCTTCATAAAATAAAGCTTATATTAAGAATTAACTATATAAAAGAATTAAAACAGAGTAAAATGGGTAAATCTGAATAAGTCTAATACCATCGAATAAGATGTGAGAAAGACTAGAATAGGCTTACGCGACACCACGGAAGACCTTAGGCTGAAGTGGAAAAAAATGGAAAATGTAACAAAAAAAGGTTGACAAATATTTAAAACATATGATATAGTTAACTTGAATTTAAAGAGAGAGGAGTGGAAAATATGAAGATTTTAATGTTCAATTTAAATGTTTTTAATAATGATAAGATAGTTTTTGATAGAAGTGGAGATCTATTATGTTTTCCACATACCCTAGTACAAAAATAAAATTAATAACTACTTAATCATTATTAAGTAGTTTTTGTTTGGAGGTGTAAAATGAAAAATTTAAAAGAATTTAAACCTCTAATTAAATTAGTAAAAAAAGATATTAAAAGAATAATATTGGCTAGTACAATAATATTTCTATCAGGTATATGTGAAATATTTACTGGTTACTTAAATGGTAGAGTAGTCGAAGCCATAACTAACTTAGAAATAAAGAAAGCTTTAATATTCTTAGCTATATACTTTGTATTAGAAATAATTATCGATGGCATAGTATTACAAAAAGCTAATTCAGTACTATACAAAGAAGAAAGTAAGTTAACAAGAAAGTTAGGCTTTGAAACTTACAAGAAAGCTTTAGATTTACCTGCTGTTGCATACGAAAAAACGTCATCAGGAGAAATAATAAATAGAATAACAAATGATGCTGACACCCTAAGTTTTGCTTTTGGTAGATTACTAAGAATGATATCATCATTAGTAGCATCATTTATAATAATTATTTATGTATTTGCAAATTCGTGGGTAGTGGGAATAGAGATATTACTTATTGTCTTAATATTATTACTAATAATAAGAAAGTATAATCCATTATTAAAGGGAATACACAAAGAAAGAAAAGTAGAGCAGGATAAATTTACATCATTAACTAATGAATCAATTAGAGGTATAAGAGAAATAAAAACATTAGGAATAAAGAAAAATCTAATAAATAACATAACGGGTATAATAAAAAATATCTATAAAAAATCAGAAGAAGAAATTGATATTCAAAAGAGTTTCGATATTAAAACAAAGCTCTTAAGAACAATATTAGAGTGTACTGTCTTTGCAACTTGTCTAATACTTTTATACTATCATAAAACAAATTTAACATTTTTTGTAGCAATGACTTATTATGTATATCGTTATACTTGGCTTATAGATGAAATAAATGATCTAACTCAAACATATCAAAGAGTTAGTGTATCAATATCTAGAGTAAATGATATATTAGAAAATAGATTATATCAAGATCAAAGCTTTGGTACTAAAGAAATAACTAATATCAGGGGTGTTATTGAATTTAAAAATGTTACTTTTTCATATCCAGAAGAAGAAAATATTTTAAATAACTTTAGTGTAAAATTTGAACCAAATAAGAAAATAGCTGTTGTAGGAGCTTCAGGTCAAGGAAAGAGTACACTATTTAATCTAATAACAAGAGTTTTTGATACTAATGAAGGAGAAATACTCTTAGATAATATTAATATCAAAGATTTAACTGAAGAAGAATTAAGAAAAAATATATCTATAATTAGACAAGAACCATTTGTATTTAATAGAACTATAAAAGAAAATTTTGAATTAATAGATAAAAATATCACATTAAATAAAATAAGAGAAAGTACTAAAATGGCCTACTTAGATGATTACATTAATACTCTTCCTAAAAAGTATGATACTGTTTTAGGTGAGGGCGGTGTTAATTTATCAGGAGGTCAAAAACAAAGACTATCTATAGCTAGAACATTATCTAAAGGAAGCAAAGTAATACTTTTTGATGAAGCAACATCTGCTTTAGATAATAGTTCGCAAGACTATATCAAAAAGACAATAGATAATCTAGTAAAAGATCATACTATCATAATAGTAGCACATAGATTATCTACTATAATGGATGCTGATATTATATATGTCGTAAATAAAGGACAAATAGTAGCAGAAGGTACTCACAAAGAATTATTAAAAACAAATAATATTTATAAAAATCTATATGAAACAGAATCTTTAAATTCATAACTAAAAGAGGTATTTAATAATTAATACTTCTTTTATCTTGCATTAAATAACTAATTCTGTTAAAATAACTAAGTAGAAAGAGAAGGATATTATGGAAGTAATAAATAAGATAAAATTAAGAATAACAAGAGAAGAAAATACTTTAGATGAATATGAATTTGTAGAAAAAGTAGATAATAATTTAATTCTAGTTAAGAATAAAGAAAGTAGACTACTAGGTTTTGTAGATACAAATGGGGAAATAGTAGTACCTTGTATATATAAATATGCTAATTCTTCACGTGATAGATTAGTAGAAGTAAGTACTGAAATTAAAAATAAGAATATCAGAAATATTAAAAAAACACAAAGTAAAAAAGAAATAACTGAGGATATATATGTATCAGAGCCAGCTGAAGTACCAATAGAGGCTACTAAAGTAGAATTATTAGCCTACTATACACTAATTAAATCTTCTTATTTAGATACAGTAGTAGAAGTAGAAGCAAGAGATAAAGATAAATGGCAGACTCGTGTATCTGAAGAAACGACTAAAGTATTAAATGAAGAAATGAGTTTACTACTAAGTAAAGAAAAAGAATTTAATTATCAACAAGTAAAAAAGAAACTAAAAGTAAAATAAACCAAAGAAGCCAATAAAACAAGGCTTTTTTTTAATTTATTTAAATATTAATATAGATTTTATTTATAAAATTTGATAAAATAGTGTAGTAGGATGTGAAGTATAAATGTATTTAAAAGAAATAAGAGCATATGGATTTAAATCATTTGCAGATAAAACTAATATAGAATTTTGTAAAAATATCAATGGAGTAGTAGGACCTAATGGATCAGGAAAGTCTAATATTGTTGATGCTGTAAGATGGGTACTAGGAGAACAATCAATGAAAAGCTTAAGAGGAGATTCTTCTCTAGATGTAATATTCTCAGGTAGTGAAAGTAGAAGACCCCTAAACTCAGCTTCAGTAAGTTTAGTATTCAATAACGAAGACAAAACTCTTCCTGTAAACTTTAATGAAGTATCAATAAAAAGAATAGCTTATCGAACAGGAGAACAAGAATACTATATAAATAATGAAAGAGTAAGACTAAAAGATATAACTGAGTTATTAACTGATAGTGGTACTGCTAAAGAGAGTTTTAATATCATAAGTCAAGGTAAAATAGACGAAATACTATCTAAAAAAGAAGAAGATCGAAGAGTAATCTTTGAAGAAGCGGCAGGTGTATTAAAATATAAAAGAAGAAAAGAAGAAGCTCTAAGAAAGTTAGAACGAACAAATCAAAACTTAAATAGAGTAAATGATATAATTAGTGAAATATCAAATAATATTATTCCTCTAGAAGAAGCTTCTAATAAAGCTAAAAAGTATATTGAAATAAAAGATAAATTATCTAATATAGAAGTTGCTACTATTGCAAAGACTATATCTGATTTAAACTTTGAATATAAAGAAAGTAAGAATAGAATACAATCACTTGAAGATGAAATATCAAAGTCTTCTGCTAACACTAGTACTTATGATGTAGATATTCTAAAATATAAAGAAAAAATAAGAACAATAAGAGAAGATATAAATAATAAACAATTATCTCTAATTGAATTATCTAAAGAAGAAGAACGAATATCTTCTTCAATAAAACTACTTGAAGAGAGAAATAAATATAAGGAAGAAACTTCTAAAATAGCTAGTAATATTATTAAACTAAAAGAAGAAATATTAAGTATTAATAATAATATTAATAACTATCATAATGATATAGAAGTTATAAATAAAAAGATAGAATTATTAGATAGTAATATATCTTCTTTATATAATAATAATAATCAAAATATATCTAGTAAAAATAATCTTGATAATAATATATCAAAGACAAATAGAGAAGTAGAAAATATAAAGTATCGAATAGAATACTTAGAAAATAATTTAAATAATAATTTATCAGTACCAAAGCCTATAAAAACTATATTAGATAATCCTAAGTTTACTGGTATACATAATGTAATATCATCACTTATTGAAGTAGATAATAAATATAGTACTGCTATTAGTACTGCTCTAGGAGGAGCTTCTTCCTATCTAGTAGTAGATACTCCAAGTATTGCTAAAGAATTAATTAATTATTTAAAGAATAATAGTCTAGGTCGTGCAACTTTCTATCCTTTATCTGTAATAAGTGGTAGATATATAGATGAAGGCACTCAAAATATATTGAATAATCTCGAAGGTTATCTAGGAATTGCTTCTTCTTTAGTAGAATATAATAGTAAATATACCAATATTATATCAAATGTATTAGGAAATATAATAATTGCTGATAACATTGATTCTGCTAATGAAATAAGTACTAAAATAAATAAAAGATATAAAGTAGTAACTTTAGATGGTCAAGTAGTAAATGTAGGAGGATCTCTAACAGGAGGTTCAACTCTAAAATCAAGTAATCCTCTATCAATCAAATATGAACTAGAGGAGGCTACTAAGAACTATAATTTATTAATAAATAAAACTAAAGACTTAACAAAAGAGTCTGATAGAATACAAAAAGAACTAGAAGGTATAAATAAAGAAATATATGAAATACAAAGTAATAGAGCTATAGAAATATCTAATAAAAAAGCTATCGAAGATAGTATTCAAAGTCAAAAACAACTACTAGAAGAGAAGAATAATGAACTAAAAGATTTAACTAACATCACTAATAATACAAGTGAAGAAGATAAATTAATAAATTCACTATATGAAATTAAAAATAAGATTTCTAATATAAATAAAGAATTAACTCTATTAAAAGTAGAAGAAGATAATACTAATCAAAATATTCAAGAATTAGAAGAAACTTCAAGAAATAGTAATGCTTATATAAATAAAAAACAAAAAGAATTAAATACATTAAATATAAATGTAAATAGAATGGATGTTAAGTTAGATAACTTATTAGAAAATTTAACTACTAACTATAATATTACTTATGATTTTGCTATTCAAAACTATAAGTTAGACATAGAGGTAGAAGATGCCAGAAGAGAAGTATTAAGATTAAAAGATGCTCTAGAAGTAATAGGAAATGTTAACTTAGATGCTCCTAGTGAATATCAAAAACAAAAAGAAAGATATGATTTCTTAACTAGTCAAAAAGAAGACTTGATTTCTGCAGAAAATACTCTATATGATATTATTAAAGAGATGGATACTATTATGAAAACTAAGTTCTTGGAGACATTTGAACAAATAAGAAAAGAATTTAAAATAGTATATAGAGAGTTATTTAAAGGTGGAAGAGCAGAATTAACTCTTACTGATCCAGATAATATACTAGAGACAGGAATTGAGATAAAAGCAGAACCTCCAGGTAAAAAACTTCAAAGTATTAGTCTATTATCTGGTGGAGAAAAGACTTTTACTGCTATATCACTATTATTTGCTATTTTAAATATAAGACCAGTTCCATTTTGTCTATTTGATGAGGTAGAGGCTGCTCTAGATGATGCTAATGTTGAAGCATTTGGTAAATATTTAAATAAATATCACGATAGTACACAGTTTATTATAATTACTCATAAAAAGAAAACTATGGAATATGCTGATCTATTATATGGAATAACTATGCAAGAGTCTGGTGTAAGTAAGATAGTATCAGTAAAACTAGAAGATATAAAGAAAGACTAAGTTCTTTCTTTTTAAGATTATCTAAAAAATAATATATTTATATAGATATTTATTTGTTTTTATGATAGAATTATTAATGACGAGGTGTAAAATATGAATAATAAACAAAATAATAAAATAACAAGTAGAGATATAGATTTTGCCAAATGGTATACAGATGTAGTAAATGCTGCTCATCTAGCAACATATTCTAATACTAAAGGATGTATGGTAATAGAACCAAATGGTTATGCAATATGGGAGAATATCCAAAAAGTATTAGATGAAAAATTTAAAGAAACAGGACATAAAAATGTATATATGCCTTTGCTTATACCAGAAAACTTATTAAGAAAAGAAGGAGAATTAGTAAAAGGATTTGCTCCTGAAGTAGCTTGGGTAACATATGGAGGAGACAAAAAATTAGATGAAAGATTATGTATTAGGCCAACATCTGAAACATTATTCTCTGACTACTATAAAGATGTAGTAAAATCATATCGTGATTTACCAAAATTATATAATCAGTGGTGTAGTGTACTAAGATGGGAAAAAGAAACAAGACCATTCCTTAGAAGTCGTGAGTTCTTATGGCAAGAAGGACATACTCTACACGAGACTAAAGAAGAAGCTGAAACAGAAACTCTACAAATGTTAAATGTATATAATGATTTCTTTCACGACTACTTAGCTATCCCAAGTATTGTCGGAAGAAAGACTGAGAAAGAAAAATTTGCTGGAGCAGAGTATACTTACACAGTAGAGGCTCTAATGTATAATGGAGTAGCTCTTCAATCAGGTACAAGTCATTTCTTTGGACAAAAGTTTTCCAAAGCTTATGATATAAAATTCCTAAATAGAGAGAATAAACTAGAACATCCATATCAAACCTCTTGGGGAGTATCTACTAGAATAATGGGAGCTCTAATTATGGTCCATTCAGATGATTATGGTTTAGTATTACCACCAAAAATAGCTCCTCTAAAAGTAGCTATAATTCCAATTGGTAATGATCTAGAAGTATTAAGTTTTGCTAATGACTACTATGATAAACTAAAAGAAGAAGGTATAGAAGCTTATATAGATAATAGTGATAAATCACCAGGATATAAATTTGCAGAAGCTGAAGTAAATGGAATTCCTGTTAGAATAGAAATAGGAAAAAGAGATCTAGAAAAGAATATCGTAACTTTAGTAAGAAGAGATACTAGAGAAAAAATGGAAGTATTTACAAATACTGATATTATTAGTGATGTCAAAGAATTACTCGAAGACATTCAAAGAGATATGTATGATAAAGCATTAAGAAGAAGAGAAGAAATGACTTATACTGCAACTGATATCGAAGACTTTAAAGATATAATAAATAATCATCCTGGCTTTGTAAAAGCAATGTGGTGTGGTAATAAAGAATGTGAAGAGAAAATAAAAGAAATAAGAGGTTGTAAATCAAGATGTATCCCATTCGAAGAAGAAAAAGTGTCAGATAAATGTATAGTATGTGGTAAAGATGCTAAACACTTAGTTATTTGGGGAATACAATACTAATAAAGGAATAAGAGTATGAGACTAAAAAATATAAAAGGAGCCGCTGAAAAGATCCAAAAAGGAAAGTATTTTATAGATAATCCCAAAGACTATATTGGTAAATGGAATACACTATTTAAAAACAATAACCCAATATATATAGAAATAGGTATAGGAAAAGGAAACTTTATTATAAAACAAGCTCTTAATAATCCTAATATAAATTATATAGGAATAGAAAAATATGATTCTGTAATCTTAAGAGCAGTCGAAAAAACAAATGAATTGGAACTAAGTAATCTATATCTAGTTAGAATGGATGCTAGATTAATCGAAGAAATATTACATAAAGAAGTAGATTTAATATATTTAAACTTTTCTGATCCTTGGCCTAAAGATAGACACGCCAAAAGAAGATTGACAAGTAGAGAGTTCTTAACTCGTTATGATAGTATCTTTAAAGGAAATAAAAAAATAATTATGAAGACTGATAATATTGACTTATTTGAGTTTTCACTAAATTCATTAAAAGAACACGGGTATAACATAGACTATATAAGTTATGATTTACACAAAGATAAAGAAAATATAATAACAACAGAATATGAAGATAAGTTTACAAAGATGTTAATAAAAATTAATTATCTAGAGGCTAGTAAGGAGATGGATGATGAAAATATTTGATAAGATAGATGTAAATCCTACGAATATCAATTTGTATATGGAAGCAGTAACTCATTCATCATATACAAATGAAAATCCTAGTTATCCAGACTATGAAAGACTAGAGTTTCTAGGAGACGCAGTATTAGAAATAACTATAAGTGATTACTTATATAAAGAAAGAAAGTTAGAAGAAGGAGTAATGACTAGAATGCGTGCTTCTTATGTATGTGAAGAAGCTTGTGCTACATATGCTAAAGAACTTGAATTAGATAAAGATATCAAAATAGGTAGTGGTGAGGCAATTAATGATACCATTTTAGCAGATGTATTTGAGGCTTTTGTAGCAGCTCTTTATCTAGATCAAGGTTTTGAATTTACTAAAAAGTTTGTTTTAGATATAATAACAAGATACATAGAAAAAGGTATAACATTCCTTCACGATTATAAGTCTACATTACAAGAATTAGTTCAGACTGTAAAAAAGTCTGTTATATATGAAGTAGTAGAGGAGACAGGACCATCACATAATAAAAGTTTTACTTCTGTTGTAAAGATAGATGGTATTATAATGGGTAAGGGAACTGCTGGTAGCAAAAAAGCTTCTGAGCAAGAAGCTGCTAGAGTAGCCTTAAGTAAACAATCAAAAATAAAATAGCTACTTTAATAGTAGCTTTTAATAAATATAAAGGGTGAATATATGCATATAAATAGAGTAGTAACAGGTCTTTTAGAAGAAAATTGCTATATACTAGAAAAAGATAATAAATTATTAGTAGTAGATCCTGGAGATGACATAGATAAAATAAATAAAGTTATAAATAATAGAGAAGTATTAAAAGTATTAATTACACATAAACACTTTGATCATATAGGAGCTTTATCTTATTTTGATAAGAGTTTAGTACTAAATAATACACTTAGTGATTATAAAATAGGACCTTTTAAATTTAGTATTATAACTACTAAAGGTCATACTAAAGACTCTGTATCATATTATTTTAAAGAAGAAAAAGTTCTTTTTAGTGGGGATTTTCTCTTTAAGGGTACTGTTGGAAGATGTGATCTAGAGGGTGGTAACTTTAATGAAATGAAAGAGAGTATTACTAAGATTAAAGAGTATCCTAAAGATATAACTATATATCCTGGTCACGGAGAATCTACTACTTTAGAAGAAGAAATAAAAAATAATCCCTATTTTAAATAGAGATAATATTAATTATATCCTCTTAAGCCTGTAGTCTTAAGAGGTAAAAGGAAGCCTATTTACTAGTCTTCCTTTTAAACATCTTTTTTATTCTACTTTTTTACCACATTTATCACAGAACTGTGAACCAGATATAATCTTAGAACCACATCCTGAACAATACTTAACAGTATCATTACTAGAAGTAGAACTATTAGTACTATTCTCTCCGATAGGTCCATTAGGACTAACTTCTATAGAAGGATCATAACTATATTTACTAGAAAAACCTAATACCATAATCATTATAGGTTGTACAAAGATACCTGCTATAGCAAATCCCATAGGTTGTTGTTTCATCTTCTTAGCAATATTGTATAGAATAAAGAAATTAACAGCCATTGAAGCAATGTTACAAGCATAATTTAAACCTCTAATCTTAAGAAGACTACATATAGTTCCAGATATAGCTATTAAAAAATACCACCAATTAAGACCTGCTATCTTAACTAAAAGATATATGTTATAGAAAGGTATAATAGCCTTCCATCCTTCTATACCAGCTTTCTTAAATAACTTAGCAAGGGCAATTACATAGACAATAGCAAATGCTATAGCTATAAGTAAGACAAATATCAATAACCCCAAAGATGCTGCTAAAATAGTCTCTAATTCTTGCTCCATATTATTCACTCCTCTCTATTAATAATATACCAAAATATTAAGAATATTTCAATATTAAAATAACCAAATAACTTGTTAAAAAAAATAAATTGTTATATAATAATATAAAAATTAAGAAAGAGGTTAAATAACATTATGAAAGATAAATTACGAGATATTAATTATGCTAAAGAAAAATTACAAGAATACTCTAAAAAAGGTTTAGAAGTAGAATTATGTATAAATATTAAAGGACATAAATATATGATTATTCCATTTAAAGATAAAGCATCTTTTCAAGAGATAGGTGTAACAGATGAGTTCTACTATAACAGTATAGAAGAACTATTTAGTAGTACGTTAATAAATGACATTATACTAAATAGAGATTGGAATACTATTGAAGAAATCTATTATTATTAAGAATAATAATCATTGATAAAGAATTAAGTAGAAAATCAACTTGTTCCATTTTGGAACGAGTTCAAATAGAAGGAACTCGAAGTGTCAAAAGGCAAAATATAAAAATCCTAATAACCCAGGTGATGTTATAATAAAATAGAAAAGTAATAAGAACTCGTTTGATTTTTATTGTTTATGGGAAGAATTATTTAATGAAAATTTTAAACTAGCGAAATCTCGCGAGTTTAAAAATGATAATGCAAAAGGTTTTGTAAGTAAGAGAGGAAAATATGACGGTGGAACATTTGCCCATCCTGATATTGCTTTAGAGTTTGCATCTTGGGTAGACCCAGCTTTTAAGTTATATTTAATTCAAGAATTTGAAAGATTATCTAAAAAATTAATAAATGAATTTGGTAATGATTTTTCTACTGTTTCAATAAGAAGAATGCGTAGATTTTATAAATACTATCCAAATTGGCCGACAGTGTCGACCGAATTATCTTGGGATCATTTTCAAAAGCTAATTAGAATAGAAAGAAGAAAGAAATTTTTATTAAACAAAATCAATTAAAACTAATTGGGGTTGTAGAGAATTAAGACGTCAAATTAACACTAAATTATATGATAGATATTTAATATCTCTAGATAAAAATTTAATTATGAGAGAAGCAAAAAAGTGAGATAGAAAAACAACCTGAAGAACTATTAAAAAGTCATAAAACAATTATAAAGGAGGGAAGAAAGGTATGTTTAAATTAGTAAGTAAATATAAACCAAGTGGTGATCAACCTGAGGCTATTAAAGAATTAGTTAAAGGAATAGAAGAAGGAAAGAAAGAGCAGGTTCTACTAGGAGCTACTGGTACTGGTAAGACGTTTACGATAGCTAATGTTATAAAAGAGACTAATAAACCAACTCTAGTATTAGCTCATAATAAAACATTAGCAGGTCAATTATATAATGAACTTAAAGAACTATTCCCAGAAAATAGAGTAGAGTATTTTGTATCTTATTACGATTACTATCAACCAGAAGCTTATGTACCATCTACGGATACTTATATAGAAAAAGATTCTTCAATAAATGATGAAATAGATGAATTAAGACATAGTGCTACTTCAGCATTAATATCAAGAAGAGATGTTATAGTAGTAGCTTCAGTATCTTGTATTTATGGTATAGGAGAAATTGAAGAATATAAAAAGAAGATGTTAACACTTAATGTTGGAGATACTATAGATAGAGATATAGTATTAAAAAAATTAGTAGAGATGTTATATGAAAGAAATGATATCGATCTAAAAAGAGGTACCTTTAGAGTAAGAGGAGACTCTCTTGAAATAATACCATCCTATGAAAGAACAAATGGCTTATTAATAGAGTGGTTTGGAGACGAAATAGATAGAATAAGTGAAGTAGATACAATAACAGGACATATCCTAAAAGATAAAAAGACTGTCTCAATATTCGCAGCTTCTCACTTTGTAACTGATGAAGAAAAATTAAAAATAAGTATTGAGAGAATAGAAAAAGAAAAAGAAGAGAGAGTAAAATACTTTAAAGATAATAATAAACTAATTGAAGCTCAAAGAATAGAGGAGAGAGTTAATTATGATGTTGAGATGCTATCAGAAACAGGCTTCTGTCGTGGTATTGAAAACTACTCAAGACATATAGCCCTAAAAGAAGAAGGAGTAGCTCCTAATACTTTAATTGATTTCTTTCCTAAAGACTTCCTATTAGTAATAGATGAATCTCACGTAACAATTCCTCAAGTAAAAGCTATGTATCAAGGAGATAGAGCTAGAAAAACTAACTTAGTAGAATATGGTTTTAGATTACCTAGTGCTCTAGATAATAGACCATTAAAATTTGAAGAATTCGAAAAGAAAATAAATGATGTAATTTATGTAAGTGCTACTCCAGGAGACTATGAACTATCTAGAGTAAAAGGAAAAGTAGTAGAGCAGATAATTAGACCAACAGGTCTATTAGATCCATTAATTGAAGTAAGACCTACTAAAGATCAAATAGATAACTTACTTGAAGAAATAAATAAACAAATAGAAAAAGATGAAAGAACTCTAATAACTACTCTTACTATTCGTATGGCTGAAGAACTTACTAATTATCTAAAGAGTTTAGATATTAAAGTAGCTTATTTACATAATGAAGTAAAGACCTTAGAGAGACTAAAGATAATAAGAGAGTTAAGACTAGGAAAATATGATGTAGTAGTAGGAATAAATCTTTTAAGAGAAGGTATTGATATACCAGAAGTTAGTTTAATAGCTATTATGGATGCTGATAAACAAGGATTTCTTCGTAGTACTAGAAGTTTAGTTCAAACTATCGGAAGAGCAGCACGTAATAGTGAGGGTAGAGTAATTATGTATGCTGATACTATATCTGATAGTATGAAAGAAGCTATTACTGAAACAGAAAGAAGAAGAACTATTCAAGAAAAATATAATAAAGAACATAATATAATACCAAAGACTATCATTAAAGCTATCCCAGAAGCAGTATCTAATGAAGTCGAAAAGAAGGTTGAAAGAGAAGAAAAATTAAGTAAGAAAGAAAGATTAGATCTAATAGAAAACTTAACTAAAGAAATGAAACTAGCAGCTTCTAATCTAGATTTTGAAAGAGCAATGGAACTTAGAGATATTATATTTGATTTAGAAACTAATACTAAGAGTACGAGAGGTATATAATGGAAGGAAAACAAAAAAAGATAGAAAACTTCTTTAGAAGTGATATAAGAATAAAAAAAGATATCTATGACTTGGCTCCAAGTGAAGTAGATAATTATAGTATTGAAACTAGAATTAAGTATGGTGATAGATTATATGAGGCTATTAAAGATATTCAAGATGAATTATTAATAATATTAAATAATTTCAATTTAAATGAAGCTAGTAGTAGTATAAATGAGTTATTTGAAGCTTATAAAAGATCTTTATTAGAGTGTAATTATGATTATAATAAAATGAAGTCATTCTATAAAGTAGCAGTTACTTCTATAGATAAAGAAGTATTAGACTATATTAGAGCTAATACTTCTGGTTATAAAATAGATAAAACACTTACTAGTATAATAACTAAATGTACTTCAGTAAATGAATTATTACACGCTATTCATTCTTATCTAGTAAATGATGAGAATATCTATAAAGATATAAAAGTAATAAAAGAAAAAGAAAATAATGAAGGTAATAGAATAATCCTCGAGGGAAGTGATAATGATCTAGCTTTAGAACTATTTAAAGAGTTTCCTCTTAATATAGAAAGTGATGAAGTAAGAATATTAGCTCTAGATAATAGAATACTTTTAATGATTCGTGATATTGGACACGCTCTATCTATAGAAATAGTTATAACTTCTAAAGATATAGAAGTATCATATCATATACCTAAACTATGTGATATAGATAAAATAAATAAATTAAAAGGAATAACAAAGGTAGAAAATAGAGATAACATCTTTGTAGGAGCTAATGGTAAATTTATAACTACTAAAGAAGAGTTAAATAAAGATATTTTTTCTCTAATTAAAGAAGTACCCACTGATCTAAATATTAAAGAAGTAAACTATAAAAGAAAATAGTTAGCAGCCAAATATTAACCAAAATCCTAAACATATAAGAGCAAGATACTCTAATAAAAGAATAAAGACATTACCAAAACAAGGAGCAAATAAAGTAATAAGCATCTGATAGAAGGTAATTACCATAAGTACTAAAGTAATTATAAGTAAGAATAATTTCCAGCTAGTACATAATCTAAAAAAATTAAAAAAGTTATTAAACATAGCTATCACCTATAATAGTTTATGTTTAATAACTAAAATTGTACTAAAGTAAATATATATAAATAACATAAACATATAATAATACTAACTATAATGTAAAGATATATAAAAAAACTTGTTAAAAGAAAGAAACTATGTTAAAATTATATTGTAATAAGAGGTGATATTATGGAAGATGGTAGCACAGTATTGTTTGACATAACCGAAGTAAATAGTAAGGTTGTCAAAAACACATTAAAAGAAACCTATGAAGCTCTAGAAGAGAGAGGTTATAACCCAATTAATCAAATAGTAGGATATATAATATCAGGAGATTTAGGTTATATCTCATCATACAAAGATACAAGAAATAAAATATCTAAAATAGATAGAACTACTCTTGTCGAGGAGCTTTTAAAAAGTTATCTAAAATGAGATACTTAGGAATAGACTTAGGAAGTAAGACAGTAGGATTAGCAATGTCAGATCCTACTAATACAATAGCTTCTTCGTATAAAACTATTTTCTTTGAAAATGAAGATTATGAAAGTACTATAAAAGAAATAAAAGATATAGTAGAAGAATATAACATTAAGAAAATAGTATTAGGACTACCAAAGAATATGAATAATACCCTAGGAGAGAGAGCAATAATAACTACTAAATATAAAAAACTACTAGAAGATAATTTAAATATCGAAGTAGATTTCTATGATGAGAGATTAACATCAGTTATCTCAAATTCATTACTAATTGAAGCAGATATGTCTAGAAAAAAAAGAAAAAAGAAAGTAGATAAAATAGCAGCTCAAATCATATTACAAGATTATTTAAATAAGGAGAAAAACAAATTATGATGGATTTAGATAATACATTCAAAATATTAGACAAAGAAGGAAATGAAATAACTTTTGAAGTACTGTTTACATTTGAATCAGATGAGACAGGAAAGAATTATATGGTATATACAGATAATAGTAAAGATGAACAAGGAAATATAAGAGTATACTCTTCAGTATTTGAACCAGATAGTAATCCATTACGCCTTTTGCCAGTAGAAACAGAAAGAGAATGGAGAATAATAGAGACTATATTAGAATCAATACAAGAAGAGAATAAAAAGAATAATGAAGAAGAGAGTAAATAGTAAGTCCTCAAAAGGAAAGAAAAAGAAAACTAGAAACATTAAAGTATCAGTACTTATAATACTTTTTGTTTCATTAATGGCAATGTGTACATACTATAATATAAATATTACTAAAGTATCAAATGATAGTACCCTAAAGACTGTTACTATAAAAGAGGGTAGTTTAAATAGTATTGGAGTAACTCTAAAAGAAAATAATTTAATAAAAAATGTTACTATTTTTAAAGTACATGCCTTTCTAACTGGTAAGACCAATTTAAAAGCAGGTACTTATGAATTATCTGAGAATATGGGTGTTGGAAAAATAACCAATATACTATCAGGTACTGGAGGAAAGAATAGTAGTGAGATATCAATTACTTTTAAAGAAGGAATAAATGTTAGAGAAGTCGCAAGACAAATAGAAGATAATACCTCTAATAGTTATGAAGATGTATTAGCTTTAATGAAAGATACAAGTTATATAGATAGTTTAATAGAAAAGTATTGGTTTCTTACTGATAAAATAAAAGATAGTAATATCTATTATCCACTAGAAGGATATTTATATCCTAATACATATCGTTTTACTAGTAGAAATGTAGATATAAAAGATATATTTACTAAGATGTTAGATGAGACAGATAGACAATTAACTAAACAAAAAGATAGTATAGATAGTAATAGCTTAGATATTCATAATATCTTAACACTATCTTCAATAGTAGAATTAGAAGGTACTAAAGCTACAGATCGAAAAGCAGTAGCAGGAGTTTTCTATAATAGATTAAATTCTAGTGCTTATAAAACTTTAGGTAGTGATGCTACTACTTATTATGCTGCTAAAATAGATGATTGGAATACTAGTCTTACTAATGAAGAATTAAATGATTGCAATAATAAATATAATACAAGATGTAGTAGTAATACAGGATTACCAGTAGGACCAATATGTAATCCATCTATAGAATCTATTATAGCTACTTTGCATCCAGAAGCTCATAACTATTACTACTTTGTCGCAGATTGTGATGGAGAAGTATATCTAACAGAGAATGCTACTAAACATCAAGCAGTAATAAATAAATTAAAAAAGGAAGGTAAATGGTGTGCCTAAATACCTTTCTTTTTCTTTACTTTAAACTATCTATTTGTTATAATACTAAAGAAGAGAGGTAACTATATGAAGATAAAATATACATTATTACATAAAGATAAAAATACAAAAGCAAGATATGGAACATTAAAAACTAATTATGGAGAATATGAAACACCTATGTTTATGCCAGTAGGTACTCAAGCTACTGTAAAGACATTAGATGTAGATGAAATAAAAGAAATAGGATCAGCAGTAATACTATCAAATACCTATCATTTATGGTTAAGACCAGGGGAAGATATAGTAGCTAAAGCAGGAGGACTACATAAATTTATGAATTATGATGGACCAATACTAACTGACTGTGGTGGTTTTCAGGTATTTAGTTTAGCTAAACCAAAAGATATAAGTGAAGAGGGAGTAGTATTTAAAAGTCATATAAATGGTGAAAGATTATTTTTGACTCCCGAAAAGAGTATTGAAGTACAAAATAAATTAGATAGTGATATAGCTATGAGTTTTGATGAGTGTCCTCCATATCCAGTTACATATGAATATATGAAGAATTCTGTAGAGAGAACATTAAGATGGGCTAAGAGAGGTAAAGAAGTATTTAATAACCCTAATCAAAGTCTATTTGGAATAGTACAAGGAGGAGAATTTGAAGACTTAAGAGAATGGTCTTGTAAAGAGACTGTAAAGTTAGACTTTGATGGTTATTCAATAGGAGGTACTTCAGTAGGAGAAGATAAACCTACTATGTATAAAATGATAGAACACGGAATAAAATATTTACCTGAAGATAAACCTAGATACTTAATGGGAGTAGGAGAACCTACTGATCTATTTGAAGGAGTAGAAAGAGGAGTAGATATGTTTGATTGTGTTCTTCCTACTAGATTAGCAAGACACGGACACGCATTTACTAGAAATGGTAAAATAAACTTAAGGAATGCTAAGTATAAAGAAGATTTTACTCCGGTAGATCCTACTTGTGATTGTAAGTGTTGTAAGAATTATACTAAAGCTTATATAAGACATCTATTAGTAGCAAATGAAACTCTAGGACAAAGATTATTATCTATTCATAACTTAAGATTTTTAATAAAAATAATGGAAGATATTAGAGTATCTATAAAAGAAGATAAATTCTTAGAATTAAAAGAAGAATTTTATAAGAACTATAAAAATAAATAATTTATTTTATAGTCTTATTCTAAGACTATAAAATATTTTTATTATTTTTCTTTTTCTACTTGTATAAATTAACAAAGTATGATATCATTTACTTATAGAGTATAAAGAAGAAAGGAGCTGAACCCTATGATTAATAGTAAATTTCAAAATGTTAACTCATTGTTAATTAGGGGGGGGGCTTTTAACTCTTATAAAATAAGACTTTATACAAATAATAATATATTAAAGACTGTAAAATAACTAGTTTATTAACTAGTTTTTTATAGTCTTTTTTCTATTTAGTAAGGAGTTGAATAATATGGAAAAGAAAAAGAAATATTTAATACTAGGAATAATAATACTCTTAGCACTCGGAGGTGTAACAGTAGCTTATCTAACTTGGTCTAGCAATAAAATAAATATAGGTCTAAACTCAGATTGTTTTACAATAGACTACACTAAAGGTGGAGATATAAATAATGCTTCAGTAAAGTTAATGAATGAAAGTGATCTAATAGATAGTAACAATAAGTTCACTATCAAAGAGGGTATAGCATTAACCTACGCAAATATTGGCATTAAGTCTACTTGTGGTATAGAAGGCTATGGTTCACTATACTTGAATATCACATCTTTATCTGATGCTTTCACAACAGGTAATAGTGTAGGAGCATTAAAGTATGCAATACTAAAAAATACTAGTACTAGTACAGTAAGTGTAACTAATTTATTAAATCAATCTTTTAATATAGAAAAGAAAGGTTCTATAACAAGTACTGGTACTAAGAAGATATTAACTAAACAACTATCAAATACCGAAGTTAATAAATATATAATCGTAATCTATATAGATAAGTCCTTATCAGGTAATGATGTAATAGGAGCTTCTTTCTCGGGAAAGATATCAGCGGATGCTAATCAAGGAATAGCAATTTTAGGTGGCGCTGGTGATATAACTAATCTCTATAAGAGTGCTTCAAAAGAAACAGTAACCAATAATAGTATAACTTATAATAAAGCACCATCAGTAAATTTAATGAACGATCGATTGGGTGGAACAACAACTTCTTTAGATGGAGGTAATATAAGATATTATGGAGCATCACCAAACAACTATATATATTTTAATTGCTCTGATTATAGTAATCAAACATCCTCTACTTGTGAACTGTGGAGAATAATTGGTGTATTTGATGGAAAATTAAAATTAATAAGAAATACTGTAATAGGAAGTTATTCTTGGGATAACAAAAATACTACAACAGGGGCAGAAATGGATTTTGGCAAAAATGACTGGACTACTGCAAGATTAATGAAATTATTAAATCCAAGTGATTATTATACAGTAGACGCTAATGATAATAGTTTAGGACAAAGTTTATATTACAATAGTGAATCGGGCAAGTGTTATAGCGGTCAAAATAATGCTACAGTAGATTGTGATTTTACAAGTACCGGAATAAAAAACGATATCACCAGAAACTTAATTGCCGAGACAACTTGGAATTTAGGAGGTTGGAATAGTACTGAAATATATTCAAATCAGATGTACGGGTATGAAAGAGGAACAAAAGTGTATTCAGGAAGACCTACAACTTGGACTGGCAAAATAGCTTTAGCATATCCAAGTGATTATGGCTATGCTGCGGAGTTTGGAACTAATTATTGTAATAAAAAATTAGTTAGTTATGATGATACTGCTTGTACGTCAAATAATTGGATGAAAGCAATTTTAGGCGCCTCTAGTTTTGGATGGTTATTAACCCCTAATTTCAGCAATCCGAACTACGTGATGCCGTTCTATTCGTATGGGGGTGTCGCCCAATCCAATGTTGCGTATTCTGCATACTGGGTCACCCCAGCCCTTTATCTAAACTCTGATGTTGA
This sequence comes from uncultured Bacilli bacterium, assembly GCA_934091055.1. GTDB lineage: Bacteria > Bacillota_I > Bacilli_A > RF39 > UBA660 > CAG-302. The sequence continues at coordinate 6,799 of CAKOKN010000011.1, read as the reverse complement.
ATTTAAAGGTGGAGACGGATCATCAGCTAAGCCATATCAATTATCTGCTTAATGATATAATATAATAAAAAAATAATATATAAAAATAAGTACTAATTAGAGTATAAATATTAGTACTTATTTTTATTTACTTTTAATATAATTTATGGTATACTTTCAAGTAGAAAAAGAGGTAAGATATAAATGAAGAAAATATTAAAAATTAATCTATTAAATATAATACTATTAGGATATTTAGAGTTTATATTTAGTATATTACTATTTGATAACTATAATAAAGATAGTATAATTAGTATAATAATATATATATTATTTTCTTCATTTATAATTACAGTATTAACATCAATATTTAAAGAAAAAGTAAATAAAATAATAAACTATATAATATATACAGTAATATGTTTCTGGTTTTCATTACAATTCGTATTCAAGTCTTCGATGCAGACATATTTTTCTATATCACTATTTAAATTAAGTGATCAAGCCACTACTTTTTTTGGTAAAACATTAGAAATAATATTTAGTAATCTGTATGGAATGATAATACTATTTATACCTCTTATAGTATTAATAATTTTTAGAAAGAAATTAGATTATAATATCGAGAAGGAAAAGATCTATTTACTTATATATATAATATTAATACCATTATCTTATTGTAGTTATAGATTATATCTAAGTAGTAGAAAGAGTGAAGAACTATCTATATATGATCTATATTATAATGTTGATAATATATCACTTAGTGTTCAAAAATTAGGAGTATTATCTAGTTTAGGAGTAGATGTCTATAGAAGTATATTTGGTTTTGAAGATAAACTAATAGATATAAAGACAGTAGATAATACTGATAGTAATAGTAGTGATGTAAGTATATATAAAGAAAATAAACTAGATCTAGATCTAAGTAGTAAAGAATTAGATAGTAATGTTAAAAAATATATCGAAGAGACTACTCCTACTTATAAGAATAAATATAGTGGTATCTTTGAAGGTAAAAACTTAATATTTATAGTAGCAGAAAGTTTTAGTGAAATAGGTATAAAAGAAGAAGTAACACCAACATTATATAAATTAAAGAATAATAGTTTTGTCTTTGATAACTTCTATGTTACATATTATTTAAGTACTATAGGAGGAGAATTCCAAGCTTTAACTGGCTTATATCCTAATAGTAAAACATTAAGTGTATGGCGTAGTGGTACTAATTCATTTCCTTATGGTCTAGCTAATACATTTAAAAATATGGGCTATAATACTTATGCTTATCACGATCATAGTGGTTACTTTCAAGATAGATATAAATATATTAAATCTCTTGGTTTTAATAACTTTAAAGCTTGTGAATTAGGACTAAATATTAATTGTAATATTTGGCCTGAGAGTGATGTTGAAATGATTAATAGTACTTATAAAGATTATATAAATAGTGATAAACCATTTATGACTTATTATATGACAGTATCAGGACATATGGATTATGATTTTGATGGAAATAGTATAGCAAGTAAGAATAAGAATAAAGTAGATAACTTACCATATAGTGAAGAAGCTAAAGCTTATTTAGCTACACAAATAGAATTAGATAAAGCTTTAGAACTATTAATAAATAAACTAGAAGAGAGTAATAAATTAAATGATACTATTATAGTCCTACTAGGAGATCATTATCCTTATGGCTTAGATTTAGATACTATAAATGAACTATCTACTTATAAAAGAGATGACTTATATGAAATAAATCATAATGCTCTAATTATTTGGAATAATAACTTAAATACCATTAAAGTAGATAAAGTAGGTATGCCAATAGATGTAATACCAACAGTATATAATCTTTTTGGAGTATCATATGACTCTAGATTATTCGCAGGAACAGATCTTTTATCTACTAGTGAAGGTTTAGCTATGCTAGAAGATCGCTCTTGGATTACTAATAAAGCTCGTTATAACAGTACTACAAATAGTTATGAAGGATCTGTAGACGAAGACTATATTAAGAATATAAATAATACTATTCAAAATAGAATAACTTTTAGTAAAGATATGTTACTAAAAGATGGCTATAAATATATAAAAATAAATGACCATTCTAATTAATGGTCATTTTACTAATTCATAAAAAGTTTGAGGAGTATTACATTTAAACACCATAAGTTTATTATTTAATGGATTAATAATACTAAGACTACTTGCATTTAACATTAATCTATTATAAGGATTAGTCTTAGCCTTATATCTATTATCTCCTACTATAGGATGTTTAATATCATACATATGACATCTAATTTGATTTCTTCTACCCGTAGATATATATATTTTAAGAAGAGAATATTTGTTATTATTTTTAATCTTAACATAGTCAGTAATAGAAAAATATCCATTCTTATCTTTTGAAGAATATACAAGTAATGTCTTAGTTTGTTTTAAATAAGATTCAATATGCCCCTTATCATTAGTAATACCTTCTACTACCGCAGTATATTCTCTTTCTTTAGCTAAATTATTCCAATTATCTTGATATAACTTTTGTACTCTTTGATTTTTAGCGAACATTATAACACCTGAAGTATCATAATCAAGTCTATGAATAACAAATACTTTTTTATTCTCCTTCTTTAAATAATTAGATACTTCTCTATATAAAGTATTCTCTTTCTCTCTACTATTAGAAATAGTTAATATCTTACTAGGTTTATTTATAACAATAATATCCTCATCTTCATAAATGATCTCTAGATTAAATTCATTATTCTTTATAACTTTATTTACTTCAATAACATCACCAATATTAAGTATATAATTATATTTATTAACTACTTTATCATTAACTAAGATAGAATTATTCTTAAGTAGAGACTTAATATTATTCTTAGATTTATTCTTAAGTTCACTTCTTAAATAAGTATATAATTCTTCCTTTCTATCTACAATTAATTTATTCATAATATCACCAAAAATATTATACTATTATTTTATATATAAAGAAAGTGTTTTTTTAATAAATTTGTGTTATAATTATTACAATAGAAGTAGGAGGATAAGTATGAAGTATAGAAGTATAATAAATTTAAATAAAACGATATCTAAAGAAATATTTACTAATATAGAGTATCCATTTGAAATATTACCTAACTTAAGAGAGTTAATAATAGAATTAGGTTCTTCATTAAATGAAGAAGATTATCTTGAAGTAGGAGAAAATATTTGGGTTGGCAAAGATGTCTATATTGATAAAGAAAGTAGAATAGAAGGACCTGCAATTATTGATGATGGTGCAATAATTAGGAAGGGTGCTTATATTAGAGAAAATGTTATTATTGGTAAAAATACAATTATTGGTAATTGCTCTGAAGTAAAGAACTCTATTATTTTTGACTCTTGTCAAATATCCCACTTCAACTATGTCGGAGATTCTATATTAGGTTACAAAGTACATATGGGAGCAGGAGCAATAATAAGTAACTTAAAGAATGATCGTAGTAATGTCATTATTAGAGGCGAAAAAATAATAGATACTAACCTAAGGAAATTTGGTAGCATCGTCGGAGATAATACTGAAATAGGCTGTAATAGTGTTGTCTATCCAGGAACAATAATATATCCAAGAGTAAGTATATATCCATTAGTTAGAGTACGAGGAGTAATCGAAGAAGATTCTATAGTAAAAGATGAAAATGATATAATAAAAAAAGAAGATATATAAAAAAGTGCTAATCTTGTCTTAGCACTTTTTGTCTTCTACTTTTGTTGCAGTTAATTGTTTCATTAATAGCAAGGGCTTTATCAATTTCTTCTTTAGTATATAACTTAATACAAAGAGAAAAAGTAGTATTTTGCATAGTTTGATAACCTTCTTCTTCATTAACTGAAGAATAAACCATATAGTGGTTATAAGCAAAATCTTCTCTTATGCTATCAATTAGTTCTTCTATTTCAGTATTAGACATAGTAATATTATTACTATAAGTATAATACTTACTATCTAACTTATCATTTTGCATTCTCTCACTAGTATTATAGTCATATCTAGTATTATGAATATCTATATTTAAAGTACTATTATTTTCATCAATAGCCTTTTTAGATACTAACATTCTATACATATCACTACTTTTATCAGTAAGTAATAGATAATCAACAAAACTCTTATAACTATTAAAGAAATAGTAAGAAGCTAATCTATTCATATCTTGTTTTGACATAGTATCCCTCCTTTATACTTTTTTTGGAAAGTGCTTCATATTATAACACTTATAAATACTAAAAGCAAGAAAAAGTTTTCAAACTAATTATCAAGCCTTTTTAGTACTATAATAAACAACCAGTTAATTATATGTTAGTATCTAAAAAATATAACAATAATTAATAATAATATAGTTTTCACTAACAAAAGTGATAGTAATTTATAGTACTTTAATTAATAGGACTAAACTAGTCCTTTTTTTCATACTATTTTATAGGTGATGATATGAAAAAGATATTAGTAGTAGTCTTACTTTTAATACTAATAATACCAATTAGAGTAGTTGCAAGTACTAGTAGTGCTTCATCTTATGTCTTAATGGATCAAACTACCAATAGAGTATTACAATCCAAAGATATGCATAGTAAAAGATTAATAGCGTCAATTACTAAGATAATGACTTGTCTATTAGCTATTGAGTCTGGTAAAACAGAAGATGTAGTAGTAGTAGATGATAGTATAAAAAAAGCCTATGGATCAGGAATATATATTGAAGTAGGGGAAGAGATAAAATTAAAAGACCTCTTATATGGTCTTATGCTTCGTAGCGGTAATGATGCCGCTGAAATGATAGCTAATTATGTCGGAGGTAGTACTAGTGAATTTGTAAATAAAATGAATGCTAAAGCTAAAGAACTAGGTATGAAAGATACAACCTTCTATAACCCTAGTGGTCTTCCTACTCCCAGTGGTAATTATTCAAGTACATATGATATGGCTCTTTTAACTAGTTATGCAATGCAACAAGAATTATATAGAACTATTGTATCTACTAAAAAATATAAAGTAACAACTAATAAAAAGACTTATATATGGCATAACAAAAATAAATTATTAAAATATGATTATATAACAGGAGGCAAAACAGGCTTTACTGAGGAGTCTGGTAGAACACTAGTAAGTACAGGAACAATAAATAACATAAATCTAGTAGTAGTCACTATAAGAGATAGTGATGATTGGAATACCCATCTAGAATTATATAACTATGCCAAAGATAACTATATATCTTATAAAGTATTAAATAAAGCCAAATTTAAAGTATATAATGATACCTACTATAAAAATAGTACTTTCTATATTAAGAATGATGTCTATATACCATTAAAAAAAGATGAAAAGAGAAAACTAATAAGTCATATAGTATTAGATAAAATAGATAACTATAAAACTAATGATAGAGTAGGAGTAGATAAAATATATTTAAATAATAATCTTTTATATCAAGAAGAAATCTATATAATTAAAGATAAGAATAAAACTAAGAATATTTTTACTAAGATTAAAGAGTGGTATAGTGATTAATTATATATGGGGCTTATTTCTTGTAGTAGGAGTTTTATATAGTATCATAAAAAAAGATCCTAATCTTACTAATAATCTAATTAGTAGTGGTAAAAATGGATTAGATATAATACTAGGTCTATTACCAATAATGTGTTTATGGTTAGGTATAATGAGATTGGCAGAAAAATCAGGCCTATTAAATAAGTTGTCACAAAAATTATCTAAATACATAAGAGTAATCTTTCCCGAAGTACCAAAGGGAGATCCAGCAGTTACTTATATATCATCAAATATAATTATGAATATTCTAGGACTAGGAAATGCTGCAACACCATTTGGTATAAAAGCTATTAAAGAGTTACAAAGATTAAATAAAAATAAAGATATAGCCTCTAGAAGTATAATAACCTTTCTTATAATAAATACTTCTTCAGTAACTATCGTTCCTACTACTGTTATAAGTATAAGATTATTAAATAACTCAATAAATGCAAGTGAAATAATACCTGTAACTATTATAACTTCTTTTATATCCACTATTATTGCTTTATTACTTGATAGAATATTCTATTTTCTTACTAGGAGGATCTATGATTAATTATATAGTACCACTAATCGTAATTATTATAATAGTATATGCTCTATATAAGAAAGTAGATATATTTGATACTTTTCTCTTAGGAGTAAAAGAGGGTATCAAAGTAACAGTAGAATTATTTCCTACCATATTTGCAATGGTTGTATCTATTACTATGTTAACTAAAAGTAATATTATCTTAGATATTAGTAGGTTATTTGGTAATATATTTACTTCTATAGGTTTTCCAGAAGAAGTAATACCATTAGCTCTATTAAGACCAGTATCAGGATCTAGTTCATTAGCTATATTAAATGATTTATTAAGTAGATATACTCCAGATAGTTTTATTGGAAGATTATCTTCTGTTATTCAGTCTAGTACCGATACTACTATCTATATTATTGGTCTATATTTCTCTGCAGTCGGTATTAAGAAAATTAGATATTCACTAGTAGTAGGCCTTCTTGCAGATTTAATAAGTGTCATAATAAGTTTTATAGTAGTAAAACTATATTTCTATTAACTATATAATATTTTAAACATGAAAAAACTCGGAATAACCGAGTAATAATCATTGGTAGCGAGAGGGGGATTCGAACCCTCGACCCTTCGGGTATGAAAAATAAGCCCTAAATTAAATTACCGTTTATTTTTTACCGTTTCCCTTATTAAATAAGGCTTCGCTC
>CAKOKN010000010.1 GCA_934091055.1 uncultured Bacilli bacterium | reverse complement strand
AGGCTTCGCTCTTTATTATTCACACCTGCATAGCAGGTGGATTTGTATGTGTCCTTGAGAGGACACATATTAAAAAAATAGAAGTTAAGATTAAATTAACTTCTATTTATATTATTACGCTGATAATTGATATGGATTAGATACTGATCCGTCTCCATCCCTAAATTCAACATTAGAGTTTAGATATAGGACTGGGGAGACCCCGCGCGCAATATACGCATTGAGGCTGTAGACAACCCCAGACGAAGCGACAAGCCACGCAGTGTAGGAACTGCTTGCATTAGGGGTTAATAACCACCTTTCGCTCGAACCGAATGTTCCTTTCATCCAGTTATTTGATTTACAAGTAGTATCATTATATTTATCTAAAGTACTATTGCACTTATCAGTTCCAAACTCCGCAGCATAACCATAATCACTTGGATATGCTAAAGCTATTTTTCCTTTCCAAGGAGTTGTTGGTCTTCCTGAGTACACTGTTGTTCCTCTTTCATATACATATATTTTGTTTGGAGAAGAATCGGTTTGCCCCGAACCGCCAATGTTCCAAGTTGTCTCGGCAATTAAGTTTCTTGTCGTATCATTTTTTATTCCGGTGCTTGCAAAATTACAATCTGTTGTTGCATTGTTTTCACCACTATAGCACTTGCCTGATCCACTATTGTAGTATAAACTTTGTCCCAAACTTTGATCATTAGTGTCTACTGTATAATAATCACTTGGATTTAATAATTTCATTAATCTTGCTGTAGTCCAGTCGTTTTTGCCAGAATCAGTTTCTGCTCCTGTTGTGGTATTCTTATTGTCCCAAGAATAGTTCCCTATCGAAGTGTTTCTTATTAATTTTACTTTGCCGTCAAAGACACCTATTATCCTCCACATTTCACAAGTAGATGATGTTTGATTACTATAATCAGAGCAATTAAAGTATATATAGTTATTAGGGTTTGCTCCATAGTATCTAATATTACCTGCATCTAAAGATGTTGTTGTTCCACCTAGTCTATCGTTCATTAAGTTTACTGATGGTGCTTTATTATAAGTTATACTGTTATTTGTTACTTCTTCTTTTGGAGCATTTTTATAAAGTTTTACTATATCTGAAGCTGCTGTTGGTGCAGTTCCTTGATCTGCTACTCCAGTTATTACACCACTAAATTGTTTATTTTGAGCATCATTTTGAGCTAAATCACCATCTACATAAAAAGCTACTATGTATGCTAAGTTTTCTCCTGCATTAGGGAAGTTTTCTACTACTATTTTTGTAGTTCCAGTACTTGTTATGGCACCTTTTTTAACTATTTCAAAGCTATTTCCTTGAAGTGCTGTATCACTTACTGTGGGATATGCATTTTCTGAATACTTAAGTACTGCATATTTAAGAGCACCTGTACTAGAACCCGAAGAAGTATATGCTGTATCTAAATTATTTACTTCTAAAGATAATGTTAAATAGCCATTAATATTACAAGAAGAAGCTATACCTGCGATTACATTAGTAAGTAACATACCTTCTCTTATTGTTAGAGTATTATCATTATTTATTACTGTACTTTCATCAAACAATTTTAAAGATCCTTCTACTTTATTTCCAAGTGTATAGTTTATTGTAAAGCAATCTGAATTTGCGCTTATATTTACTTTATCACTTTGCCAAGTTAATGCTGCAAAGGTAATACCTGAAACTAATACTAATACTATAGCAATTATTAGTATTATTGTTTTATACTTTTTTTTATTATCTTCCTTCATAATTTCTCCTTTACTATCTCTATATAGAGTATAGCATTTCTCTTCTTAGTAGTCAATTATGAATTTAAAAAAAGTATAAAATATTTTTATTCTTTTAGCAATATACTAAGAGGTACTATTTGGTAACCTTTACTATTTATATATCTTATAATTAAGTTAATATTATTTAGATCTTCTAGAAGGATAATACTACCTTTAGATAGACTTTTCTTAATATTTAATAAGTCTCCTACTATATTTGGTATTACTACATACATATCATTATTATTACATATATTTAATGTATCTTCATTCTTTTCTTTACTTAGACAATATAATGGTACTTTATTATTTTTTCTTTTTATTAGAGTATTATCACTTAGTAATAATTCATTATTATATACTCCTTTATTACCATAAGAATATATATCTTTACTCTTAATTTTATTTAAATTATCTATAGTTAAATATTTACTATCTATAAATAGTGTAATATTATCTATATTATATATTTTATCTATAGTATTATTTTTATCTACTATAACTATAATAGATACTTCTTGTTTATTATTATTTCCTTTTATTATATATTTATCTTTATTATTAGATATACTATTAGTAGGAGTTACTTTATTATATATAATAGATTGTTCTCTAAATACTCCTTCTGTTTTCATTTTTTCATAACTTTTATCAACGTCTATTTCTTTTCCTTCTATTCCTGGTATTACGGTATTTTCTGTTATTATAGCTTCTGTTGGTTCTACTTTATATTTATCTTTTTGTTTGGTTATTTCTACCATTAGGGGATCTTTTTTATTTATTATATTTATTACTTTATCTGTATAGAAAAAGCTAAAGAAAACTAAAGATATTAGAAAAAAATAATTAAATATATTTTTCATCAAACCACCTATTAATATATATGTTTTATAAATATTAAAAGTACTATTCATAATAAATAGTACTTAGTAATTTATTTCTTTGCTTGTTTGATAGCAGCATCTAATGCTTGATATAGAGCATCTATTTTAATAGTACAACCACTAACGGCATCTGTATGACCGCTTTCATCTAATTTTAGATTATCAATACCTTGGTTATCTACTACATATTTTTCTAGAGCTTCTGCTTGTTGATACCACTCGCCTACTTTAGAACCATATTCTGATCCATACATTCCGTAGTCTGTTCCTAATTCCTTCTTTGATGTTAATACGCCATCTTTAGTATATGTAGTATCTAAGTCTACATCAGTTATTTTTCCTTGCTTATCTACAGTAACAATTGCAGTAGCTGTATTTGATTGTCCTCCATATTCGTCTTTAGCAGTTCCTGTATACACTCCTTCTTTATAGCCTTTTGAGCAGCCAGATAAAAGAGCTATACTTAATACTCCAATGGCTAATAGTTTTTTCTTCATTTTGTATTCCTCCTACGATATAATTATAAATTATTTTTATTTATTTTACTAGTCCTAAAATGTTATTATTTTAGTTTTTTGACTTTTATTCCTACTACTTCGTACTTATTTATCATTTCTTCACTATAGTATTTTTTCATATCTTTAGGATCTGCTTCTTCATTACTTTTGTATCCTAACCTTTCTTTATCAAACTTATTATATATTTCACTAAAGTCTTTTGATTTATATAAATCTAATACTTCACTATCAAAGTTTTCTTTAGTATTAATATTAGTGAAAGTTATAATGTCTCCGACTTGTATTTTTTGTCTTTTTTCATCATTCAATCTTAATTCAATATCTTTTTTTCCATATAGAATACTGTTATATGGTTCTTCATTTAATTTCATATTATGTTTCATTTTTTATTTCCTTTCTTGTACTAGTTGTGCTTGTTATTAACTTTTTAGCTATTAGTCCTATTATTAGTCCAGTAGGAACTGAGAATAGTAATAGATATGGTAAGTAATAGATTATATTTTTGTTATTTATTAAGAGTACTCCTATTAATACTTGTCCTATACTATGTGATAGACTTCCTACTATAGAAACTCCTATTATTGATAATTTCGTTTTTTTTACTAAGGACATCATTATGATACTTAGGATGGCTCCTGATAATGAAAAGAAGAAGTTAAAACCAAACCCTGTTCTTATTAGAGCTACTATAAATACTCTTACTAGTGATATTATTAGAGCAGTCTTAAAATTATATTTATATAAGGCAAAAATAATTACTATATTGGCAAGGCCTAATTTAAGTCCTGGTATAATATCTCCGATAAAAGTAAAATAGCTTTCTATTATTGATATTACTACTGAGATAGCAGTTAATACTCCTATTGTTGTTATATCTTTTGTTTTCATTAATATACCACTCCATCTATACTATTATCTTTACTTGATATTTTAATTATTATTTTATTAGGAAGACATATTAGTGGTTTTGTATTGTCACTAATATAGCCTTCTTTAGAACAGATGTTTCTAGGTGAATTTTCTTTTTTTACTCTTACTTTTTTATCTTTTACTTCTATTACTACATCTCCTAAGAAACCATCTACTGTATATTCACCATCTTTATTTAGATCTATTGTTTTTATTAGTTTATCTTCATAGTAGACTAAGACAGTATCTGCTTCTTTTTTAGTAGTATTTATTACCAAAAGAACTAAGACAGCAATAATAAGTATTATTATAATTAGCTTTAGATCTTGTTTATTCATAGTTAAAGCCTTCACTTTTTATTATATTATCTTTATCTACATACCATATTGCCTCAATGTTATCTGTATTATTTACTATATCTAACCCTTCTTCATATGGTAATAGATATAAATATGTACTATATATGTCTGCAATAGTACTATTATTACTTATTACAGTTACTGATTTATTATATATACTAGGCATCTTAGTATTAGGATCTATTATATGATTATAGTTTATATCATCTTTGATACAATATCTTTGATAATTACCAGATGTTACTACAGATAAATTATTTATATTTACTTTAGTAAAGATATCATTTGTATTATTTGGATCTGTTATTCCAACAGTATATGATTTTTTATTGTGATTTTTTCCTACTTTGACATTACCTCCGGCATTTATTATATAAGAGGATACTCCTACGCTTTCTAAGTAGTCTCCAGCTAACTCTGTAGTATAACCTTTAGCTATAGAACCTAAATCTAACTTAATACCATTTGTTTTTATATATTTATTATCTTTTAGATTTATATCATCGATATTTATATTAACTTGTAATTCTTCACTATTAGGAATAGTTTCACAGTCATCTAAAAAGTTCTTCCATATACCTGTTAAATTACCTGCTGCTATGTTTAATAGACCATTTGTTTTACTATAATACTCTATACCTAGTGATATAATATCTGCTAATCTTTTATCTATTTCTATTTCTTTATTATCTTCTAATTTTTCATTTAAGTAGTAGACATTAGTTATTCCTTCATAATAATCATATCTACTAGTTAATTTATGATAAGTACTATATAAGTAATCTATATCATCTAATATAGCATTAGCTTCTTTCTTATTCTTAGTAGTAGTTATTTTTATATTGATATATGTATCCATATAAAAATAATTTCTACTATAGTCTTTATAAGTATTTTTTGATATAAATAGTAGTATTAAAGCTATTAGTATTAATAATAATATAATTATTATATATCTCTTCTTTTTCATATTATCACGTCCAATGTTATAAGTAAATTTTATCATTATTACATCTAATTGTAAACACTTTCCTTATAAATAAAAAAAGAAGATTATTTTTCTTCTTTAATATAATTAGGATCTATATTTTCTTCTATTTCTTTTTCTGTTTCTTCAGTTACTTCTTCTGGTATTTCATCCCAAGGTTCTTCATCTTCTTCAATGGCTATTTTTACTTTAGTGTCTCCAACTATCTCTACTCCTAATTCTTTTTCGATATCTATATCTATTCCTTGATCTTTTTCTTTCGCAGATATACAACTTGGTTGTTTTAAACTTCTTACTATGATATCTTTAGTACTAGAGTCTGTTGTTTCTTTTTGGGATACTGTTACTAATTCTTTATATGGAATATTTTTAGTGATAACTGATGTTTTTGTATCGTTATCATATGAATACCATAAGTTTACATCAAATGAACCATCTATTTCTATACGGCCATCTACTTCTTTACCTGAGAATTTATGATTTATTACCCAACATCCTAAAACAGTATTAGGTTTGTTATCAGTATTTACAGTGTAAGTGTTACGATAATACTTCTTACCTTTACCTACTACTGCTTTTGTTACTATTTCTTTATATGCTGACAAAAGTATCACCCCTCACAATAATTTATGTTAAGTTAATAAAAAAAGTACCATTTTTTAATGATACTTGATAATTTATATAAATATATTTATTTTAATAAATCTTGATTTTTTATTATAAATATATTTTTATCTTTATAAAAGGCAAAGAATATTTCTTCAAGAGTTAAATTTTTTCTTTCTAGAAAGTTATAGACCCATTTTTTATCTTTTTTTAGATGTTTTAGAGTATCTTCTTGAATATCTCCATCTAGTATTATAGGAAGTGGTAATGGTGTCTTATTTGTTTCATATGGAAATATAGATAGTGTACCATTATTTTCTAAGACAGCATATTCTACTTCTTCAATACTTCGGTAACCTTTATCTCTTAATTGTACTAAAAGATCATCTAAGTTATATCTTTGTTTTAGCATTTCATTATAATTTATTTTTCCTTCTTTTATTATAAGAGAAGGATTACCATCTAAGAATATTCTAAACTTAGGTTTCTTTAGGCTTATATAAGCTAATATACACTGTAGTAGTACTAATACCACTATTGGTATTAGAGAGTATAACATTGACTTATCATAGTTTTCTATACTAATTACTGTTAACTCTGCGATTAATAAAGATACTATTAAATCTATTATACTTAATTGCCCTACTTCTCTTTTTCCCATTATTCTATATATTATAAATATAAAGAAATAAAAGAATATTGTTCTTATTAAAACTGTTATCATTTCTATCACCATTATAATTATGTATAATAGTATAATTTTTTATTCAAAAACATATTATTTAGTGGTGATATTATGAAAATTTATTTAAAAAGTATGCTTTATACATTCTTGTTTATACTTATTTGTACAGTTATTTTGACTATTTTTAATTATTTTAATATTTTAAATGGAACTCTTCTTAAAATATTTGAACTTATAGTAGTAGTTATTGGAGTACTAATTGGTAGCTTTATAGTAGGACATAATTCTTCGAAGAAGGGTTATATTGAAGGAATTAAGTATGGTAGTATTTGGGCTATTCTATTTACTTTAATGGCTCTTATTATGAGAGTTATTAGTCTTGGTAATATTATTTATTTCTTAGTTATTATTGCTACTTCAGCATTTGGAGGTATACTTGGTATTAACAAGAAAACAAAATAAGTTTTTAACAAAGACTACTTAGGCTTTGTTAAACGGTGAACAACTTTAGTGTGAACCGAAAAAGAAAAAGGCAGCTAATACTGCCCTATTTTTACATAAATCTATTCATTTGTTTCATCATTTGATTAATCTGTTTCTGTGAAGGAGTCCTTCCCATACCACTCATCATAGTTTTAATCATCTGCTCATTAATTGGTGGATTCTTTTTCAATTCTTTTTTCATTAATTTTCTAGCTATTAAAAATCCTAATACTAATCCTATTACTAGGCCTAATAACACATATAATATATCCCAAATCATATTTACGCCTCCTTGTTACTATTTTACTATGAATTCTTTCTTTTGTAAAGAATTACCTACTAGTTTATCAAGCCAAAAATAATCTTTATTCTCAAAATCACAAACAAATAAATTAATATTATATTTATTTAAATATGTAAAGAAATCTGAATAATTACTCTCAGTTCTAAGTTTAATATTATAATTATTTATTGTTAATATACTATTCTCACTTGTTCTTAGATAATGAGTATTATCTATTTTTTTATAACCATATTTATATTTATAATCAAAATATATATATTCATTTAAAAGTATTTTATTAAAAGGAGTAGCTACTTGTTCAAATATTCTATAAGTCTTTATACTATCATAATCTTTAGTATTATAGATCTCCTCGAAGATCTTATACATTTTAAAAGGATTCTTTTTATACATATATGTAAAATATTTATTTACATTAAAAATATAGTATGTTCTCATTATATCACCATATATAGAGTATCATACTATATTTAAAATATTTGTCATATTATAGATTATTTTTTATTTTTATAATTATATCTTGCATATCTAATTCAAAGTAAGATAATAATTCTTCTTCAGTAGCACTTCTTCCAAATTCATTTACCCCAATGAAGTCTTGATCTGAAGAAATAAATCTATACCAATTGGCATCGTTTGATAGCTCTATGACCATTCTTCGATAACCTCTTGGTAATACTTGTTCTTGATAATCTTTATCTTGTTTCAAGAATAAATTCATATTTGGCATTGATACTACTCTTGCTTCAATGTAGTTCTTTAATAGTTCTTCTTTTATTTTTAGAGCAAGAGCTACTTCACTACCTGTTGCTATTATTATTAAATCAAGTCTTGTTTTTACTTCACTTATGATATAGCCTCCGCGCTGAGTTTTTTTAGAACTTGTATGCTCTAGAGTATCGTTATGGCCTCTTGGTAATACTAAAGCACAAGGCTTAGCTTCTTTTAAGATATTACTCCAGGAACCTATTAATTCTTTATAATCACAAGGACGATATACAGAGAAGTTTGGAATACTTCTTAAGCTTCCTAGTTGCTCTATTGGTTGATGAGTTGGACCATCCTCTCCTACTCTTATACTATCGTGACTAAAGATATAAGTAACTGGTAAATCCATCATTGCTGACATTCTAATTGCAGGCTTCATATAGTCTGAAAAAGCAAGAAATGTACTTCCATAAGTTCTAATATTAGATAGTGCTATACCATTTAGAATTGCCCCAGTAGCTCCCTCTCTTACACCAAAGTTTATATTTCTTCCTTCATAAGAGTCACTACTAAATTCTCCTTTTCCTTTTAGATAAGTTTTAGTACTACAGAACAAGTCTGCACTTCCTCCTATAAAGTTTGGTAAGAAAGCACTTATTACATTCATTACTTGATAATTTATATCACGCATTGCTTTATCTTCAAATATTTTACTCTCATCTACTACTGATGCTATATCTAATGATATTCCTTCTTGTTCTATTACTAGACTTAAAGCATCTTTTTCTTTATCAGTTGAATTAGCTAAGAACATCTCATACTCACTATACCATTCTTTATAATAATCTTCAGTTCCTTCTTTTATGAATGTCAAAAGGTTATTTCTTACTTCTTCATCAAAAGTAAAAGCCTCTTTACACTTTAATTCACTTCTTATTTCTTCTAGATCTTCTCTTTCTAGATTAGAGTGTATTCTATTAGTTCCTTCATACTTAGAATAGATACCAAGTACTGTCTCTACTTCTATTAGAACGGGTCTACTACTCTTTTTAGCTTTATCTATAGCATTTGATATTTCTTTTACAGACTCACCTTTTTTTACTCTAATTACTTCCCAGTTTATGCTAGAAAATCTAGCTTCTATATCTTCTACTGAAGTTTTTTCTATATCACCATCTGCTGTTACAGCATTAGAATCATATAGTACTATTAGATTATCTAACTCTAGAGTACCTGCTAGTGAAGCTGCTTCATAAGTAATTCCCTCCATTAGATCACCATCAGAACAGATACAATATATATTGTAATCAAAGATAGTATTCTTCTTTCTATTGAATGTACTTTCTAAGTATTTTTCTCCTATAGCAAGACCAACTGCTGTAGCAAAGCCTTGACCTAATAGTCCTGTTGTTGCCTCTATTCTATTATTTAGATTATATTCAGGATGTCCCCCTAATGAAGTTGATATTCTTCTATATTTCTTTAATTCCTCAATACTAAACTCATCTAAACAATAAAAGAGACTAGCATACAATAGTGCTGAAGCGTGACCTGCGGATACTACTAATCTATCTCTATTACACCAAGCTTTTCTCTCTAAATCAAACTTTAAGTGATAAGCAAGTAATGTATATATTGTTGGAGCAAAATCTAATGCTATTCCAGGATGCCCACTACCAGCAGTATTTATCATATCTAATGATAACATTCTAATATCATTAATTATTTTCTTTTCATTAAGTTTCATATTATTACCTACCTTACTTCTTAAGTATATCAGAAATATTTAAAAATATAAAGACTTTTGTCGATTTTTTATATATAAAAAAGCACTAAAATTTAGTGCTTATTATTATTCTTCAGTCTTTTTTGAAGTTTTTGCTTTTTTAGGAGCTTTCTTTTCTTCAGTTACTTTAGTTTCTTCTTGTTTTTTAGAAGTATCTGCTCCTTTATAAAATCCACATTTTGGACAAGCTCTATGTGATCTTATCTTAGCTCCACAGTTAGTACATTCTACTAATCCGTTAGCAGTGATTTTATAATGAGTTCTTCTCATATTTCTTCTTGTCTTACTTACTTTTCTAAATGGAACTGCCATCTTCTCACTCCTTCCTTAATAAGTCTTCTAGACTACTTAAAGGATTATTTGTACTTGCGACATCTTCTTCCTTAATTAGTCTCCATCCCCTACCCTCAAGTGTTAAATCTTTATTTTTTTCATTAACAGCCTTAAGAGGAATTTCCACAACAATATTTTGCCATAAATCTAAAGTAATATCAATAGTTTTTTGCAAATTTATTCTTGTTTCTTCTATTTCTTCTTCTATATCACTAGTAAAATTATATTCATAATCCTCCAAAGTTATATCATCGGGTACGATCATTGTACCACTTATTATACCTGATAACTGATATGTATCATCAATAAGTTTTTCTATTCTTCCTTTGAAATGGACATTATCTAATCTCCTGATGTCACTTTCTTTTAGTAAATCTTCAGGAATAATAACATCTTTATCTATATTTATTTTTTTATTATTTATTACGAGATCAAATAATTCTATTACCATAAAATTTCACCTGCTTAATAATTATATAATATTTTTTGAAAAATAGCAACCATTTTTTGTTACTTATCGCTTATTTTCCCTATTATTTAGTTGTTTTTTTAATATAAAATGACAATTATTCTTCATAATCGTCATTATTATTTTCTTTTTTTATTAAAACTTCTCGTGGTTTTGATCCGTTTTGTGGTCCTATTATACCTCTTTCTTCAAGTAAATCTATTATTCTAGCTGCTCTATTATAACCTATACGATATTTTCTTTGGATAAGAGATGCTGATATCTTTCCAAACTCGGTAGCAAATGACACAATGTCGTTATAAAGTGGATCATCATATTCTTCTTTAGATTCATAGCCATCATCATATTTACCAGCATCAGAGCCTTCGCCACCCTTCTCTTCAGTTATAGAGTGGTCATAGTTAGCCTTCTGCTGTGATATGGTAAAGTCCACGATCTTTTGTAATTCTTCATCACTTACATAAGCTCCTTGTATTCTTATTGGAACATTTTCTCCCATTGGTTTAAATAACATATCACCTTTACCTAATAGTTTCTCTGCTCCAGTTTGGTCTAGGATTGTCCTAGAGTCTATTGAAGAAGAAACTGCAAATGATATACGAGATGGAATATTTGCTTTTACAACTCCTGTTATAACATCAGTAGATGGTCTTTGAGTAGCTACGATCAAGTGAATTCCTGCTGCTCTAGCCATTTGAGTTATTCGCATTATAGAATCTTCAACATCTTTAGCAGCTACTAACATAAGATCTGCTAACTCATCTATTATAAATACTATATATGGCATCTTTATATAGTCTGTATTACTCTCACACATTTTATTATATGATGTTATATTCTTACATTTAGTATCTTCAAATACTTGATATCTTCTTTCCATTTCAACAACAATATTCTTAAGAGCTATAGATGCTTTTTTAGGATCTGTTACTACTGGTGTTAATAAGTGTGGTACTCCATTATACATAGATAATTCTACTTTTTTAGGGTCTACCATTACTAATTTTACTTCATCTGGTTTAGTTCTCATTAATATTGAAGCTATTATACAGTTTATACAAACTGATTTACCACTACCAGTAGCACCTGCTATTAAAAGGTGTGGTGTAGCATTTATTTCAGCCCATTTAACTGTACCCATTATATCTTTTCCTAATCCAACTGCAAGAAGACTTTTCTCATTTGGCTCAGGTAATTTTGATAATATCTCTCTAAATGATACAGCACTATTTACTTTATTTGGAAGTTCTATTCCAATAGTACTTTTTCCTGGTATAGGTGCCTGTATTCTTACATCTTTAGCTGCTAAATTAAGAGCTATTTCTTTTTGAATTGACAATAATTTGTTTACTTTAGTACCTGCTTTTAATTCTAATTCATACTGTGTAACAGATGGTCCTATATGACATTCTTTTATCTTACCTGGTATTTCAAAATCTGCTAATACTTTTTCTAGAGTACTTATGTTTTGTTTTACAGCCTCAACATTCTCTTTATCATTATTTCCTTTAGCTAGCTTTAATAGAGTAAGTGGTGGTAATTTATAATTAACATTAATAACTGGTTTTTCTTCCTCTACCTTCTTCTCTACTACTTCAGCGTTTACACTACTAGCAGTCTTTATTGGAATATCTGGTTCACTTAATTCTTTCTCACTTACTTTATCTATATCTTTAGATGAAGATACAATAATTCTTTTATCTAATTCTTCATCATTATTATCTTCTTTAGCACTCTTCTCTTTCTTTTGATGCTTTGGTAATTTTATCTTCTTTAAAATATCTATAATACTTGTATTTAGTAATAGTATAGTACCTATTACCATTAAAGTAATTACTACTATTTTAGTTCCATCTTTAAATAAACTATAAAAAGCAAAAGTAAATAAAGCTCCTATAATACCTCCACCACTATTAGAAATAGCACTTGGAGTTTTAAATGTTACTAAAAGGTTATTAAAAGTTTCGGTAATTATTTTTACACCCTCTTGGGAATTTACTACTATATACTTCATATGTAATAATACTAGAAATGATATTAAAAGAATACTAAAACCTACCCATCTTAAATTGGAAAAGTCTGGCATCTTTCTCTTTAGTATTACATAACCTCCTAGAGCTAATAGACCTACTAAAAGAAATATATAGATATTTCCCACTAAGAAAACAGCAAATGATCTAATAAAGTTGCCCGCAGGTCCATAACCTCCTATACCTATTATTGAGGCTAATATTAGTATTATACCTATTACCTCATTACTATATTCAAACTTCTTTTTTTCACTATCTTTTTTCTGTTTTTTCTTTGCCATATACATCAATCCTCTACTCCTTAAGTATATCATTTTTTACTTTGAATGTAAATATTTTAAATCGATGTTAATGTAATTATATTGAAATATTTTTTACCAAATGATATAATTTTATTATAAAGAGGAAGGAGGAAGGGATTGTGTCGAAGTTTTGTAGTAACTGTGGTAATGCATTAGAGGACAATGCTATGTTCTGCAACAAATGTGGAACACAAACTATTAATAATCAAATTAATAATAATCAGGTATATGGAGTTAATAATACTACTACTAAAAAGAAAGTCAAATTTCATTGGGGAATACCTACAGCTTTATTTGTACAGTTTATGGTGGTATGGATACTTAATACTTTGGTAAGAGTTATTGATATGGAAAGACTACGTAATTGCATTGAAAATTGTGAACCATCTATCTTCGTAAATATTATGTCTGTTATTTTAATAATTAGTATGATAGCATTTGCATTTGTATTCCCTAGTTTAATAGCAGTTATAATTGTATACGTAGTACAAAAAGGAAATAATAATTAATAAAATTATAAAATCAATAGACAAATGGCTATTGATTTTCTTTTTGAAGACCTTAAGGCTTCAAAAAACACTTAGAGACCTTAGGTTCTAAGTGTATTAACTATTATAATCATTAATAGTTTTAGATACTATCTCTTTTAAATATCTACTAGTATAAGTACAACCACTAATAGTATCTAAATTATCTAAAGATTTAGAATTATCCTTAAGTTTAGTTAAATAATCATTATCATAAATCATCTTAGTATAAGTCTCATCACTTCTCAAAACCTCTATCGAAGTAATATCTTTATCTTTAAATACTATTTTCAACTTAATACTATTATTACCAGCATAACCTTTACCACTTACTTCATATGTAGTAATATTTCCTTCTTTTACTTTAGATATTATCTTATATGTATCATCTAGTGGCTTAGTACTTAGTTTATTACTTATCATAAACGATAATAAAACTACTAGTACTAAGAATATTATAAGTATAATATCTTGAAATATCTTTTTATCATATAATTTTATATCTAAATAATTTATTACTATAGTAAGAATATTAAATAATAGTATTGATACTAGTACGCCTTCTGGTAATGGAGTTAAATATCTTATTATAAGAGTTGAGACTCCTAGAAAGATACCTCCTAGTACCTGTCCTCTATTTGTAATTGGGGATGTTACAGGATCTGTTGCCATAAAGACTGCTCCAAACAAGAGACCTCCTGATAATATATTAAATAATATAAACCAAAGTCCTATATCTTTTGTTAGACAGATAATTAAACTCATTATTGCTACTGTTAGAATATATGATATTGTTATTCTATATTTAATTACTTTTTTATAAGTTAGATAAATAAAGGCTAATATACATAGTAGTGATGAAGTTTCTCCTACTGCACCTGGTATATTTCCTATAAAGAAATTTAATAAAGAACCATATGGTTTTACTAGATTATCATAAGTTATAACATATCCACTGGCAGTTACATTTGTTAAGGGTGTAGCACTACTTACTGTATCTAGCTCATAAGGATTTAAGTATCCTCCTGTATATGACTGAAATATTATTATGATAAAGAAGGCTCCTACAAGAGCAGGATTTAATCTATTTTTACCTATTCCACCCATTACTACTTTTGATAAACTGGATATTATACTTCCTACTGCTAATAACCATATAGGAGTATTTATTGGTATAACAAGACTAATAAATATTCCTGGTATTATTGAATAGTCTTCGACTAATAGTGAAAGTACTGTCTTATCTTTCTTTTTTATTTTATAATATATATATTCTACTAATGTACCTAGTACACTACTAATTAGTATAAATATTAATGGTTTAAATACTAAGTATAGACTACCTTCTCCTTTAATAGTAGGATATATTCCATTTTTATATATTGAGAATATTATTAATGGTATTAAAACTAATACTATAGAGTACATTAAGTTATATGTTGTATTATTATCTTTTATAAAATTGCCTTTTCTTATATTAAATTTTTTCATTTATCTTTCACCTTCTCTTTAGCAGCTTTTACAAATTCTCTTACTTCTATTTTTGAAGGACATATATAAGAACAAAGACCACATTCTATACATTTATTTGGTTTTAATTCTTCTAGATTATTTGGTTTATTTATGTTATTCATAATTAGAACGGGATATAGTTTAACGGGACACACACTAGTACATTTTCCACATCTTATACATTCACTGCTTCTTGAGAAATTGTTTTCTAGTACTAAAATACAGTTTAGGTCTTTAGTAATTACAACATCATCTGTTGGTAGTGATGTACCCATCATAGGGCCTCCTGCTACAAAAAGAGGATTTTTAATATTGGTATAAGGATCAATATTTTTAATTACTTCACTGGCTAATGTTCCTATTTTTACTTTTACATTTTTCTTCTCTTTTAAGCCTGGGCCTACAAAGGTAACTATTCTTTCAGTTAGAGGTCGATTATACTCTAGCATTTCATAGATAGCATATATGGTAGATACATTACTTACTACCACACCTTTTTCAATGGGATACTTTTGATAAGATACTCCTAGGGCTTCTTTAACAACATTTCTCTCCCAACCATTTGGATAGATATCTTTGACAGTTTTTATTGTTATATTGGGATAAGTACCTATATATTTACTTAGAGTTTCATATGATGTTCTATCACTTTCTTTTATTACTACTATGGCTTTTGTTATTTTATTGATAGTGATAATGGCATCTATTGCTTCGAGTATGTTTTCAGAGTAGTTATACATTAGTGCTTTATCTGATGATATATGTGGTTCACATTCAACACCATTTACTAAGAGATATTTTATATTATCATTATTGTATTTTAGATATGTTGGGAATGCACTACCTCCTAGGCCAATGATAGCGTTCTCTTTTAAATCTTCAATAAATTGTTCTTTAGTATAAGTTGATAAGTCTTTTTTAAGCATTTTACTTTTTTGGTATTTTTCTTTAAAGTCGTTTTCGATAGCTATGCACTTTACCTTTTTACCAGTATTTATTATTTTATTGCTTCCAAAAGATGCATATCCTGATACGGAACTATGAATGGGAAAGTTAGTTTTTTCATTTACTGCGACTACTTGGCCTTTATTTATATAATCACCCTCTTTGACAATGTATTTATAGGTTATTCCTGTTTTGTCTTCGAGTGGAATATATATGACTTCTGGTTTATTATATTTTTCTATTTTAGTTACTACCCTACTACTGTTTATGTGTACTTTCATTTTTTATTCTCCTCTACTATATAATAGCATATTTCTGAAAAAAAAGATAGTATCTCTACTACCTTTTTGGTGTCTTTGGTTTTTCTTCTGTGTCGGATAACTTGGTTTCTTGATCTTCGCTAGGATAGAATAGTCTTTTGATAGCTTCCTCATATATTTCCTGTGCCTCTTCTTCTGTCTTTGCAGGACGCATCTTTAAGAAATATTTAATTCCTAGACGATGTTCTGGTGAACTTGGATCTTTATATTTTTCCTTTACCAAGGCACTAAGCTTATCATAAAGTGGATAAGTTTTATCAATATACTCATTCATTGCTTCATTTTTATGTAGTGAATAGTATTCTACTTTATTCATTACATCCTTCACCGAACTTGCTTCTTTTATGATACTCTCTCTAGTGAATGTTCTTAATTCTTCATCAGTTTCTTTGTCATTTTCCTCTTTGTTATAGTATCTTTTTAATACATCATCAATAAAGATGCGATAACTATTATCTTTTATACTTTTAAAGTCTACGAAAGCCTTATCTAGAGTGGCTAAATCTTCAGACGTTTTTATAAAACCATCTAGTAATTGGATATCTTTTTTTATATAAAAGAATAATCTTTTAACACTAAAGCTATTTTGCTCTTGTGTGTAGAATTTTTTAAATTCTGGTGTTACATTTTCAACGAGAGTTTCTGATAATTTAATGTCCTTAAGCATTTGCTGTATATACTGATATATTTTAACTAGTTGATAATTGTAGTTTAATGTATCATCTTGAACTTCTTTATTTCTCTTTTTTTCTTTAAAGTCTACATATATTATATTTTGTTTTTCTTTATAGGCTTTATTTAATTCTTCTTCTGTAAAGTTTTCTTTTAAGTCAAAATATTTTAATGCTTCTTCTAATTCTTTCATTTTATTACCTCCAAAAAGCTAAATATATTATAAATGCTATATATACTATAGTTAGTATAGCACCATTTATTTTATTACTTGTTCCTTCTTTATCTGGTACTCCTACCATCATTGATACTAGTATTCCTCCTACTAAACCTCCTATATGAGCGGCTAGATCGATTGAGGAAGACATAAGTCCGATAATTAAGTTTACTATTAATACTGGCAAAATTGCTCTTGTTATTGAATTTCCAAGATATGCTCTATAGTAATAACCGAAATATAGGAAAGCTCCTAATAGGCCAAATATGGCTCCAGAAGCTCCTGCTCCGATAGTATTACTATTAAAGGCAAGGGATAGTATACTTCCACATATACCACTTAGTATAAATATTATTAAATATTTTAATTTGCCATATAGGTTTTCTACCTCTTTACCTACTATATATAGTGAATATATGTTACACAATAAGTGAACTATACCTATATGTAGGAATATACAGGTAAATAAACGATAATATTCACCATTCTTTATTAGAATATCAAGACTAGCTCCAAATTTTAATAATGTGTAATTATCTTCTGATCCTTGACCAAAAATATACATCATCATAAACATAAATATACATATAGCTATGATAGCATAGGTAATTATTGGCTTTCTATATGTGAATATTCTTTCGGCAGTTTTATTTTTTGCTTCATTCTTTTTATTGATATTATCTGTTATTTTCATAAAGTATTCTAATCCATCTTCTTTTCTTTCAGTCTTCTCTACTATATCTGGGAAGACGTTTGTTAGTTTGGGATTATTTATATCTTCTTCTTTAGTAACAATTACATCATTATCTGATAATAATTTTTCATCTTCTATATCAGTATATATACTTAATACTTTTACTTTTAATGATAATGTTTTTTTCTTTATTTGTTTTACTATTCTACTTAGTTTGAATTTATCAAAGTCTAATTGTTCTTTATTATGGATATGGTGCGATACTATTCTAACTATTTTATAATCGCTATCTAAGTTTTCTAACCATATTTCATCATTTAATCCGTGGATTATCATTGGATTGTAGTTTTTTTCTGTAATAAAGTAATTAATTAAGCTCATAACTATTAAATCATCACTTTTAAATATCATCTGTTCCATAACAACCTCCAACTATATTATACTAAAAAAATAGAAATAAATAAAGTATTTTTCACAGCATTAGGTTTTTTAAATATAATATTAAAGAAAGGAGACTTATTATGTATAATAGAAGACCTATGGTTCCTATGGGTGGAAATAGATTTGCTGGTGGATTTTTGGGACCATTTATTCTTGGTGGTATTACAGGAGGACTTCTGGCCCCTTCATTCTATCCAAGACCTTATCCTGTATACCCTGCACCTATGTATCCTCAATACCCACCATATTATTATTAATAAAACACCATTTGGTGTTTTTAGTTTGTAATTTTATTTATTTTTTGATATAATTGGTTTATGAAAAAGTTTAATATGATTGATGAAAATTTTGTATGTGAAAATTGTGGTAAAGAAGTTCAAAGACTAGGATATACTGCAAGAGATCATTGTCCATTCTGCTTATATTCTAAGCACTTAGATATTAATCCTGGTGATAGGTTAAATAAGTGCGGTGGTCTTATGAGGCCAATAGGTATAGAAAAATTTAAAAACAGCTATAAAATTATATATAGCTGTCAAAAGTGTTCTCAATTGCATAAGAATATTATGGCAAGTGATGACGACTTTGATGTAATTATCTCTTTATCTAAACAAGTTTAACGTACATTAGAAATTAATGGTAGGATAAACAGAACGAACGCTAATAGTATAACTATAATTAAAAGTGCTATTTTAAATTCTGGTCCTATGCTTAAAGTTAATTTCTTTTTTTTTGGTTTATTTTCGTTATTTACATAAACTTTATTATTAATATTATTATTGTTAATAGTATTAGTAGCAGTTTGTTTTTTTAGTGCTTCTTCAATAATGGATTGATTATTAATATTATTAGTTTGAGCACTTGGTGTTACTGGTATAGTGTTAGACTGCTGCTGAGGAGGTGTGTTTATGGGTACTGGCTCTACTACTTGGGTATTATTAGTAGTGACATTTTGTATATTAACATTCATAGCATCATTAATACTGGCACTAGGATTACTAATAGTTCTATTTAAGTTACCAGTTGCCTTGTATGGTGATACATTTATTTCTTCTTGATTGTTATTCACTTTCTTACCTCCTTTATACTACAGTAAAAGATTTAGGATAACCTAAATCTTATAATTTCCAATTATCATTAGTTGAAGGCATTTGATTATTAGTAGGAGTACCTCCCACTACAAAATTTGATCCTCCTGACAAGAAATTATTATTTGGCATACCTTGATTGTTTGGCATACTTTGATTTATTGCTTGTGTATTTGGCATATTTTGCATTTGATTACTTTGTTCTCCTAATGGGTTTATGTTGTTAATACTAGTATTTGCAGTAGGAGCAACTGTATTATTATAATTTATATTGCCTTGATTATTTTGATATGGCATTTGTACTTGTTGTGACATTTGTTGTGGTACTTCCTCTACTGGAGTTGGTACTACATTAGGCATTGGTTGATTATATTGATTAACTGGTTCTACACTTGGTGTTACTGGTGTTTGTGCCACATAAGAATTTACAGTATTATTAGGAATATTATTATTTAAATTGTTATTATTTAAATCCCAACTGTTTACAGCATTGACATTATTCATTATTGGTGTAGGCTCTACAGGTTTTGGTATTACTACCTCTCTTGGCTCTATTCTAGGTGTTTGCTCTGAAGCTGGTACAAAAAATGAATCGTTGTTATTTAAGTTTGAATTTATATTATTTACTTCAGGAATATTAACACTATTATTTACAGCAGGTCCTTCTATAGTTGTATTTGGCATAACTGGTTCATTATAAGTAGGTGCTTGATTTAAAACTGGTTCTTGAACTATGTTATTTGCATTAAACTCTGGATTAATATTTGAATTCAAATTAACATTTTGGTTTAAATTAGGATTGGTTCCTTGATTTAGATTAGCACTTTGATTAAAGCTATCTTGCATTCCATTATTTAAATTTTGATTTAACATATTATTAGTGGTATCTGGAGCTATATTGAAATCAGCACCACCATAATTGTTATTGAAATTATTAAATCCTGTATTCATATTTAAATTTTGATTATTACTTTGATTAATGTTATTGAAGTCTGGATAGTTATTGTTATCAATACCATTATTATTAGTAGGAGTATTTTGACTCTCTGCTTTTGCTCTTAATTTCTTCTTTCTCTTAGTATCCGCTAAAAAACCTATTACAGTTATTAGTAACACTACTAATACAACTAAAACCACCCAATAATATTCTAATAAAAAATCTATAACTGCGTCCATAATTTCCTCCCTTTTACTCTAAGTCTAGAATATCATAAAATACTATAAATTGCAATATCTATTGAATTTTTTCTACAATATTTTTGTCAATAAAACTTAAACTTTTTATTGATAAGTCTATTGATTCTTTATACTTTCCTCTTTTAAATAGTTCCTCAGCCTTTGTTAATGCTATATCTATTTCTTCATAAGTGCTTCTGTATCTATTTCCATATACTATTATTTTTTCTGAAGCATTAACTATTTTTATCATATCATTTGTTTTGTTATATATTTTAAATACTAAGTCTCTTGCAGTATCTACTCTAATATTTAGTATTTTAATAACTATTGGCTTCTTATCTAATTCTTTTATTATTTCTCTAATTGCGTCTTGAGCCTCAGTAAGTTCTATGAAGTAACTACTTGGAATTACTGGTATTTTGCATTCTTTTAATCTATATTTTGCTTTTGTTAGTAGCTCTTCAATAGCCATAAGTTGTTCTCTTGCTCTTGTCTCATCATCTTTCATACTAGTTATTGATCTTAGTTGATAATCAAGGTCGTCCTGCAACCTAGATAATTTCATTGATAGTCCATCTAATTCATCTACTAATTTTGAATAAGCAAATGTTTTCATCTTACCCTGGTCTACTAATATCTTATAGTCTTTGTTAAATTTTTCTAAATTTTTATTTAATAGACTAAATTTATTTATATCTTCATTTGATAAGTTATAATTATATTTGATATCATCTATTTGAAGGTATATATCTCTCACTACTTTATTTATATTATCAATTTTATAACCTAATTCTTTAATATTTTGTCTAAATAAATCTTTGCATTCTTTTTCTTTGTCAAAGTCATTATATAAGCTATTAAAATATTCTATAAATGTTTTTAATTCAATTATAGAGTCTCCTAGTTCTAGTTTTTTTAAGTTTTCCATTATGTTATTTACTTTTGTTCTTATTTCTTTGATATTATATTCTACATTTAAATAGTCTAATGGATAACCATCTCTTTTCATTCTAAAATAGTATGTTGTGGCTTCTTCAATTTTATTTGGTACTAAAACAGTAGCTAGTAAAACAACGGTTGGTATATCCTCAAGTAGTTTTCCTAGTTTATTTATTTTTTCATCAAGTACTGCTATTCTTTTTTCTACTGATACATAGTCATTGTTATCCATTGCCCTTTCAAACTCAGCGAATAGTTTATCTATTTTAGAAAATTCTGCTTCAACGTAGGCACCAATTTCGCCATATTCTTTTTTAGTTCGATCATATTTGTTTTGTTGTTCTCTATAAACTATTTTTAATTTAGTAATTAGTGCTCTATTTCTCTCTTCTGATTTGGTAATTATTTTTATTTCTTCTAATAGATGTTCAGTAGTCTTCTTTAGAGCTTTTATTTCTAGTTCTATAACTGTTATTTTCTTTATTGCTTTCTTGTATTCTTTTCTATCTATTAAAAAATCAGCATCTGATATAGCATCAGTTAACTCTGGTATTTTTTTATCACGAATTACTTTAAAAGTATTATCCCAATCATCTAATTTTTCTTTTAAGTTGTCTGTTTTTACTAGTTCTTTTACTTTTGTTATTTCGCTTAATACAGGAATACCAATTAAACTATTTTTTTCTATATCTAATTCTTCTATTTCTTTTTTATACTTCTTACTTTGATTACTTTTTATAATAACAATAGTAATAATTATAAGGATAATTGCCACTATAAAAGCTGATATAGTAATTAGAAGGACACTATCCATATGGTACCACCTTTCCTACTCATATATTATTTTACCACAAATTTTATTTTTTTAAAATAACTTTAATAAAGTTTAGTGAATTTTTCAGTTTTTATGTAAATAACAAAAGGAGAAATATAAAGCACTCATATTTCTCCATATCATTAATTAGTAATGACACTAAATTATATTTTTACTTTCTTCTTTTTATGCTTACTTTTTGTTATTAGTATTGTTGTGAAAGTAATTACTGATACTGCGAATAAAGAAATAGCTATTAACATATATAAGAAGTAAGCATCTGCTTTCTTTTCATAAGGGGTAGTTAAATCTTCATTTAATCTTTGAATAGTACCTTCTTTTTTATCATATATATATAGTCCTTTACTACCTGTTTTTTCATTTTGAGCATATATTAAATAGAAATCACTTTGTATTTTATCTTTTGATTTATATTGATATCCATCTATTTTGTTGTTATCATAAGTAAAACTTGTTTTAACATAACCAGTAGGTATTTTGTCTTTTGGCATATCTAGTATACTTATATTTAAAGCTCCTATTTTATAACCTAGATACTTTGTATATTTCTTTGTTTTTTCATCGTAAGAATAATATGCTGTATTACCTTTATCATCTTTTAAACCTATTAGAATATTTTTAGTAACTTTATTTTTATAGCATAGAACTTCTTCCTCGCCTATTTTTATTGTAGTTTTTTCGTAGTCTTCTGGTGGTTCTATAATTCCTTCTTTTCTAATTATAGTATATTTTTCTTTGCCTATAGTTACTTCAATAGGAGATAGTTCTTTTACTGTTACTGTTATTGTGTATACTCTTTCATTTCCGTTTTCAGCAGTTACTTTTACTTCAATTGTATTTGTGCCTTCACTTACTTCTTTTTCACCATCACCAGATATTGTAGCAGAAGCATCTTCTTTTGCTGCTTTTATATTTACTTTTGTTACATCATTTGGTACTTCTACAGTGTATTCTTTAGTATCTTTAGAAAACTCTGGTGATATTGTATAACCTTCTACTTCTAATGATTTTAGATAGTTGTTTGAAGAGTATTCTTTAGTAGGCTTTTTGATTACAGTAGGCTCTTTTACTGTTATAGTAGTAGAGGCACCATCTAGAGCATACTCTGATTCTGCTGCTAATTCTCTTATTCTTACTCCAGTAGCTTTACAGGTTATAGTTCCAGATGAAGTTGGTTTTATTGATAATGGAAAACTTTTACTTTTTGAAGCTGTGTTTAGGTCCTCCGAACTTAAGCTAGCACTTTGACTTACTCCTGCTCCAGAACAGGTAAGAGTTCCTGCCGTTGTATAAATACCAGATCCTGCATTTATGGTGGCAGTTACTTTGATTGTATCTCCTTTAGTTGCAGATGATGCTGCACTTACACTAACGCTGCTAGCCTTTACAGTAGTAACCCCTGAAAATACTATGATTGAAATAAATACTAATAATCTTAATTTTTTCATATTTTTCCTCCTATTTATTCAAATTTGTATAACCATTTAAATGTCTTAATATTGCTAGACAATCATCTCTATCTATTTTACCGTCTTTATTAGCGTCTGCGGCTGTTTTATATGCTGATTGTAATGTTGTGTAACCATTTAGTTGTCTTAATATTGCTAGACAATCATCTCTATCTATCTTGCCATCACCATTTATATCACCATAAATAACTATATTCATTGTCTTTTCTTCTTTACCATTGCCAATTGTTACTTTATCTCCAGTAACAAATGTTCCATTTCTCTTTGAATTACCTTGTTTATCTTTAATATTAATGTTAGCATATTCACTTGAGGCTTCAACATTATTTATTAAACTACTTACACTTGTATTCTCTCCTATACCATATATGTAATCACTATTATATTTTATTCCTGAATTATTTAATATAGTATTTATAGATGGTACATCTTCAGTAGATGATGATGGTCTTTTTATTGTTATTGTATAGTTTCTTGTACTACCAGATTCTGCTGTTACGACAATTATTGTTTTCTTTTCAGTAGAATTTATAGATATATCTCCTGTTCCTATTGTGCTTGCACTGTTTGATGCAGTTACTGCACTTATGTTTACTTTTGTAGTGGATGAAGGAACTGTTATTTCGTAATCGTATTTATCATAACTAAAACCACTTATGGTATTATTGTTTACTTTTAAATCTTTTAAGTAATTATTAGGGTTTCCTGTTTTAGGAGATGTTACAGCGTAATTTGACATATCTTTATATACTGGTATGGTAAATTCTAGAGCTGTATTTATATAACTTGATATGTTGTTTACATAAGCTTTATAGGCTTTGTTGGTCTCCTGAGTTACAACTGCTAGATTTTGCATATATTGATGATCATAGTTACCATCAGATGTAGATACATCAAACTTTTCATAATATAGAGTATCTTGATTTACTTTGTAATAATCATTATAGATAAATCTACTGCCACCATATATTCCTTTATATGGTGTATTCCAACCATTATCTATAGCATATTTCATACCGCGAAGTATTTTATCTGTACCCCATACACCTATATTAAAGAAGTTGTAATAATTAGAATACTCTGTTCCATTATATGTAAAGCTTCCACCTGCTCTAGGATCAGAAGTTGATATACCTGCTATTTCTTGTTCGACTCTCGTTGCAATATGAAAGGAACTTATTCCTATATCTTTAGTAGCAGTTACTATATCTTTTGATACGTTACTATCTTTGCCTGAATATACTGTGTTCCAAAAACTTTTTTTAGTTAATATACTTGATACAGCGCTTTCTGTTTGTGCATCATTATAGTGTAATAGTTCATAGGCAAATATATATTTAACATTTAAGTAATTTCGTGGATCTAGATAATATGCTACTGCTTCTGATGAAGCATCATACCAACCAACTTCTGTTGAGTATTGATAGAATTCGTCTTTTAATATATCATAACTATTTATTCCCATTGAATAGTAGTTTTTGTCAAAGGCACTTCCTTGTAGTAAATTAAGACCATAGGCGTTTTCTCCATTTACCACTTCATCAAATGTAAGTGGTATTTGTTCTGCGACAAATTTCCAATTTGGATGTCTTGCGTGCATCTCTGCTAAATATGGTAAATAACTGTCTGGAAAGCCGGCACTTCTTAGCGTGCTATAGTAGTCGTCTAGACTATGTGATTTATAATAGTCTTCTGCTGTACTAGATAATTTAGTTGTATTTACATAGTAGCCACATACATAACCGCTATTACCTTTGGTATCAGTTACATTGTAATAATAAGGACATATGCCACTAGACTCTTTGACAGAGTTAATGTTTACTTCGGCGCCACAGCTTAAGCTTTTACCAGTTGAAGATCCACCTGGAGTGCTTCTTAATGATAATGCACCGGTATCTTCATAACAATTTATTGTTCCGTCACTATTTGGTTTGGTTTGGTAGTTTTCTTTTTTGTAGATGTTATCTCCTGAAGTGCTCTTACCTATTGTTGTAGGAGAAGATGTACTGCCTCCGCCACTACTCGATAATTCTTCGATATATCTTCCGCACACATAGCCTATAGTGTTTTCGTATTGTATTTTATATAGCTTGGTGGAACATACATTTCCCGTTCTACCATCATCCGCTGCATCTTTTTCTAGTATTGTTACTTTAGTGCCACAGCTTAAATCTTTTATCTTACTATCTTTTGTTCTAGATGTATTGGAGTATACTCCTAATGGAGAAGTATCTTCGATACATTTTACTTTTCCTTCAGTAGTTGTACTAGAAGAATTTAATTTTATGTAGGTACCACAAGCATAGCCTGATTTGAGCCCTTGTTTTACTTGATAAAATTGTGTAGTACAGCCACTGCTGTAGTTAGTTCCGGCATTAGTATTAATTACTTCTACTGTGCTATCACAAGCTAGGGTTTGGGTTGCTGCAGCATTGATACTTGGTCTTAAATTAACTGGATCTCTGTTGTCAGGGCAATATACAGTTCCTGTGGCAGCATAAGCTGTACTTATAAATGATATAAATAATATTAATGAAATAAATATTTTTTTCATACACTCTACCTCATAATAATTATAACATCATTCGACTTTTTTTGCTACTAATAAATGTAATTTTACAAAATATAGTGTTAATTAATAGTAAAAGATTCTTGAACTTATTATTCAAGAACCTTTATTTTATTCTATAACAACTGGTTTTAGATTTATTCTTCTATTATTTTCTAAATATTTTAGTGTTAGTTTGTTATCTTTGTCTTCATTATTTATATTGTATATTAATAGATATTCTTTATAGTTAGTAGTATCTATTTTTTCTTGATAGTAGCCTACTCCTAGATCTCTAAAATAGTTATAGTATTTTAAACTAGGTATATAGGTATTATTCTTACCTTCTAATACTAAATTATCTAAACTTAAAATATAATTATTAATATTTGCTTTTAAATCTACTTTTAATATTAAATAACTATTATTCTTGCTTACACTTTTTCTTTCTGATATATAAGAGTTTTTTATTTTTATGTTAAAGTAGTCTGTTTTTAATATTTCATTTTCATTTAGATTTCTATTTATTACATATCTATTAAATGGGTAAATAAGAACAAGGATTAATAATACTACACCAAGTATAATATTAATAAAGAATTTATTTTCTACATAGTAATACTTTAATTCTCTTTTTAGTTTTCTTCCGCTTCTTTTTATTGATTCAGAGTTTAATTCAACGTTTACTTCTACTTCTTCGTTATCTTCTTTTTCTAATTTTAAATCTGCGATATCTTTACTAAAATTAAATTTTTTAATATCAAAGCCTAAGGCTCTTATGGCTACAGGAATAGTAATTACTAATAGACCCCAGAAATTAAATCTACTTATATCTCTTAGTAATCTTATTTCTCTAGCAGATATGCTACTGACTTCTAGTACTCTTATTTGTCTATATAAATAGATAAATGATACTAATGATAATAAACTTACTATTATTATTAAAATATATAATGTTCTTGGCTTTTTCTTATATCTCATAAGTAGATAAACTATTAATGAGAAGATAATTATAAATAGTATTGATATTATAATATTATAGCTAAAGTAATTAGAAGATATTACTTCAATGTTACTATTTGCAGATATGTAATTTTTAAAAAAGGTTAACATATTGTTTGCTCTTGTTATAACATAAAGAAGAAGAGCAAATAGTACTATGTGAATAAATTTAAAGTGCTTTATTAAAAAAGCATATGGACGTCTTAGTATCATACAATCACGCTCCCTACTATGGTTTTATTATACAATAAAAACTAATAATTAGCAAGGAACAAGAAGCAAATAAATTTGCTTTACATCACTTCACAGTGATGTGATTTCTGTTTCATAGACCCTGTGTTCAGGCTTCTCCGCAGACTTAAAATCCGATAGTAGCTACCGTACTTATTATTTAGCTATTAAGAAATCTTGTTCTTTTTTTATATTATAGTATAGTTTTTCTTTTTAAGAATATAATCTAAAATTGTATACGTATATGTAACCTTATAACCTTACATATATGTATATCATATGCTTAAAATATTGTCAATGTATTTTGTATAATTTTTGTGTTTTTGATATACTTTTTTGAAACAGTGTGCGATGTACTTTTATTAAGAAAATAATTTAGGTGTGGAATAAGAAAAAAACTATAAGTTTTCTTATAGTTAGTGTTTAATCTTTATAAATGATTAATTGGCCTTCTTTTAGATATATATTGTCATTTTGTCTCAGAAGATTATTTATATTGGCATTTAATAATTTATTTACTGATAATAATGTATCATTATCTTTTGTTATGTAATATTTTACATCTTTTTTTGGTACTAATATCTTAGTGTTGGGATAGATATAGTCATTAATGTTTAGACCGTTTAATAGAGCTAATAAATTATAATCTGTATTGTATTCTTTGGCTATTTGATATAGAGAATCTCCTTTTTGAATAGTATATATATCAAAATATTCATTTACTTTTGGTACTATAATATTTGTTCCTACTCCAAAACTACTATTAGAATTTAATTTTCTTAATAAGTCGGTTGTTGTATTAAATTTTTTAGCAATGGAGTCTAGAGTGTCTCCGACTTGAACTTGATAAATATCATACATTTTTATTCCTCCCTATATATAGTATGATATTTATTATTATTTGTGAACTAACTCTCCTTTAGGACAACGATTTCCCCAGGAATCTATTATTTTACTGTCTTTCATTACTTTAATTATCTCACAATTGTTAGAACAGCCTTGGCATTCTATTCCTTTTGTTTCAAATATTATGTTTTCAATATTGAATGAGAAGTCTACTTCTTGTTGTTTTTTTGAGAGGATGGCTACACCAAGGGCTCCCATTAAGTGGGAGTTTTTATCGACATAGATTTTGTAACCGGTTACTTTTTCGAAGGCTTTTACTACGCCTATATTTTTTGATACTCCGCCCTGAAAGACTATTGGTGGTTTAATATTTTTCCCTTTACCAACATTATTTAAGTAGTTATTTACTATTGCATAGCAGAGTCCGGCGATTATATCTTCTTTTTTGTGGCCTATTTGTGATTTGTGAACTAAATCTGATTCTGCGAAGACGGTGCAGCGAGCGGCTATTTTGGTGGGGTTAGTGCTTGTTAGGGCTATTTTACCGAAGTCTTCAATGGGAATGCCTAATCTTTTAGCTTGTGATGATAGAAAAGAGCCTGTTCCGGCGGCACATAATGTATTCATTGCATAGTCAGTTACTATTCCATTGTCGATTATGATTATTTTTGAATCCTGCCCTCCTATTTCAAATATGGTGTGGACATCTTTATAAATACTTGTTGTTCCTATAGCGTGAGCAGTTATTTCGTTTTTGATGGTATTAGCTCCTAATATAGTTCCGATTAATCTTCTTGCAGAGCCGGTTGTTCCCACTCCCACCACTCTATAGGTATTTAGATCTAATTGGTCTTTTAGACTTTTGATTACTTTTTTGGTGGCTACTATTGGGTTCCCTTCAGTGTATAAATAGCAGCTTGCTATTATATTGTTATCTTCATCTATTACTACTCCTTTAGTAGATATACTTCCTATATCTACTCCTAAATATGCTTTTTTCATCTTTCACCTCGATTTAATTATATGTAAGATAAAAGAAAAAAGATGTCGAATTATGCATCTTTAGTTAATTTTATTTTGTTTTTTTTAGACATTTATATTTTATGTTGCAAGCGTCGAACATTCTTTTTGAGGCGATAAAACTATTTTGATCGGCATACTTGTCGTCTAGATAGTATACTTCTTTTATACCAACTTGAATTATTTCTTTGGCGCATTCGTTGCAAGGAAATAAATCGACGTATAGTTTTGCTCCTTCTAAATCTTTGTTGCTGCCACGGTAGTTTAGGATGGCGTTTCTTTCAGCGTGTACGACATATAGATATTTTGTTTCTAATTCGTCACCTTCTCTATCCCAAGGGAAACAGCAATCGTCATAGCCGTTTGGGGTTCCGTTGTAACCTACTGATAATATTCTATTATCTCTACTTACTATGCAAGCTCCTACTTGTGTATTTGGGTCTTTGCTTCTTCTAGCAGCTAATTGTGCTACACCCATAAAGAATTCGTCCCAAGTTAAATATTCTTTTCTTTGTTTATTTATTTCTTTCATTGTCTTCCTCCACTTCTAGTTTTTGTTATTTATATTTTATCACAATTAAATTATGTTTTCAATTACTTACTATAGATTATTTTTAAATTTATTGATATAATATTATTGGATGTGATGATATGAAAAATAATAAAATTTTGCTAGGGGTTAAATCGTTTGCTTTGGTTATGATGGTTATTTGTTTTTCGTCCGTTATCTATACTATATTTGGAATAGATACAAGTACTATATCGGATAAAAGATATGTGGTTTATTATACGCTTTCTAATGTTTTATTGCTTGGTATTTATTTTGTTATATTTTATAAGACTTTAATAAGGGATGCTAAGGAGTATTTTAAGAATTTTGGAAAGAATTTTGAGACTTCTTTAAAGTATTGGCTTATTGGATATGCTATTATGATTGTTAGTAACTTAGTTATTTCTTTTGTTTTTAAAAAGACGATTGCTGGTAATGAAGAGGCTGTTAGGAGTTATATTAATGTTTTTCCTCTTCTTATGATATTTGATGTTAGTGTATATGCTCCTTTTGTGGAGGAGCTTACTTTTAGGAAAAGTATTAGGGATGTTATTAATAATAAATGGTGTTATGTGTTAGC
This sequence comes from uncultured Bacilli bacterium, assembly GCA_934091055.1. Lineage (GTDB taxonomy): Bacteria > Bacillota_I > Bacilli_A > RF39 > UBA660 > CAG-302. The sequence continues at coordinate 9,483 of CAKOKN010000010.1, read as the reverse complement.
TAGTGGACTTTTATTTGGGTTATTACATATTATTGGATATATTGATAGTGTTAGTGATTTAATATATTTGATACCTTATGGTTCTTTGGGTGTGTGTTTTGCTCTACTTTATTATAAGACGAATAATATTTTTTCTACTATTATAGTGCATTCTCTTCATAATTCTATTGCTATATTTTTATATTTGGTAATGGGAGGAGTTATATGAAAAAGTTTATAAGGTTTTTATTCTTTTTTCTTTTGTTTATTTTGTTAGTTTTGATATATGGTAGATATGTTGGTACTGATGGTCTTATTACTAAAGAGATAAAAATAGAAACTACTTATTTGCCTAGCAGTTTTGATGGACTTAAAGTTGTGCATTTTAGTGATCTTCATTATAAGAGGGTAATTAATAAGGAGATGGTTCAAAAGATTGTTGATGAAATTAATTTAATTAATCCGGATATTGTCTTCTTTACTGGTGATCTTATTGATAAGGACTTTAAAATAGATGATACTGATAAGAATGATCTTATTAACCTTCTTTCTAGTATTAGTGCTAAATATGGTAAATATGCTATTATTGGTAATCACGATTATGTTAAGGATGCTGAATTATTTGACGAGATTTATGGTAATAGTGATTTTAAGCTTCTTCGTAATGAATATGATATTATTTATGGTGATGGTAATGAAAAGATATTTGTTGGTGGTGTAGATAATTATAGTTATGGTAAAGCTGATATTGATAAGACTATGGAGTATTTTAATGGTCAAGATGATATTGGTTATAAGATTATTTTGGTACACGAACCTGATTATGCTGATACTATTACGGACAAGTATAGTGTGAATTTGATATTGGCGGGGCATTCTCATAATGGGCAGATTAATATTCCTTATGTTAAGAATTATTTTTTACCTTATGGTAGTAAGAAGTATTATGATAATTATTATGATGTTAATGGGGTTCCATTGTATGTATCTAGTGGAATTGGGGAATCTAGAATTAACTTTAGGTTATTTAATAGGCCTTCGATTAATTTTTATAGAATAAATAATATAGAGAGCTAAAAGCTCTTTTTTTTGTGAGAAAAAAATTTTAGTTCAAAGACTTTGGAGGAATTTGAAAGGCTTTGAACTACGACTTAAGACTAAGATATGACGGCTTAAGGCGAAGAAAAAGATATAATGCACTATTTAAATAATGACTTATATATATCTTCGTAATCTTCGACTAATATGATATTTAATCTTTCTTTAACTTCGCTTGGCAACTCGTGTAACTCTTTGGAAGAGGCTAGCGGCAAGTAGACGGTATCTATGCCGTTAGTGGTGGCTGCTATTAGTTTTTCTCTTACTCCACCAATTGGGAGTACCCTACCTCTTAGAGTTATTTCGCCAGTCATAGATATTTTATTACTAATAATCTTATTTTTAAGAAGACTAAGTATTGAAGTAACTATTGTAACACCAGCGGAAGGTCCGTCTTTGGCTATTCCGCACTCTTCTATATGGAAGTGAAAGTCAGATTCTTCGAATATTTTATAATCTATCTTGAATTTAGCGTTATTGGCCTTGATATAGCTCATAGCGATGTAAATGCTTTCTTTTATTACTTCTCCTAGAGTTCCAGTTAGGGTGATATTTCCTTTACCTGGATAAGCAGTGCAGGTAACTTTTAGAATAGTTCCTCCATAGGGTGTAAAAGCAAGTCCATTTACTATACCGGTCTTATTATTTTCATCGTTACTTACTAAACTGTATCTAGCGGTTCCTAGATAGGTTTCTATATCTTGTTCATCTATTATGATCTTACTACTTTTATCTTTGGATATAATTATTTTTCTAATAATGGAGTCTATCTTTCTATATAACTCTCTTGCTCCGGCTTCTTTGGTATATGAAGTTATTATTTTTTCAATTGCAGAATCTGTAAACTTGATATTTTTTATTTTATAGTCTTCGAGTAAGTTTGGTATTAAGTGTAGTTTGGCTATATTTATTTTTTCATATATGGTATAACTAGATAACTCTATTATCTCTAATCTATCTAATAATGGAGCGGGTATTTCTGTTATGTTATTAGCGGTTAAGATAAAGAGAACACTAGATAAATCGTATTCTTCTTCGATATAGTTATCACAGAACTTGCTATTTTGTTCTCTATCTAGAACTTCTAGTAGACAAGCTGCTGGGTCGCCTTTATAATCTTTGGTTAGTTTATCTACTTCATCTATTAGAAAGACCGGATTATTTGTTTTGGCTTTTTTCATCTGCTGGATTATTTTGCCTGGAGAAGCTCCTACATAAGTTCTTCTATGGCCTATTATTTCGGCTTCATCGTTTATTCCTGCTAATGAAACTTTGACGAAATCTTTATTTAAGGCTGTGGCTATGGAACTGGCAAGAGAAGTCTTACCTACTCCTGGGGGACCTACTAAACATATGATGGGGCTAGACGAGGTATTAGTTTTTTTCTTAACACCGATGTATTCAATAATTCTCTTTTTAACGCTTTCAAGACCGAAATGTGATGAATTAAGGGCTAGTTCTATCTTTTTTATGTCAGTGTTATCTTTTGAGTAAGTGTTCCAAGGAAGTGATAAGAGCCAATCTATATATGTTCTTATAGTGGTTACTTCAGGAGAGGTTGAATTAGTTAATGTATATCGTTCTATTTCTTCCTGTAGTCTTTTGGATATGTGCTCTGGTAAATCTAGTGAAGCCATTTTATTTTTAATTTTCAGAACATCTTCTTCTTTTAGATCTACTTCGCCTAATTCTTCTTTTATTAGTCTTATTTTTTCTTTTAACATATATTCTTTTTGTTCTTCTTCTAGTCTATTTTTTAGTGTTTCTTCTATTTTGTTTTCTAGTGTTAGAGCCTCTATTTCTTTTGATAAGTATTCAATTATATTTTTAATTCTAGTAATGGGGTTGGTTATACTTATATATTTGATGGCTTCTTTATATTCTAAGGGAAGCTCTGAGGTTATAATATCTGATAATTTACTGATATTATTTACTCCGCTTATTCTTCCTAGGACTGTATTAGACATATATGAAGATGTATTTATATATTCTTTTAGTTTTCTTTCTAATACTCTTCTTAAAGCTATTACTTCTATTTCATCGTAATTATAATTTTCAATTGGTATTACAAAGGAAGACATTATATCGCTTGTTTCGATATAGTTTAATATTTCTACTCTATCTATTGTGGTTATTACTACTCTGGTTATATTGTTAGGGAGATCTATTCTTGATTTTATTTTTCCTAATATACCTATCTTTGGTAATTCACTGATTAGGGGTGCTTCTTCTAGGGGATCTATTAAGTTTATAAATAGAATATGACCGTCATAATTATTCTGTGAATAAGAAAGTATTTTCTTTTCTTCATCACTAGTAAATTCTAGGCGAGCTTCATTACCGGGAAAGAGAACTACCTCTCGTAAATATAGTATAGGTAAATTAGTTTCAACCATAAATAGCACCTCCGAGTAAGCAAAAATGTATCTCTATAAAAACTTGATTTAAAGAGATACATCACTTCCTTTTCCTTGGTTCTATATCATAACATAAATTCAAAAATTATCAAGAGGTTTTGACGATTTTTTTACAAATTAATTCTTCTTTTTTTCTCTATTTTCTAATAATTGGTAGTTAATGGTAAAATACTGAGAATTAACCTTCTATTTTGGTTACAATATTATTCTTTATAGTTAGTTTCTTTATTTGATATTTAAAATCTGAATTACTGCATTTAGATAGTTCATTTAGATTACATTTACTTTCTTCTTTTAGGTATTCATATGATACATTTACTTTAATAGTATCATTATCTGGTAGTACTTCAAAGTTATAGTTATTTGTTAGTCTATTTGATATTCCTTTAGCACTATAATTTCTACAATATAAGTTATTATCTATTTCATAGTAGTTATCTAAGTATTTTGGATTATTAATGTCTGATAATTCTAATTTATCTATTAGAAGGCTACTATCTAAAAAGGTAAGTAGGTAATTTTTTAATTCTTCTAGAGACTTATATTCTGATTTTGTATATTCTCCAGTGATATTATTTTCAAAGTTAATTGTCTTAGTGCCAGTACTATTACCACAGTATACTTTTATACTACTATCACTGTAGTAGGTAGTTAATTTGTCTACTATTTCTTTAACTTTATTATAAGTTACTTCTTCTAATGTACTCTTTTTTATATAATTAGCGCAAGCATATCCTTCATAGTGATTGTTGTTTTTAGTATAGTTTATTTTATACCATTTATCACAAGTATCAGTCTTTTCATTAGCATCCTCTACTGCTACTTCTTTGTAACAAGATAAGCCATCTATGATGTTACCTGTTACAGAGTCTCTTACATTAAGTAGTGACGTATTATCATCACAAGATACATAATATATTTCTTTGGTTTTATTTGATTCTTCTTTTTTAGTCTCTTCAACTGGGGTATTGTTATCTTTTGATATTGTCTTTTTATTATTAGTTAATATGAAATATAATAATCCTCCTAATAAGATTATTAGTAAGATAATACCTCCTATTATTATTTTTTTTTTATTATTTGGTCTACTACGCATAGTCATCCCTCCTACTATCTATAATATAACATATTTTTGGAATAAAGAACATATTTTTATATAAAATTAAAAGCACTTATTAGAGTTAGTGCTTTAATGCTTATATTAACATCTTTGTTTTATATATTCTAATCTTAATTTATCTGCTACTGTAACTATGAACTCTGAATTGGTAGGTTTGGCTTTATCTATATCAACACTATGACCGAAGACATCTTCCATTAGGTCCCAATCTCCTCTATTCCAAGATACTTCGATAGCGTGTCTTATGGCTCTTTCTACTCTAGATACGGTTGTATCAAAACGTGTTGCTAGTTCTGGATATAATTCTTTGGTTATACCTCCTACTATTTCTGGATTGTCATATACTAGAGATATTGCTTCTCTAATATATTGATAACCTTTTATATGTGAAGGCATACCTAGTTCGTGTAATATTCTACTGATAGATATCTGTAGATTATTATGAAATAAATTTATACTTCCTTTATCTATTTCTTTAAAGGTATCCAGTATTTTATCTTCAAGATCTGCTAGATCAAATGGCTTTAATATATAGTAATTAGCACCATACTCACTTACTTTTCTTATGGTATCAGGTGCGTTATATGAAGTTGCCACTATAATATTTTTAGTTATATTTTCTTTCTTTAGTTCTTTTAGTACTCCTATGCCATCTTTCTTAGGCATTATTAAGTCTAGTACAATTATATCATATTCTAGTTTTCCTTCTTTTATTATCTTTAATCCTTCTTCACCGTCATAGGCTTTTCCAACTATTTCAATTTTTGAATGTTCTTCGAAGTAATCTTCAACCATTCCTATTAGATTTACATTGTCATCAATCATTAAAACTTTTATTTTTTCCAATTTACTCTCCTTCTTTCTTCTTATGTATTTATTGTACTACTAAAGATATGCGAACTTTGTCGAACTATATAACTTTTTAAAAAAAATAGAGAAATAATTATTTTACTTCTCTATTTTATGTTAACTATATATGATAACTATATATTATAGTTAGATGTTTTCTATTATTCTTTCTACTTCTTTGATATTTGATGATGAAGCTCCTACTAGGATACCATTTAGATTATTTATACTTAAGATATCTTTGACATTGGTACTGGCAACTGATCCTCCATATAGGATATTTGGTTTAGTGTTATATTTATTTTGTAGGTATTTAGAAGCGAATGTTATTACTTCCTCTATTTTATTGATACTTGGTAATGTTCCAGTTCCTACGGCATATATTGGTTCATAAGCAAAAATAATGAACTCTATATTTTGAATGTCTTTTAAATAGGCCTCTAGTAGTTCTGGTATTACTTTCTTATAATCTTCATCAATATTTTCTCCAAAGCAAAGAATTGGTATAATGTTAGCGTCTAGGGCTCCTATTAGCTTAAGATTTACTAGGCTTTTATTTTCGTCAAATTCTTTTACTCTTTCACTATGACCTATTATGCTATATTCTACTCCTAGGGATTTTAATTGACTTGTAGATATTTCTCCAGTATGGTTCGTTTCTTCGGAATAGTGTACATTTTGTGCTCCTACTGGATAACTGCAGTTATTTACAAAAGCCTCTAGGTACATATTTGATGGACAGACTATAATATTGGCATCTGTGTTTAAATTATTTATTCTTTCTATATATGGATATACATCATCATATAATAGACTCATCTTATGGTTTAATACTACTATTTTATTCATTTATATTTTCCTCCTACTTTGTAGAAACCTATATTATTATATAATAATTATTGATGTTGTTTTTATTACTTGTGGGCTTCTACTTTATACTATTATTATTTATTTATTGTTAATCATTAGTAAACTACTATTTTTTATCTTCAATAGCATCAAGGCCTATTAATCTACCACTTTCTAGATATTTTAGAGTGGCTCCTCCCCCTGTTGATACGTGATAGAATAAATCAGAGTAGCCAAGAGTGTTTACTGCATTAGCTGTGTCCCCGCCTCCTATTACAGTCTTAACTTTATATTTAGTTAGAGCTTTTAAGATCTTATCTGTACCAGAAGAGTACCTTGGGTCTTCAAATAATCCCATTGGACCATTCATTATTACTCTTTTAGCATCTTTTATTTCTTTGGTAAATAGTTTTACGGTCTTTGGTCCGATGTCATAGCCAATATCTTTAGAGGTAAAATCTTTAATATCTTTGACAGTGTTATCTGCCACAAAATCTTTTGGTAATATTATTTTGTCAGGATATTTACTTAGCATATCTCTAGAGAATGTAATATGTTCTTCACTCACTATAGAAGAGCCTACTTCCTTACCTGCTGCTTTTAGGAAAGTAAAAGACATTGCTCCTCCAATTATTAGTTTATCACACTTTTTTAGTAGATTTTCAATTAATACTATTTTGTCAGATATTTTCTTACCACCTAATATTACTATATAGGGATGGGTGTTACTATTTACTAGGCTATCTATTTTTTTTATTTCTTTTTCTACTAGAAAACCTATTCCACTAGGTAAGTATTTTGGTATACCTGTCACTGAAGCGTGATTTCTATGTGATGAAGCATAAGCATCATTAATAAATATATCTCCTAGTGAAGCCCAATACTTGGAAAGCTCTTCATCACAATTAGACTCTTTATTATTATCTAAGTCTTCAAAACGAGTGTTCTCTACTAATAATACATCACCATCTTTTAGGTTATTTACTTTTTCAGTTAATGAAATACTTCTTGTATCAGGAGAGAATATCACTTCTTTATTTAAATATTTAGATAATATTTCTACTACTGGTTTTAAACTATTATTTTTCTTATCTTCTGCACTTTTTACTTTACCTAAGTGTGATAATAGTATTACTTTAGCAGATGATTTGATGGCATACTTTATTGTTCTAACACTAGACTTTATTCTAGTATCATCTAATACAACATTATCTTTCATAGGTACATTTAAATCACATCTAATAATTACCCTCTTACTATTTAATTCAAAATCTCTTATTGTTTTTTTCATCTTTTATGATCAGTCTCCTCTTAATTATTATACTATTTTTTTTACTACAAGTAAATTATTAGTCTATATTTTATTTATATTTAATAAAATATGGTGAGGGATAGTATGAAAGATAAAATAGAATTTTATTATAATATACAGATTGATGAATTTCATAATAAAAATGATTATTATTATTTTAATATTGGTAATGATAACTTTATATTTAAACCTTTTATCTATCCTGATAATAGAATTGAAGATATATATAAGTTAAATAGAATTTTAATGAATAAAATTGATATATCATTAATTATACTTAATAGATATAATACTCCTATTACGGTAATAGATAATAAGAATTATGTACTTATAAGAGATAATAAAAAAGAAGCTACTATATATGATATAGCTAATACTGCGAATGCTGTGGATCAGAGTTTACTAGAGATAAAGAGTTTAGAGAGAGTTAATTGGGAAGTATTATGGGGAAATAAGATTGATTATTTTGAATTACAGATAGGAGAAAATAAAAAGAAATATCCTCTTATTAGAGAATCTTTTGATTATTTTATAGGACTTGGAGAGAATGCTATTTCTTATTTAGTTAATACTAAGAGAGAGGTTGCCAGTTCTATCTATGATAATAAAGTTATTTCACATAATAATTTAAGAGAGGGATTTTATGATCCTACTAATATTATTTTAGATCATCGAGCAAGAGATTTAGCAGAATATATTAAGATTTCTTTTTTTTATAAAGAAAGTAAAGATATCTTTAATGAGCTCGATAATTATTTTTATTATAATCGTTATTCAGAATATGGTATCAGGGTTCTTTTTTCTAGAGTGCTATATCCTAGTTTATATTTTGATCTGTATGAAGATATTATAAGAGGGTTAAGAAAGGAAGAAGAACTTAATATAATTATTAGTAGAATTGATGAATATGAGCGTTATTTATATGATGTTTATTTGTATCTGAGAAAGTATTATAATATTCCTTCGGTTATATGGCTTAGTAAAAGTAAAATAAAAAAATGAGGTTGTTAGTCCTCATTTACAACTTTTATTACTTCTGGTATTTCGTTTATTAGTGCAGACTGTATTCCCTCCTCTAGGGTTAAAGCGGCCATAGGGCAATTTGAACAAGCTCCTACTAATGTTACGTATACAACACCATTTTCATATCTATTAAACTTAACAGACCCACCATCATTTTCTAGATATGGTCTTATTTTATCTAATACTTCATTTATTTTTTTTACTATTTCTTTTTCTTCCATTTCCATCACCTACCAATATTATATATTTTTTTAACAAAAAGTACAACATTATATTTTAAAAAAGTAATAAAAGTGTTATAATATTTCCAGCGAGGAAAATATATGGAAAAGATTAAAGAGAAAGATATTGTAAAAGTTACTGTTACAGGAGTGCAAAAATATGGTGCTTTTGTTAATACAGAAAATTATGAAGGACTTATTCATATATCAGAAATCTCATATGGTTATGTAAAGAATGTTAATGACTATTTGAAAGTTGGAGATAAGATATATGTTGAAGTAGTTGAAGTTGATGATGATAGTAATCATTTGAAACTTAGTATTAAAGATATTGATTATAAAAAAGATGGTGCAAGGCTTAAAAGAATGGCAGAGACAAAAAGTGGTTTTCAACCTTTAAAAGATAATCTTGATGGTTGGATTAATGATAAAATTAAGAAGATAACTGACAAAATGTAAAAAAAAATAAAAAAAAGTTATAAATCTCTTGACAAGTAGTATGAAAAAATGGTATATTATTGATTGTCAATGAGACAATAATGGGCGATTAGCTCAGTTGGTTAGAGCACTTGCCTTACAAGCAAGGGGTCATAGGTTCGAGTCCTATATCGCCCA
>CAKOKN010000009.1 GCA_934091055.1 uncultured Bacilli bacterium | reverse complement strand
CGTAGAGCCGATAAAATAAGGCTTTGCGGACATTTGAGAAGATATAAAAAGATAGTCAAAAAGGCATATATAATTTCATAATATAACTATCTCATCTAATTTACTTCTTATAATACTTTCTTCTCTACTACCATTAGTAGTTAATCTAATTAATGGTATATTATATTTAGACAGAATATTATTTTTTAATATATCTCTTTCTTTTTGTTTATTATCTTCTTTATGATATTTATATCCATCTACTTCTATTGCTAATAATGGTACTTTACTTATTTTATTATATATTAAGAAATCTATATGAGTATTATGGTGTGAAGCATATTTTCTTTCTGCTTCTGTTAATAATGTTTTATCTTTTATTAATGTATTTACGGGATATCTAAATGTAAATGTTAAATCTTTATAATCTTCTAATACTTTATTTAGTAAATGATACATGATATTTTCTGTATCATAGTTTGATATCTTTTTATGTTTTTTAAAATAATCTAATCTTTCTTTTTCATATTGTTTATATAATAAATCAAATACTGAATATATATTACTTTCTTCTACTTCCATATTTATATATTTGGTATAATCTATAAAATCTTTTATATTTTGATTCTTTATATTATTACCAGTTACTATAAATATTAATTCTTTCTTTGCTCTAGATATGGCTACATTTAATATATTAGAATCCGCTACAAAGTCTGATATTTCATCATCTACTGTTGATATTATTATGGCATCTTTTTCTCTACCTTGAAACTTATGAACTGTACTTACTTCCATATCTTGAATATTTTGCTTTATTAATTCTACTTGATTATTATATGGTGCTATTATTCCTACATCATTAGTTTTTAGTTTTGGTAGTATTTCTTTTATTATATCTAATTGTCTTTGACTTGTATTATCTCTTTTATGATTTCCTTTATTAGTTTTTATTACTTTTATAACATCTTGTTCATCTTTATCTTCAGTCATTATTACTAGTTCATTATTATAGAACTTTTTATTACAGAAGTTTATTATTTTAGGATGACATCTATAGTGTTCTTTTAACATTACCTTTGGTACTTCTTCTATGATATTTTTAATACTACTTAAGAAACTATTTAATGAATAACTATAACCATTATTTATATTGTATTCTTTGAATATTTTTTCTGTCTTTTCTTTTATTATATCTGGTACAACATTTGGTAGTTGTTTTTCATCTCCTATTACAACGGCGTATTTAGCGGATGATAATGCTAATAAGCCTGTTACAACATCTATTTGGCTTGATTCATCCATTATTATATAATCAAACTTGAAATCTTCTTTGAAGGTATTTCTTGATGAGTAGGTTGTGCTTAGTATAACTGGATAGTCTTTTATAAAATTAGTGCTATCTTTCTTTATTTCTTGATATGTATATTTTTTTCTTGGTTCTTTGTATTTTTGTGATAGGTATTTTTTTAGATAAATCATTGATGAGTTTATAAAGGTTGTTTCTATATATTTATTTTTTTCTACAAATGATTGTTCTTTGATTATTTGTTCTTCTAATGATTTTATTTGTGTTTGGTATAGATTATTTTGAATGGTATTTATTATTATTTCAATATTGTTTTTATAGAATGAGAAGTCTCCTATTTGGTATATTAATATATATTTTAATTTATTTAATAGTGTTAATTTATCGGTATTTATCAATTCATTCCATAATTTTTGTAAGTTATTTGTGTTTATTCTTGTTAGTTCTATAAGATTAATATTCTGATTTTTTATGTATTCTTTAAAGTATTTGTATTCTAGTGTTAGGTCATTTTTATTTTGAGTTAGTATGGCTATATTTTGTCTACTGGTATAGATTTGTTTTACTATGCTATTGTTATTTTTTATTACATTGGTTATATCTTCAATATTTATATTTTCGTACTCTTTAAATGATGGAATGTTATCTGTTTGGTTTTCTATAAAATTATTTTTATTGGCGCTTTTTCCCAAGAGTGCTTCAAAGAAGTCTAGGTTGTATTTTTTTAGTTTCTCTTCGATGTTTTCGATAGCAGCATTATTATTTGATACTACTTGACAGTTCATATTTCTTATTAGTATATTGGCTATGATATTTAGTATTGTTTGTGTCTTGCCTGTTCCTGGAGGACCCTCAATAACACTTACTTTATTATTTATAGCATTTTCTACGGCTTTATACTGACTAGAATTACAACCAAAGGGAAATATTAGAAAGTCTATGTCATTTCCTTTTATTATACTATTTGATAGTTTTAGATAGTTTGATAATGCTGTATCTAGATTATCTACTTCTACTTTCTTCATCTGCTCACTTAGTATCTTCTTTCCATCCTCGGTACTAAGTGATGTTATGTCAGCGACCTTTTGCATGTATTCTATTACGTCTTTGTTATTGCTTATTATTTTTACTTGGGTATCTAGGTAATCTTGATGTGTATTATTGTTTAAAATTATGTGGTAGTAATAGTTATTTCCATAGTTAAATTCATAGACTTCTTTTATATCTTTTACTTTAATGTTATTTATGAAGATGTTATATTTTGTTAGGTCTATTTGTTCTGAAACTCTTAGATGTTTTACTCTATCTGTTTGGTAATTGTAAAACTTACTACTATTTTTGTATTTTATTACATAGGTATAGTTAGTATTGTTATATTTACAATATGATATTTTTGGTGTTACTATTTCGTTATCGATGATTATCATTTCTTTTCTTAGGTCCATACTTCTTTTACCTCCACCTACTATTAAATAAAAACTAGCACAAAAAATCTATAAGTAGACCTGTACTAGCGTCTTTTTAACAATTTAAGTATATCAAATATTTTTTATTTATTCAATAAATTGGATATATTTGTTAATCCTTTTTAGAAATATTATCACATAAGATATAATATTTTTTATTCATTATCATCCGAATAATAGTCATCATCTTCTAGTTCTTCCTCTTCAAAGTTAAATGAATCATACCTTTTTTCTTTTACTAATTCTTTTTGCCAATCTTCTAAATCATTATTATCTTTTTTATTATCATCTTGAGTATCTGTAAATGCTTTTATTAAGTTACATATTAAACACATAGTCTCACCACCTCTGGAGTTTAGTTACTGCTGTTTATTATACTTTTGTTCCACAATTGTTCCGTTTATGGTACAATTGCTATTTTTATTTATTTTCTTTTGACCATTCTTTAAATGTATCTAATACAACAAATTTTAAAAAATAAACATTAGTCCCTATATCATCTTCTTCAGATATTTTTTCTCCATGAATAATTTTACTTCTTAGCCTATAAGAGTCTGTTACAATTTTATTTTTCTTAAACAGTTTATAATCATTTTTGCAATATTTTTCTAATAAGTTTTTAATTTTTTTACTACTACTAATTTGTTTTAATGCTTCAATACCATTTTCTAAAGATTGTTTTTCAGTATCATCTATATCGCTATTTTTTAAATCTGTAATAAACGAATCAAGCAATTCAATTGCTTTATTACTTTTATTTTCATTTTCACTCATGGTTTCAAGAATTTGGCATAATAATAAAATTTTAATTTCATCTTCTGCCCCTTCAACCATATTAAATAAATTAAATATTTTTTGATTTTTTTTATTATAAATGCAATTATAGTCAATCTTTTTCATTTTCTTTATAAGGTCTATTTCAGTATCATAAATTGCAAATAAATTACCAGATAAACGATTTTTCTCTTTATATTCATCTAATTTATCTAATGATTCTGCATATTCAATTTGCAGTCCTAAAAAATCTCTTTCACCACTTTTTTCACAATAAAACCATTCCTCATTTTTGTGGAATTCTTCTTCCGAACATTTAAAATATTTTGAATGGTAATACCATTTAACATAATGAAAATCTCCCATACTATAATCTAAAGATGTTCTATAACCATTAAACAATACATTAAAATATAATATTTTTCCATCTATTAATGCTTCTTCCCTAGTATCATACCCAAATAAAATAAATTCCAAATTATTATTATCGTAAAATTTATAATAAAAATCTTTTCCTTTAAATTTCCCTAAACTAATATATTCATTATGCTTACAAAATCTGATTTTGCAAGGATTATTTAACCTTATTTTTATTCTTGGTATCCACATAATTATCACTCCCTATAGTTAATTATTATAGCATCAAACTTTATTTTTACCAACCATTCTTATGAATTTCTAACTACATTTTTTTCATATATAAAATTAATTTCTGGTATTAAATCATACTTAAACACAACAATTATATTTTTATTTAATAATATTTTGGTAATCACACTGAAAATATGTTATTTATCAGTTTAATTGCCAATATCATTAATAAATAATTACTTCCTTACACTAATATAATATTAATATACTAAAGCCAATACTTAACATCCTAGTTTATTACTTAATCAAATCAAATAGATACACTTTATAATATAAAATTTTACAAATCTTAACATTTATGCTATAATACTTGTCCTGTAAGGGGGCACAATATGATAGAATGCTTTAATTATAAAGAGCTAATCGGAAGTATATATTATCTTAAAAACAATCCATATTATACCATTGATAACATTATAGAATTAAAAAATAACTATTATAAATTATATTTTTCAGATATAAATGATCATAATCTATCTAATAGCACTGTTTTTTCTTATGACAAACTTTTATCCTTATATAATGATTACTTAATTCGCCAAGAAAGAGAAAAAATATTAAAAGAAAAAAATATTAATAAAATAGTTCACTTTACTAAAGTTGATAACTTAGAAACCATATTTGAATACGGGATTTGTTCTATTAAACTACTCAATCTTTTATCTATTGACTATTCACCTTCTGATTTATATAGATTAGATGGTAAACCTAGTAAAATATCCACAAGTATAAGTTTTCCTAATTATAAAATGTTTTATAAAAAAAGAATGGAAGACGTTACTACTAAATGGGCAGTTATTACTATTAACCCAAAACTTATTATAGATAAACTTGATTCTGAATTTTATACCACTAATGCCGCCAGTGGAATATTCTCTCACACTCTAATACCTACTACTAACAATGATTTTGAAAAAATGTTTTACATAAGTGATAGAGAATCATATATTCCCAGTTTCTATACTACAGATCCACAGGCTGAAGTTTTAATTAACAATAGTATTTCTAATGATTATTTACTTTCTGTTGAAACCAAAGAAGACAATCCAAAAGTTAAATCTTTAACACGTGATGCTCATATAAATTATAATCCAAACTCACAACTATTTAATGCTCGTAGTGATTACAAAAGGTGGCAATAAAAATGGCTAATAGACCTATTTATATATCTACTGGTAATGTCAACAATCCATTTATTGAAGATACCATTACTTTCGAATGGATACCAGGATGTAGCTATGTTAATAAATGTAAAAGAAGAGACTCTTTAAAAAATAGTATTGCCAAAAAATATGATATTAATAAGTGGCTTGAAGTTTCCTCCATTTCTGATAAAGATATTGGTAAAAAGCTTAGTGCTCTTAATCTTATGATTACTTTAACTAATAATAAAAGTTATCCAGTAGAAACTATTTATCAATGTTCTAAAGTATATAAAGATAACTCCATTGTAGGATTTAAATTTCATAATACTGAATTTGAAAACAATCCTTATGGTATGTATTATGATTATATTTATATGGTTGCTTTATATCAAAATAAAGATTATCATAAGTTAATTAAAGATTATTATTTATTTACTGATTTATTTTTTAATCCAAATAAGTCTTTAAATACTCAAGCTAGAGCAGCTGCTATATTTAAGACTCTATATGATAATAATTATCTACAATTATTAAAAAATATACAGGAATTTAAGAAATATTATAAAGATAATGTTAAATTAAAAGTTAAGAAATACTAATTAAATAATAGTTAGTATTTCTTTTTTATTATTCACTGTAAGTCTATGGTCTTACAGTGTTATTTGGAGTCTTATAGTCTCCAAATAAATATTTATATATTTGTTATTCGCAAAAAAACTATAGACATTAATCTATAGTTTATATAAATACTTTTATTTCAGAGACATTTGGTTCTGAAATTTTTTTGAAAGACCTTAGGCTTTCAAAAACCTCGAACAATGTAATGTGAGAGGAATATATTACCTTCTACTTTTTCCTTTAGAAGATAATAGTTCTTCTCTTAAACATCTATAGTATTCAATACAATTAACATATCTATTTTCTTTTTCATTAAATATCCATATAGCAGTTAAATCTTCTAACGAGATTGCTCCCATTTGTCCATCTTTTACTTTGGTATAAGGTGCTTCTAGTACTGGTATTTTATCGTAGTAAAATAATTTATCTCCACCTCTAGTCCAAAATAGTTCATTCTTATGACCACCTTTTACTTTACCTTTGCTTCTTGCATATCCACTAGCTATAATATCTTCTACTTGATCCATACCAGTTACTCTATATACAAAATTATCATTTGTCTTCATAGCAATAGGACTATCTTTACCAAAAGCTAATTCTCGGGCAAATACTCTATTTCTAGTAGTTTCTATTCTATCGTCTTCCATATTTACTCCTTTTCTATAGTAGTTCTACCACTTATTCTATTATCACTATCCTTAATCCAAACATAATACCTCTTATATTCAAAGTAAGAACTCTCAGCTCTATTATTCTCGATTTTGCTCCAACATAACGAATTCACACTAGGTACACTTTTAGTAGTTTTTATACAGTACTCCGTTGGATTACCAGTAGTTGTTATTACAAGCTTACCACCCTCTTTAATAACACTATCTACTTTAGCGGTCATTTCCTCACTAGGTCGTGCATAGTAATGATTACTATCACTATCAGGTATAATGTTTTTAGCTACAACAAAACTAAATACTGATAAAACAAAAATGCCACCAATCACTATAAATGTACTATTATTATTTTTCATTTCTAACCTCCCTGTAATCCTTAAATAACTTTGTATATATAGGTTTTACTAATTCTCCCAATACAAACATCAATAAACATATTCCCACAGTTATTAAAACATAACTTATCTTTATATTTGACACAATAAAGTATTTACTTATAGGAGTTACTAATACCAATATCTGAACTAATAGTATTAACGCTACTCCTAAAGTTAATTTCTTATTAGAAAAGATATCTTTATTTAAAACTGACTTCTTAATATTACGACAAGAGAATGAGAATAGTAGTTCATGTGTTACTAAATATATAAATAATAATGAACCTGCGGTATTTACATCAACTTCTCTTGCAAAGTAAATAAATATTATTAACATTACTATTGATTTTATAATAGCTCCAATTACTATTTTAGATATTAATAATGGTGTAAAGAAACTCTCATTATATTTATTAGCAAGAGTGTTCTCCATTTGATCTTCCTGTTTCTTTTCAAAGGCTAACATAATCGCCGGTATACTATCAGTTACTAAGTTTATCCATAATAGTTGTAATGTCGTAAACATCTCCATATTTAACACCATTGATATAAATACTAAGAGCACTTCAACTATATTACCTGCAAGTAGATATAATATTATCTTCTTTATATTGTTAGTTATTCTTCTTCCCTCTTCAACACCATCTACTATAGTCGAAAAGCTATCATCTACTAGTATACAATCTGCTACTTTTTTAACTACTTCAGTACCAGTTACTCCCATACCTATTCCAATATCAGCTTTTTGAATAGCGGGTGCATCATTAACTCCATCTCCAGTCATAGCAACAACATAACCATTACTTTGAAGAGCATTTACTATTCTTAATTTAGTACTAGGTGATATTCTAGCATAAACATTATATTTTTTAACAGCTTCTTTTAATTCATCATCAGTCATTCTATCTACTATTTTACCAGTAGTAGCCCCCTCATCAGTATCAATAATACCAACACTCTTAGCAATTGCTCTAGCAGTATTTATACTATCTCCAGTTATCATAACTATCTTTATTCCTGAATTCTTACAAACATTAATTGCATTAGGTACTGATGTTCTAGGAGGATCCATCATACCAATTAACCCTATAAATATCATATCTTTCTCTGGATTACTTGTATTTTCATTTTTATAAGCTAAAGCTAAAATACGAAGTGATTTTTCTGATTCTTCTTCTTCTATTTTAAATATTTTTTCTTTATATTCAGTAGTAATATTATATAGTTTATTATCTTCTAAATAATAAGTACAATTTTGTAACACAGAATCTAAACTTCCCTTAGTAAAAGAGTATTCTTTATTATCTATAACATTTATAGTACTCATCATCTTCCTATCAGAATCAAATGGATACTCCTTTACTCTTGGAATATTAACTAAAGTATTTCTATCTTCTAGATACTTATATATAGCTACCTCAGTTTCATCTCCTAGATATTTATCACCATTCTTAGTTACATTCTGACAACTAGATAAACAATAATTATATAAACCTATATCTTCTATAACATCCTTTTCAGTGTATAACTTATTATTTACATAAATACTTTTTACCTGCATTTTATTCTCAGTTATAGTTCCTGTTTTATCAGAACAAATAATATCAGTAGATCCAAGGGTCTCCACAGAAGCCATCTTTCTTATAATAACATTTCTTTTAGCCATTTCTGACATACCAAGAGATAAAATTATGGTTATTACTGAAGACATTCCTTCCGGAATAGCAGCCACCGCTAATGAAATAGATAACATCAAAATATCAAAGAAATCATTCTTTTTAATAAGTCCAACAACCAACATAACAATTATTATTCCAATTATTATGTATGTTAATACTTTACTTATTTGGTTTACTTTCTTCTGAAGAGGAGTTAAATCCTGTTTATTGTTTATAAGACTAGCTCCAATCTTACCTAGTTCTGTATTCATCGCAGTAGCACACACCAAAACAAAAGCATGCCCGTTTGTTACATTACATCCTGCATAGACCATATTTTTTCTTTCATACAATTCTTTTTCTTCAGTTATATCACTATTATCTTTTTTGATACTTCTTGATTCTCCAGTTAAAGTAGACTCATTTACTTCAAGAGCTTCCGAAGATATTATTCTAGCATCCGCAGATACATAATCACCAGCTTCTAATTCAACAATATCCCCTGGTACTATCTTTCTAACATCAATAGTTTCCTTCTTACCACCTCTTATAACATTATTATTAGTTATAAACATTTTATTTAGTTCTTCAATAGCTTTATCAGCTTTCTTCTCCTCAATAAAACTTAAAGTAGCATTTATTATAACAATTATCAAGATTATTACTGAATCTGCATAAGACTCCTTCTGAATATATGATATCACCGCAGAAAATACCGAAGCAAAGATAAGTAATATTATCATTAAATCATTAAATTGACTTAAGAATATCACAAAGTTTGATTTTTTCTTACGCTCTAATAATTTATTTTCACCATATTTTTCTAGTCTCTTATTTGCTTCTTCTTCACTTAATCCATTTATACTACTACTAAATTCTTTATATAATTCATCTATCTTTTTATTATAAAAATTCTTATCTCCCATTTCCTTCTCCTTTATATAAAATACGATACTATAAACATAGCTATCATAATTACAAGTGTTACTATTAAAACAATTTTAACTATATTTATAAGAACACTCTGATAAGACTTTAAAATTCTTATTCCACAATTACGACAGTATTTATCACCATTTCTAATTACTTTTCTACAATTATTACATTCTCTCATTATAATAACCTTTCTTTTAATATATTAACTATCTCTAGACTACACTTACTCGCATTACCATCATTCAAGTAATAATCATAAATAGCTTCTGCTATAACTTCGTCATAATTAAAGTTATTATTACCATCTTTTTGACTGGCATATTTTGATATATTAATAATAAATTCTTCTATAGCAATATCTTTATCATATTTCTCATTATATCTATCAACAGCCATCTCAACTATTTCCTTAGAATATGCTCCGCTATTAAGAACTTCTTTTACTTCTTCATATTTGTAATTGTTATTCTTAGTTATAAAAGTAACATCACTAATACCTCTATCTTTTAAAAGAGTTACAAAAGATATATAATGACCTAATTCGTGAGCTATTAAAGTATCATAACTAGCTCCTTTAGGATATAATTCTTTATCTATACCTTTACTTAAGATATCTTTATTTAAATAATAATAACTATTAAGTAGAATTTGTGTTTTATTTATCTTGTTATACTCATTAATATCTAAATTATTATTAACAAAAGTATACATAGGTTCAAAATAAGCAATATATTCCTCATTATTACTAGCATTAGTTATAGTAATATTAGTAAGATAACCTGTTATATCAGGAAATAAATAATATATTCTATCAATAACTTTTTTAATATTCTTCGCAGTATCTTTATCAACATCACATAAACTAACACTTGGTATCTTATAATTCTCCTCGATTTCTTTTTCTATTAAGGATACATCTATATTTTTTCTACAATACCAAGTTTCATTTACTAAATCTTTCTTTATAAATTCAATAGCAGTCTCTCTACTATCTACTACCACATTAGTATATTTATTATCTGTATTTATAAGTGTAGCTCTATATCCTTGTTTTAAACTATATATCTCTTTCTTTATTTCTATATATGGTCTAAACATATCTTTACCACTTATTAATACCATTACTATAAAACTAATTATCGTAATAGAAGTCAAAGTAAAGAGTGAACCTATTAAACTACTATTATCTTTAAATTCATTAGGATGTTTCTTAAAGTATACATATCCACAAGCAGTCATCTCTCCACACTTAGGACAATAATTATCATCTACTTCTAAATCACAGTTACATCTTATACATTTCATACTCTATTCCTACCCTTATATTGATTATATCATACTTTGTCGTATTTGTTTGTAAAAAAATAATATTTTTCTTTTTCATAGGAAAATATTATTGGGTGTTAATTATGACTTTTAAAAATTTATTAAATATAAGAGAAGATAATAATCTTAAACAAAAAGATATAGCTAAGATCTTACACACTTCCCAGCAGAACTACTCTCTCTGGGAGAACAATACAAAAATTATTCCTTTAAAACATTTAAATAACCTAAGCAACTACTATAATCTTAGTCTAGATTATTTACTAGGACTATCCAATATTAGATATTATGAAAATAGTACTCCCAACATTGACAAAAAAGTTATTGGAAAAAGACTTAAAGAGTTTAGACACCAAAATAATCTAACTCAAGAACAATTAGCGGATATTCTAAATACAACACACTCTACAATAAGTGCTTATGAACACGGAAAAACAACAATACTAACAGCCTTTGCTTATGAAATATGTAAAAGATATAACATTTCTATGGATTATTTATGTGGAAAAACAAAATAAAAAACGCTTGTACTTCATCTTGTACTTGCGTTCTTTTTTAAATATTTTCAAAGTAATCCCAGTCTTTACTACTATCTTTATACTCTTTATATTTCTTATTTAAATTAACTCTAAATTCATTATCTTCCTTAATTACTAAACCGCCAATTAAATTCTTGCCATTCCTATTTTCTTCATCAATATACTCTCTAAGAGCTTTTGCTTTTAATTTATTATCTTCTTCTTTATCTTTTTTATTATTAATATCAAAAATTCCCAATTTACCATCTTTATACTTTACAATAAAACCAGGTTGAAAAGTACTTCCATCATCCATCTTTATACCAAAATTAGTTTCCATATGTTCTTTACCATTTTGCCATACCCATTCATACTTATCTCTATTATAATTAATAAAATTCAAAAACTGCATCTCTAATTCATTAGCCTTGCCTTGATCTCCTACTTTTATATATAAAGGATCATATAGTGATAAATCTATATCATATTTAATAAATACTTCAGGATTATAATTCCTAGTAGGAGGTACTTCCCAGTTATCGTTTATCTTTTCAGAACTTTTCTTTCTAACTTCTTCTTTATGTATATCTTTATAGCCTTTAACAGCAGTATCTAGTATCATACCAAAAACATCTTCATTCTTTACCACTATATTTTGTATATAAATAGAACCTCCCTTTTGAAAACTTATATCTAATTCCTTTTTAAAAGCAAAATATATTGCCTGTTTTACAGTAGGTATAGACCTTCTAGGAGCAAAACCATTCAAATTATTTCTAATTATACTTTCAAATCTAGCTTCCAAATCATTAGCACTATAATTTACATCAAATACATCACCTTTTATTTCACCTTTTAACTCATCAAGTTCATCAGCTTTAATAGTACCATTTTTAATAATAGAATCCATTTTAGCAAAATTCAAACTAAGTTTCTTTTTCTTTAATTTTTCTTTATTCTCTTCATAATTAACTTTACCATCTACTTTTTTAATTTTAAAGTATTTACAAAACTCATTATCAAAGACTTGATAAAATTTTGCAGTTATGTCACCAAAATCTACTCTCTTATGATAATAAGATCTTAAACATAAAGGTTTGTATATATCTTTTCTACGAGAATATAATGTCTTTATAATATTAGGATTATATATTTCTTTTTTTACCTCTATTGATTTAATATTAGTATAGACATAAGCTTTATTTAAATCTTCTTCATTATAGTGGTGTGCCTCTGGCATTCTAAGTATTCTACCCACTGTTTGAATTTCAAATATAACACTATTTATTTCTCTAAATCTTACTAATATTTGTGCTCTAGGGCAATCCCATCCTGTATCAATAGCTTGTTTAAATATTAAATATTCTACTTTACTGTCAAGTGGCACTAATGTTTCTGAAGAGTTATTAATCTTCTCATCATTTAACCAAATAGCCACCCTACCATCTTCCTCAGTAATACCTCTATTTCTTAACAAACTGACAATAGCATTCTTTTTATCCTCACCAATATCAGAATTAGGTATTTGTATAAGTACTAAAGGATTAACTCTACTATTAGTCTTCTTATATAACTTAACAAGTTCCTCTCTTTTCTCAATCGCCGCTTCAATAATAAGTTTTTGCGAATCTAAGTCATCGTTATCTATCTTATCTATACCATAATTAATTAGTACTTCCTTCTTTATCATACCTTCTTCAATAACATCTGAAGGCTCTACAGTTACTCTACTAAAGTTATTACTCTTACTAGCGAGTACAGGAGTAGCACTCATCTCTATAGTCAAATCAGGTTTTACTATCTCATCTCTTATTTCTAGAGCCCTATCACTCTTAGAACTAGAATGAGATTCATCTATAATTAAAATAATCTTTCTACCAGAAGCTCTAGTATTATTTAATACTTCAATAAAATTAATAGTTTCCTTATTCTTCATTGCTACATTCTTCCAGTCTCCTGTTTTTTTATCTTTAGATCTTATTTTTTCCCAGTTCAAAAAAACTATTTCATTCTTATTAATTTCTTTTCTTGAGCCAAAGAAATCTTGTTCCAATAAAGAACACTCTACTAAAGGATCTATATCTTTTTTAACACTATTCTTACTTTGTTTATGAAGTTCACCCTTACCTATACTAACCCATAAAAAACATATATCTTTTTGTATTTCTTTTACTACTTCATTTATATAATAAGTAGCCATAAAAGTTTTACCTGATCCAGTCGGAGACTGAAAGATAATAGTCTCCGTACCGCCTTCAGTAAAATAATTCTTAGTCCTAGTAAGTAATTTATCAATTGCCGTTCTCTGATAATTCTTTAATTCTTTCATTTCCTAAACCTCCTTACTCATTTTTACTATCTTTTTATATAATTCTATAACTTTATAAGGAATAGCTTCAATATCATAATTATCTACTTCATCATATAAGAAAGTATCAGTATCATTAGATAAAGAAAACTTATATATAGTCTTATATTCTTTAATACCTTTTAAAACATCTATAAATTCATCTTCTTGTTCTCCAAATAAGGAATAATATATACAAGTATATTTACTCTTATCTTTATTGGTGTATATTCTATATTCATCACTAACTTTATACTCTTCATAATTTTCATCTTTTATGCAAAGCATAGGTATACACTTTTCTGTCAAGTCAAAATATAGTTGATCCCTATTATTACTATTATCTATAAATTCTGTATTAAAGTACATCAAAGAATCATCACTATTCTTAAATATATTATTAAGTCTTTTTAGTGTTACTTCAGTACATATATTGTTTTCGTTATTAGTGCATAGTATAAACCTTCTATTACCACCATCCTCTTTATTTAGTTCAAGGACAGCTTCTGCAGTACTGCCTGATCCCGCAAAAAAGTCTAACACTACAGCATCTTTTCTATTAGCCCATTTAATTAATTGCTTCATAAGTCTAATAGGCTTTTTACCATTTTTAAACTCTACTCCACCTTCTTTAGCAATATTCATCATATCAGAATAAAAGCCTTTCCATAAATCTCCTCTTATAGTAACTCTAGAATAATAGCTAGCATATTCATCATTATCCTTTAATGTTTCTTTTAAATTACGATATTGTCTAACTTTACCATTCGTAGAATTACTCAAGTAGTAGCCGTCATAAAAAACAACCTCTTCTTTATCTAACCTCTCTATAATATCCTTTGGAAGTGTTATACGACAGTCCATATTCTGATATATATTATCAGCCATTTCAATATAGAAATAATCTTTTATTTTTTTATTAATTATAATACCTTTAGCTATATTTTTAATAGGTATCTTTCCATTCGAAGTTAAATCATATTTTTCAAATAATTTATAAACATCATTATCTCTATCTTTAATATAAGAAGATAAATCATATATATTTAATTTATTATTTTCTTTCAATATTACTTTAGAGAAGTGTTCATCATAAGGTTCACTAACATCATATAGAACACCTCTATTACTATTAAAAGATATATTTTTAGTATAAACTAAAACATATTCGTGATTTTTTACTATTTGTCCCATTTGAGCAGCTCTAACTTTCATACCTTGTGTCTTTGATATTTCAAGTACAATATTAGCTATAAAGTTTCTTTCTCCAAATATTTTATCACATAACAACTTTAACTGTGCATATTCATTATCATCTATACTTATAAATATTACACCATCATCTTTAAGTAGACTTCTAGCAAGATTAAGTCTCTTTTCCATAAAGTTAAGCCACTTACTATGTCTATATCCATCTTCTATATCAACAAATTTATCATTATACATAAAATCCCTATTCCCAGTATTATATGGAGGATCTATATATACAATATCAATATTACCTTCATTAGTATAATTAAGTACTGATAGAGCATTAAAGTTATCTCCCTCAATTAAAATATGTTTTCTAGAATTACCTTCGATACATTTATCTTTATTTAAACTTAAAATAGGAATATTTTTATCACACTCATAAACTAATTTTTCAGGTTTCTTTTGTCTCTCCCATATTAGTCCATAACTTCCACTTACTTGTTCTTGTTCTAAAAGAAGTTCAATTAGTTCTTTCTTCGTTAATTTATTATAATCCATACTGTCACCTACTTAAATCAATTATTTAATACATCATATATTATAACATACTTAAGATAACAACCGCAACAAACTTTATATATTATAAAGAGTAAAATATTTAATTATAATTATATAAAATTTGTCAATAATATATTTGAAAGGATGATATTATGAAAGAAAATTGTGAATTACTAGAGCATATCTATAAAGATTCTGAAATGTCTTCTTATACTCTAACAAAATTAATTAGAGATTTAAAAGATAAAGATAATAAAATTAAAAAAGACCTCGAAGATATACTAAAAGAGTATGAAGAATGGAACAAAAAAACTCTAAAGTATTTAAAAAAAGAAAAAGCTGAAATAAAAGATGCCAATATTATGGAAAAAATGATGGCTAGAATGGGAATTAAAAAGGAAGTAGAAAGTGATAACAGTGATTCTTCAATAGCTAAAATGATTATAAAAGGTATATCAACAGGTACTGTGGACATACAAAATAAAATAAAAACATATGATAAAGAAGTAGATAAACAAAGTATAAAACTAGCCAAAGAATTTCTAACATTTCAAGAAACTGCTATAGATAAATTAAAAGAATATCTATAGTTTTTTACTTTTAGATACCTAATAATTTTTTAAAATATATATATACAATTATTAATTTATGTGATAAAATTATAATAGGTGAAAAAGAATATGTTAGGGAAAATAATTGCGATTAATGAAAGTATAGTATCTGTAAAATTAGATATAAATATTTATGATTATGATGGTTTAATAAGTAAAAATGTTATCTTTAAAGACACAGACTTTATAAATGTTGGTGAAGTAATAGCTATTGGTAATAACATTATGCAAGTAGCTTTAATAGGAGAAATAAAAGATAATAAGTTCTTATTCGGAGATATAACAAAACCATCATTTAAAGCAGAATGCCATCTAATAGATGATCAAATACTAAATATAATATTAAATAATGATGCTCCTAATACAATAAAGTTAGGAAAATCATATATCTATCCAAAGTATGACATAAAATTAGATGTTGGAAATTTCTTTTCTAATCACTTTGCTATACTAGGTAATTCTGGTAGTGGTAAATCTTACTCAGTAGCTAAAATACTTCAAAGTATCTTTTACCAATGTAAAACATTACCATTCTATTCAAACATATTCTTATTTGATGCTTATGGAGAATATCAAAGGGCCTTCTCCAGAATAAGTGAAGTAAATGAAAATATAAATTATAAAGTATATACAACTGACTTAAACAGTACCGAATTTGAAATTTTAAATATACCGTTTTGGTTACTTGGAGTAGATGATCTATGCCTACTTATGGGAGTAACATCTAAAGAACAAATACCAACTGTAGAAAAAGCACTAAAGCTAGTATCATACTTTGCAAGAAAAGAAGAAGAAGTCATAAATCAAAAAAATGATATAATAGCAAGATGTCTGTTAGATGTATTATTCTCAGGTAAAAGTCCAAGTATGATTAGAAATAAAATAGTATCTATTTTAACAAAGTTTAGTACTGCTAACTTAAATCTAGAAATAAAACTAGAAAAAGGTGGCTGGACTAGAACTATAAGACAATGTCTATTTGTAGAACAAGGAGGAGAGTTCTCTGATGTAGAACTAGTAATAGAATACTTAGAGAGTCTATGTTTAGATAACTTTGAGCTATCACTACCAAATGGTGAATATATGTATACACTAAAAGACTTTAGTACTGCTTTAGAATTTGCTCTTATATCTGAAGGAACACTAAATAGTGATGCAGCCTTTGAATTAAGTAATGTACTTAAAGTAAGATTTAATAATTTAATGAATAGTGATTATGCTAAATATTTTGAATATACAAATGGCTATATAAATAGAGAGGGATACATAAATCTATTATTAACTTGTAATAATGGTAGAAAAGCTCAAATAGTAAACTTTAATATTAATTATGTTGATGATAGATTTGCTAAAAACTTAGTTAAAATATACTCTAAATTATTATTTGACTACATTGTATCATTAAATCAAAGAGCCTCTATGCCTTTCCACATTGTTCTAGAAGAAGCTCATAGATATGTACAAAATGATAGCGATGTTAATATATTAGGATATAATATATTTGAAAGAATAACAAAAGAAGGAAGAAAATATGGTTTACTATTAGGAATAGTATCTCAAAGACCATCTGAACTATCAGAAACGACAATTAGTCAATGTAGTAACTTCCTAGTATTTAAAATGTTCCATCCAAAAGACTTACAGTTTATTAAAGATATTATATCAAGTGCAGACATAACTGTAACAAATAAAATTAAAACTCTGCATCCTGGTACTTGTATAATGTTTGGTACTGCATTTAAAATGCCTACAATAGCAATACTTGATAAACCTAATCCAGAGCCATTAAGCCAAAGCTGTGATATAAATAATACTTGGTATTTAAAATAAGAATGTACTTTTTAATGCATTCTTTTATTTTACATTTATCTATACACAAATTTTACACAAATATGTCTCCTTTTAATCTCTCAAAAATGTCAAATAGAAGCGAATTTTGTCGATTGTCTCTAATTAAAGCATTGATATTAAAGTATATAACATCTTTTTTAGTTTACACTTCTTCGCCTCAAGCCGAAGTCTTGAGAGCGTAAATCGGAGCCTATAAAAGTCTCCGATTTAATCATTTTTTGTGTATTATTCTAATTAATTTATTGAAAACAAGATAAAACCTAAAAATATCAAAAAAATAATTATACCACCTATTAAAATAATATTAATAAAGCCCTTATTTCTATCCAGTGTTCTAGTTTTAGTTTTAACATTTCCTTTATTCTTGTCAGCATTTCTTTTTTCTTGCTCCAAAAATACAAATTTATCCTTCGATATTATCGCCTGTCCTATTTTATCAGTACCAAACATTTCTTCAAATCTTTTATCAGGTTTAATCGAAGTATCAAATCCCCTCTTATTAAACATATCCTTAACTATTTGCTTACTAAGAAGCGGAGATACTGCAAAAATATTTTTAATATTCGGCTCATCATTAAGAACTATATCATAGACTGAAGTTAATGCATCACCTAATTTTTCATCAGCATAGCCAAAATAATTTCTAACTCCCATCTTATTAATGTCTTCCTTAACAGACTTTGGAACAACGTGAAGATGAAGTGTATTATTAGTTATTCTACAGTCAAATAAATCATTCAAATAATAATGTTTTTCTTTTCCTTTACCACCCGATATTTCATTTTGATATCTCTTTTCATATTCAGAAACCGCTAACTCTTTCTTTGCTTTAGGACTACGTTCATCATATAAATGATCAGCATCTAATATTACTAATTGCCCCTTTTTTAGCACTGTATTTCCACGGCGTTCACCAAGTTCAAGAGAGCTATCATTCGGATTAATTGCAGTATTCCAATGTATATAATTATCTTTAGTTAATCTCCCAATATTTCTTTTAGCCATATCAGTCCAAACTAAACCAAGTTGCCTTAAATTCTTATACAAGACATATAATTCTTCATCACTAATTTCACACTTAGTATCAACCTTCTCAGTAACCTCCAGAAATAAATTATTATCTTTATCAATTGTAATACTTTCTCTAAGTAAAGGAGCTATTATATAAGGATTATTAGGAAAAGAAGGAGCATTCCTCTTTTTACCAATTTTAAGTACTTTATCACCTATTCCTATAACATAAGAAAAAGTACCTCTTCCAATATATTCAATATCACCATAACTTTTCTTTTCATTCCTACAAATTTCTTTTATAAGAATTTTAATAGTATCTTTTCCAACTTTAAAGTTATCATTATTATAATTACTATAAATGTCTTTTAATATAATATTAACAGTACTATCTAAATAATCCTCATTATCTCCTATTGAAGTCTTGATTTTATCTATTGCAGCCTGACTAAGTCTATTAGTTCTAAGTAATAAAAATAAATCTTGCTTACTATTATTTATAATATCATCCATATGTTCTTCTAATTTACTAACACAAATATTTTTAGAAACCATTACTGAAGATAACTTTCCTCCAACTAAAGGATCACTAACATACTTATCTATTAAATAATTAATCAATTCATTATTTTTTTGAATTTCATCTAATAGAACTCCTATATACTGAGGTGATAAGTCATAAATTATCTTATCTAAATAACTTTCTAGTTTATCATTAGGATAAGAACAAATACCTCTTAGTATAAAACTACAATCACTACATTTACTTTCAATATTTTTATAATTATCTACTATACTATCTGCAAAGTCATCTATACCATAAAGTAAAACATAATCAGTTAACCAATCAAAATTATAACAATTATCAATTATATAATTAGCATACTTATTAATTTTATTAGAGTTCTTTTTATTCTTTCTTTTCTTCAATAAAAACTTATCAATATTTCCCTTATTAATAGCTTTATCTAATTGTATTTTAAATATATCCACTCTACCACCTACTATATAATTATATCATAAGAAAATAGTTTAGCAATCACTAAACTATTTATTTAATATATCTTTTAAAAATTGACCAGTATAAGATTTTTCTACTTTAGAAACCTCTTCAGGAGTACCAGTAGCTACTACTGTACCTCCTCCACTACCACCTTCAGGTCCTAAATCAATTATATAATCAGCTACTTTAATAACATCTAAATTATGTTCTATTATAATAACAGTATCACCATTATCTACTATTCTTTGTAGTATAACAAGTAATTTCTTTATATCATCAGTATGAAGGCCAGTAGTAGGCTCATCCAATATAAATACTGTCTTTCCAGTAGGTTTCTTTTGAAGTTCTTTAGCTAATTTTACTCTAGAAGCTTCTCCTCCTGATAATGTCGGAGCACTCTGTCCTAAACGAACATAACCCAATCCAACATCACTTAAAACTTTTAATTTATTAAGTACTTTAGGATGATTTTCAAAAAATTCTATTGCTTCATCTACTCTCATATTTAGTACTTCATATATATTTTTTCCTTTATATTTAATCTCTAAAGTTTCTGTATTATATCTAGTACCATTACATATTTCGCAAGGAACATAAACATCAGGTAAAAAGTGCATCTCTATCTTCTTTACACCGTCACCCCAACAAGCTTCACATCTTCCACCTTTAACATTAAAACTAAATCTTCCCTTATCATAACCTCTAATTTTAGCTTCTTTAGTTTCTGCAAAGATATCTCTTATATCATCAAATACACCAGTATAAGTAGCTGGATTACTTCTAGGAGTTCTTCCAATCGGAGACTGTGTAATTTGCACTACCTTATCAACATTTTCAAGACCCTTTATCTCTTTATATTTACCAGGTTTAAGTTTAGAACCATATACTTTAACTGCTAATGCTTTATATAATATTTCATTTATCAAAGTAGATTTACCACTACCAGACACACCAGTAATCAAAGTAATAGTACCAAGAGGAATCTTAACATTAATATTCTTTAAATTATTCTCTTTAGCACCTTTTATCTCCAAATACTTCTTATTACCTTTTCTTCTCTTAAGTGGTATATCTATCTTCTCAGTACCTTTAAGATATCTACCAGTAAGACTATTTTCACAATCCATAACTTCCTTAGGCGTTCCAGCAGCCACAACATAACCACCTTGTTCTCCTGCTCCAGGACCAATATCTACTAAATAATCAGCAGCAAGCATAGTATCAGTATCGTGTTCAACAACAATTAAAGAATTACCTAAATCTCTCATCTCAAGAAGTGAATTAATAAGTTTCTGATTATCTCTTTGATGAAGACCAATACTAGGTTCATCTAATACATAAAGTACACCTGTTAATCTAGAACCAATTTGTGTAGCCAATCTTATTCTCTGACTTTCACCTCCTGATAAAGTACCAGCTTCTCTTGCTAAAGTCAAATAAGACAAACCAACATTCATTAAAAATTTCAATCTAGATTTAATCTCTTTAATAATAATCTCAGAAATTTCTTTTTGTTCCTTAGTTAGTTTTAAATTAGAAATATACTCATTCATTTCTTCAATAGACATACAAGTAACTTCATAAATATTTTTATTATTTATTAAAACATTTAATACTGAAGGTTTAAGTCTAGAAGAATGACAAGTAGGACATTCTAACTCTGTCATATAACCTTCTATCCACTCTCTTATCCAACTACTTTTAGTTTCAATATATCTTCTCTCTAAATTAGTTATTATTCCCTCATAATAACTTGTACTCTTTCTAGTATTACCATTCTTTGCCTGATAATTAAAAGTAATAGCGTCTTTTGCACCATATAATATTATATCAAGTTCTTCTTTCTTTAAGTCTTTAACAGGTTTAGATAAATCAATATTATAATGCTTAGCTACTGTAGTAAGTTCTGTATACATAATACTAGATTCTTCATCTAAATTAATAGGCTTAATAGCTCCATCTAAAATACTCTTAGTTTTATCAGGAATAACTAAATCTATATCTATCTTATATTTAACACCAAGTCCTTTACAATCAGGACAAGCTCCATAAGGAGCATTAAAAGAAAATATTCTAGGTTCTAACTCCTCTAAAGAATACTCACAATAAGGACAAGCATAATCTTCAGAAAATAATATCTCTTCTCCACCTACTACATCAATTATAACTTTACCACCACTAAGCTTAGTAGCAGTCTCTAAAGAAGAATATAATCTACTTCTTATTCCATCTTTTATAACTAATCTATCCACAACAACAGAAATATTATGTTTTTTATTCTTATCTAAAGTAATTTCTTCCGCTAAATCTCTAACTTCTTCATCGATTTTAGCTCTAATATAACCTTCTTTTCTAAGTTTATCAAGTAAATCACTTTGTGTCCCTTTTTCTCCTTTTACAACCGGAGACATAACCATTATCTTAGTATTATCTTCCATATCTAAAACTTTATTAGTCATCTCTTCAATAGATTGTGAAGTAATAGGTATATGATGTTTAGGACAATATGGTGTACCAACTCTAGCAAACAATAATCTCAAATAATCATATATCTCCGTAACAGTACCAACAGTACTACGAGGATTTTTATTAGTAGTTTTCTGATCAATAGATATACTAGGAGATAATCCCTCTATCACATCAACATCAGGTTTAGTAGAATTACCCATAAACTGTCTTGCGTAAGCAGACAAACTCTCTACATATCTTCTTTGTCCCTCTGCATATATAGTATCAAAAGCAAGAGAAGACTTACCACTACCAGATACACCAGTCATAACAACTAATTTATTCTTAGGTATTTCTATATCAATATTCTTTAAATTATTCTCTCTAGCACCTTTAATAATTATCTTATCCATATTATCGCCTCTTCTTCAATCACACATCGATTATTATAATATAATAGTAACTAATTGTCAATACAAAATAATACAATTGTTTGCTATATACACATATATTACACCAAAGAAAAAAATGCCTAAGCATTTATATATTTTCTAATTATTATCTCCTGGAGTAACAGTCCTAATCCCTTCCCAAGGATTTGGAAGTCTCTTTTCCAAAACAGGAGCAGTAACTTCTTCTTTTATCTCTTCATCCTCAAAAGAAGCATAGTTATCTAACTGTTTATTTCTTTCTTTCATATTTTCATAATCAGCCTTAACTAAAGGTAAATCCTCAGCATCATAAATACTAGCACCTTTAAAAGAAGTATCCCCTATAGAGGCAGTATCTTCTTTAACTTCCACTGGTTGAATATCTTCTTTTTCATTTGTTAGTAACTTACCCAAACTACTCTGAATATCAGCAACAGTCTTAGAATTACTAACTTCTCTAATAAATTCTAATAATTCTTCACTACTAAGTTCTCTATCATTATTTTTCATATCTGCCTCCCACATAATTAGTATATATTAGAAAACTTATTTTGTAAATATCTATTCTTCTCATTACACTAATTTGACATTATTATTTCTATCTTTCTTTTTATTCTTCCTATAATATTATAAACAGATTTTAAACTTTTATCAGTAATTTCAGCT
This sequence comes from uncultured Bacilli bacterium, assembly GCA_934091055.1. Classification (GTDB taxonomy): domain Bacteria; phylum Bacillota_I; class Bacilli_A; order RF39; family UBA660; genus CAG-302. The sequence continues at coordinate 21,146 of CAKOKN010000009.1, read as the reverse complement.
ATTTCCTTTGTAGTGTAGTTTTGTTCTTTCAAAGCAAAAACAAGTTCCTCATTCCAACTAAGACTATCTATTATTCTACTCTTTAACAAACTATAGTTATATTCTTCCATTAAAATTGTCTCAGGATTATTATCATTATCAATAAGTACATTATAATCAACACAATCAAAAGAAATAGAATTATTTAATACTTTATTTTTATTTCTACAATAAGATTTATTATAGTTAATTAATACACTATCAAGACACTTATTTAAATAAGTAACAAATCTAGTATTATCCTGATACCTATCTACTGCTAAATAAAAAGCAAAATTAGCTTCTTGAAATAATTCTTCATACGAACTATTAATAATCCTACTATATATCCTAGCTTTAATACAAAGAATAGGATAATACTTATCATATAATATCTTAATAGCAGTCTCATTGTTTTCTTTAGCTAAATATAACAATTCATAATCATTATACATTAATACTTCCTAGACCTTACAATCTCTGATAAAAAGATACCACAAGCAACTGAAGCATTTAAACTGTTTACAGTCCCAGACATAGGAATTTTCGCCAAATAATCACAATTCTCACTAACTAATCTACTTATACCTTTACCTTCATTTCCAATAACTAATGCTATCTTAGTTTTATAATCTATATCTGTATAACAAGTACCATTCATATCAGTACCAACTACCCAATAACCATAGTCTTTTAGTTTTTTTATAGTATTATTTAAATTAACAACATTTATTATCTTAACTCTCTCAATAGTACCAACAGAAGTTTTAACAACAGTCCCTGTAATCTGTACCGATCTATCATTAGGTATTATAATAGCATCCACTCCTAACGCTTCACTTGTTCTAATTATAGCTCCAAAGTTATGTGGATCTTCAATATGATCTAATATTACCACTAAAGGATACTCTTTATCTATATTAGGAATAACTTCATCAAAAGTATAAGTCTTAATATCATCTACCTCTAATATTATCCCCTGATGTAATCCATTGCACATCTTATCTAAGTCTCTTAACTCTAACACCTTAGTATTAATTCTTCTCTTATCTATTAAATCTAAAATATCTCTATCATTAAATCTATTACTTAAATATATTTTATTTACTCTCTTATTACTATTTAATATTTCTCTAGCAACATTCTTTCCAAATACTTGCATTATTTCACCTCTATCATATTTAATATTTCATTAAGTCTATCTTTATCATTTAAATATAAATCTCCAAGTAAAGCTTCAAACCCCGTAGAATATTTATAAGTAATAATATCAGTATTCTTAGGATGATTACCATTCTTATAATTTCTACCTCTCTTTACTACATCAATTTCTAAATCAGTAAGCTTCCCATTATCAATTAAATAGTTAAGTATCTTCGCCTGACTTTTCGCAGATACATAACTAATTAATTTATTTTGAAATTCCTTAGTATTATTTATTCCAAGTTCTAATATTTTTTCTCTAATATATAATGAAAAAACACCATCTCCAAGTAAAGCTAAAACTTGTATATTAATTGTTTTTGTATTCATAAATTACCTCAATTCTGTCGTTATTATATATTAAATACTTTAAGTTGTCAATAACAATTCCAATAAAAAAAGTAGCCTTAGGCTGCTCTTGTATAATTACTTTGTAATTGACCAAACATCGTTGGAGTTTGTTGTACTGGACCAGTTCCTCCCATTTGATTAGTAGGTTGCATTCCATTTGATTCTCTATTAACAGTTCCATTTCCATATACAGGAATATTACTATTAGTATTTTGTACATTAACACTATTATTAGCATTATCTACTGGAGGCCTACCAAAATTATCAGTAGTTTGCATCAACCCATTCATTTGATTACTTTGAGTATCAAATAAATTACCATTAAATGCCAAAGGTTCAGTATTAACAACTGTACTATTATTATTTACTACCGGAGTATCTACTTTAGGTAACTCAAAACTTGGTATAGCGCTTCCTATAGAAGCATTATTTGTATTGCTTAAAGGAGGTACAGGTGTAACAGGCTCTTTCACATTTAAGGAAGAAGTATTTCCATTTATAGGTACAGAATTAAAATTATTATCTACCTCTCTATTAACACTAACTTCACTAACCTCATCATTACTCTTATACTTATTATATAAGCTTTCTATAGTACTAAAAGTAGGATTATCTGCTATCAATTCTAAATCTTCTTTAGTCAAATATTTACTCATATTCATACCTCCATATTCTAAATAAATTATAATATAAAATAGTAAAAAAGTAAATAGCAAAATTACTAATTTTATATCAAATTATTTCTCTTATAAATATTTACTTTATAAGGCATATAAATATCAATTTTACACTTCTTTGTAAACTTAATAAAACACAAATCTTCAATCACAATATCTTCAAAAGGTAATAAATCAAAAGAATACTTAACACCATCAAGTAATTTGTTATTACTTAAACTACTCTTCACTATATTTATGCCATTAGCTAAATATATAACTATATTATTATCACTATAATAATTAATCCTAGCTAAATCATCTACTATAAGTGAGCCATCTTTCTTTAACTGATAACTTCTAGGTTTAATCTCCTTTTTAGGAGTTATCTTCTTTATATCTTTTAAAGATAAATAATTTAGTACAGATCCACTACTCAATAACCCTGGTGTATCAACAATTTTTAAACCATCTATATCAAACTCTATTTTATTTAATGTAGTTGAAGGATATATACTAGTAGTAACTTCTGTATCTTCATCTGTATAATTTTTAATTATTTTATTTATCAAAGTAGACTTACCAGAATTAGTCATACCAACAAAATATACACAATTATTTGTATTATATTTTTTTATCTTATTCATTAAACTATCTAAGTTATAATTCTTAACTGAACTAACTATTTCTATATCAAGATATTTATTATTCATCTTAGAAACATAATCTATTAATTTATAATCTTTAATAGACTTAGGAAGTAAATCTTTCTTAGTCAAAACAACAATAACATTATTAAACTTATCCATATATTCTAAATTAATATTTAATACTGAAGATAAATAAACTACTAGAGCATCTTTAGGAATACTATCTAATATACTCTGATATTCTTTATTATTTAAAGACACTTCCTTATATTCACCATAATATTTTAATTTAAAACATCTCTCACATATATCTTTATCTATATTATCTACATAACCATCTTTTTGTTTATCAGTACTCTGAAGAACAATACCACATCCCATACACTTCTTAGTCATAATATCTACCTACTTCAAAAACACCTAAGTCATTCATTTTTTTTATTTTCTTTTTCTCAATGAACCTATATATTTTAGTAAATGGCATATCTATATCAGACAAAGGATTAACAAGTATAGTAGTAATTCCCACTCTATTACCCCCAAATATATCAGTCATAAGTTGATCTCCAACTATAGCTACTTCAGATAAACTAAACTTATACATCTCTAACACTTTAATAAAACTTCTCTTCCTAGGTTTACCAGCACTAGCACAACAATCAACATTAAGTTCTTTCTTAAATGGTTCTAACCTAGTTCTAGGTGAATTAGAAAAAATAATTACTTTAAACCCCATATCAGTAAGCTTATCAAATAAATCTTTTAACTTCCTACTAGGAGTTCTATCAACATAAGGTACACAAGTATTATCTAAGTCATACAACAAACACTTAATACCATTATCTTTTAATTTATCATAGTTAATAGTATATATACTCTTCTGATATATATCAGGATAAAAATAATTCATCTCTTCACCTCAATATATATAATTATACTTTATTTTTAACTAAAAATAAAGATATAGAAGTACTTTTATCCCAAAAATTTAAGTACTAGAGACCCTAGGCTCTAGTACTCACTTGAAGACCCTAGGCTTCAAGTGGTATTAATAAAAAAATAAGCATAAACTCTATTAGGAGGTATAAAATGCTTATAAATATATTAAACATCCTACTAAATAACCTAACATTCTTCACTGGTGCCTACTCAAACAACATCTTCCCAGACCCATTACCCAAGGAAGAGGAAGAAATATACATAACAAAAATGCTTCAAGGAGATAAAGAAGCACGAGCCAAACTAATAGAACACAACTTACGATTAGTAGCCCATATCGTCAAAAAATTCGAGTCCAACATCAACGATATAGACGACCTAATCGGCATAGGTACAGTAGGCTTAATCAAAGGAATAGATAGTTTCTCTCCTAACAAAAACGTAAAACTAACAACCTACATAGCAAAATGTGCCGAAAACGAAATCCTAATGTACTTTAGAGCAGACAAAAAAAACTCTAAAAACGTAAGCTTATATGACGGAATAAGTTACGACAAAGACGGTAACGAAGTAACAATTCTCGATGTCCTAAAAACAACAGATCCTGACTTTGCAGAAGAAATCTATAAAAACGATAACATCAAACTACTAAAAGAATACATGAAAATACTAGCACCCAGAGAAAAAGAAGTATTAACTAAAAGATACGGTCTAGACGGCCAAGACGAAATAACCCAAAAAGAAATAGCTAAAAATCTAGGTATATCAAGAAGCTACGTTTCAAGAATAGAAAAAAGAGCAATAACCAAAATTTTACGAGAATTTATCAAAAATGATGCCCATAAACACTAAAATATCAAATAAATATTGACTAAATCTAATTTTTATGATAAAGTTAATAACGAACTGATGAGGAGGTAATTCTATGGAAAATATATCAACTAAAAAGACTAGATCTGTAAATAATAGACCTAACTGTCTAAAAATAACTAAAAGTACTCAAAAAGTAAATATGACTACTGTTACTTTAAAAGATGGTAGCAAAGTAAAGACTAGTGTTAGAGAAGCTAGATCAATGAAAAAGAATAACGAATTAGCTTAATAAAGATAGAATAATCTATCTTTTTTTATTTTAACAAAAAAATAGTATAATCATAAATTATTATACTATTCAAAATAATTATCATAAATACTTTCATTATAATTTTCTATTCTATAAAAGTAAAAACTACCATCTTCACCTTTATATTCAGAATGTTCAACATCATAATTTTTGTCATTAAAGAATGCAACCATATCTTTATCATTTTCATCTAAAAATATTAAACCTTTTTTCACATTAAATATATATTTATTATCGTCTTTTTCATACATCACTTCAAGATAATCACCATCACCAGATCCACCCATACCTAAACTATACACCATTTTTAGTTCACTATCCTTAAACTTAGATAATAATTCTTTTAATTGTGCCAAATCAATAACTTTAGTTTCATTTTGATCTCTTTCAGCTCCGAACTCTTTATATCTTATTCTTTTTACTTTAGCCTCAAGAATATGCATTGACAATAAATATTCAGTCCAATCTTTTTCCTCTACTAATTCCTCTGGTGTACTACTATTATCTTTTTTATCTATTATTTCTTCTGATTTATTGTTGTTTGATATTTCATTATCCTTTGAATTTAAATCAATTACACCTGTCAACATTAATATCATAATTGTCAATATAATTATAATAACTACTACCAATATACTAATTATAATATTCTTGGTTTTTTCTGATTTCATTTTAATAACACACTCCTTTATATTAAAAAAACATAATTACTACAAAAAAACAAAGTTTCAAGCCAAAAACTTTCCATCATATAGACAGAAAATTTTTTAATTTTCAATACTCAATATAGAAAACTTTTTTATCAAGTTATTTAATATTAAAACTAATTACATTAGTAGCGAACAATAAACAAAGTACTCCCACTATTACAACAGTTGCAGCAATAAGTAAAGCCAAAGCTCCATTAATATTATCTTCATTCTTCTTAGCCATTATAACACTCTCCTAAAGTAATTATACCATAACTTTTATAACAATACAATTATTTTACTAATCATACTTTTCTTTTACTTCATTAGCCTTCTCTAATATCTTATCATAATACTCTTTACCAAGCTTATATTCTTCTTTTAATACCTCTTTATCTAATATCTTATCATTTTCTTCTTGCATATTAAAACTCCTTTCTCTATTTATTATAAAGAAAGAAGTTATTTTTATACTAACAAACTATTAATACTAGCTATAGGATCATTACTTCTAGTAATATAAGACCCAACAACTGCTATTGAAGCTTCCCTTACCTTATCAATAGTATCACTATTTATACCACCATCAACCTCTAATACTATATCTCTATCTTTAATCAAATTCTTTATATCACTAATTCTTTTTATACTATCCTCAATAAACTTCTGTCCCCCAAGTCCAGGTTCAACAGTCATAACAAGTATTAAATCAATATCATCTAAATAAGGAATTAACTTATCTATATCAGTATTAGGTTTTATAGATATTCCTCTTTTAATGCCTAAAGAACCAATATAAGAAAGTATCTTCTTTATATCTTTATCTATCTCAAGATGAATAGTAATATTCCAAACATTATCTATATCACTAATTTCTTTTATATACTCCATTGGATCTTCCATCATCAAATGAACATCAAGTTTTTTATTAGTTAAACCAGATAAACTCCTAAACTCTGTACAAGAAAGAGAAACCTCCGGTACAAACTTACCATCCATAACATCCATATGTATATAACTAACATTAGTATCATTTAATATTTTTATTATATTACTTCTATCTACCGCATTAAGTATTGATATAGAAAGTTCCATATTACTTCCCCCCTATAAAAGATTTATAGTTATCATATCTAGAAGAAAGAATTTTATTCTCCTCCAAAAGCTTCTTGACGTAGCAGTCATCCTCTTTAATATGCATACAATCCCTATATTTACAATATTCCAAATTATCAAACATTTCCTTCATATTATCCCTAATATCTATTTTTGTCATACCTCTAAAGTCTATCGAAGAAAACCCTGGAGTATCCGCTACCAAAGCATCACATATATCATATAAAGTAACACATCTCGTAGTATGTTTACCTCTTCCTAAAGCTTTTGATATCTCATTAGTCTGAAGTTCTAAAGTCTTATCTAATCTATTTAATAATGATGACTTACCCGCACCAGATTGTCCTGCAAAAACTACTATCTTATTCTTAATAATTTCTTTTAACTCTTTAATATCATTATTAGTAATAACATCATAACCAATACTCTTATAATAATTAAATATACTATTTATTCTATCAAGTTCTTCATCATTAAGTAAATCCATCTTAGTCAAACACACAACTGGTTTAACATTATTATAAGATATTATCGTAAGAAGCTTATCCAAAAGATTACTATCAAAATTGGGTTCTTTTACTGATGTTACAATAATAGCTATGTCAACATTAGCAATCGAAGGCCTAATCAAAAAATTCTTTCTCTCTTTTATTTCAAGTATATAGTTATTAATATCATCTATTACTACTCTATCTCCTACTAAAGGAGTTATCTTATCATTCCTAAATTTACCTCTTGGTTTACATATATTAACACTATTCTTAGTTCTCACTGTATAATCATTACTCTGGTTTTTTATAATTATGCCTTCCATATACACTCCTTATTCATTATCACTAGGCATCAAAGGTTTAGTAGGATCAGTCTTATTTTCATCCTTCTTATCCTTCTTTTTAGATACTGTAATCTTCAAAGTATATCCTTCATATATAGGATCTCCAACTGCTCTACCTTGTGATAATATTATATTCTCATCTACATCATCTTTCTCTTCGTAAGTAATGTCAAGTGTCAAATTATATTCCTTAGCAAAATCTTGTGCTTGAGATAAAGTCCATTTTTCTTTAACCATATCTGGATAAACATCAACCTCAGGAATATATAAAACAACACTATCATTTTCAAACAATTTAACTTCTTTTTCACTATCAAATTTAGGTTCTTGATCAATTATCAAATCCTCTTTATCCTTATATTCAGAAGCATTATCCACAGACTTTGTCTTCATTTCAACTTTGACTCCACTAAGCTCTAGTTTAGCTTTTACTTCATAATAATTCTTACCAGTATAATCTTCTAGTAATAAAAACTCTTTACCCGAAGACTCTACTATAGTTACAGTACTACCTTTAGTCTTACTAGATCCTGCCTTAGGTTCAGTTCTAATAACCTTACCTTCATCAACAGTCTCACTCTCTTCAGATTTAGTAGTATATTCAAGTCCAACCTTCTTAAGTTTTTCTATTGCCTCTTCAGTAGTTATTCCAACAACATCAGGAACCTTTACTTCTTTAACATCTTGTTTACTAATTAACAAGAATATAACTGCAAGTACAATAAGTACTGTAAGTAAAACTATAGACAATATTATTGGTAATTTATTCTTATCACTCTTAGTCTTAGTTGTTTCTCCTTCTTCTTCATCAGGCTTATCAATAATTGTCTTTTTATTTTCTTTAACAATAGGAGTAATAACTTTAGTCTCTTCTAAATCATTCTCAGGATACTCATAAACAAGTCTCTTCTCATTATCTCTATCCATCGCTGTCTTCAAATCATTATACATATCTCTTACTGTATCATATCTATTCTTAGGATTTTTAGCAGTAGCTTTTAATACAATATTCTCAACAGACTGCGGAATAGTAGGATTCTGTTTCCTTATACTAGGAATTTTTTCCTTCATATGTTTTAAAGCTATCTCAACTGCAGTATCCCCTTTAAAAGGAACAGAACCAGTAAGTAATTCATACATCAATATACCAAGAGAATAAATATCACTCTTAACTGTAGAGCCTTTACCATTAGCCTGCTCTGGAGGTAAATAATGTACTGACCCCATAACAGAATTAGTTTGTGTAAGTTGTGTAGAATTAAGTGCCATAGCAATACCAAAATCCGTAATCTTAACAAGGCCATTATCTTCAATCATTATATTCTGTGGTTTAATATCTCTATGAATTATATAAGCCTCATGTGCGTGTGCCAACCCATCAGTAAGTTGACACATAATATCAATTACCTCAGTTAAAGTAAGAGCACCCCTCTTCTGCAACAACTGTTTAAGTGTCTTACCATCTATATATTCCATTACTATATAATAATTACCATCTTCTTCTCCTACATCATATACCTCAACAATATTAGGATGAGACAAATTAGATACCGAAAGAGCTTCTCTCTTAAAACGACGAATAAATTTCTCATCATTAGAAAGATCTCCTCTTAAAACCTTAATAGCTACTTTCCTATCTAAAATAGTATCATTAGCTAAATAAACATTAGCCATACCACCTTCACCAATAGTCTTAATTATTTCATATCTGTCATTAATCTTTTGACCCCTAGATAGCATTATAAATCACCACTTTCTTTTTTTAGATAAGCAATTGATATATTGTCAGTGCCACCACGCATATTACTCTTTTTAATAAGTTTTTCAACTTGCTCTTCAATAGATAAATTACTATTTAAAACCTTCTCTATCTGTTCATCAGTAACTAAGTTAGTTAATCCATCACTACATAAAAACAACCCATTTATAGTATTATCAACATCAAAAATATCTATTTCTATTGGATCATTAGCTCCTAATGCTCTAGTAAGAAGATTTTTTCTAGGATGAAACTTCGCCTGTTCAGGAGTAAGCTCTCCAGTTGACACAAGTAAATTAACAAGTGTATGATCTTTAGTTACTTTATGTAATTTTTGATTTTTCATAACATATCCTGAAGAATCACCTATATTTCCATATAATATATATTCATCAGTTTTAACTGCTATTACTAAAGTTGTTCCCATTCCTTTACTCTCAGGATGTTTATTAGTATATGAAAAAATATTATCATTAATTTCTCTCACTACTTGACGAAGCCAATCAATAGCATCCTCTTTTTTACCAAGAGATTGCATACTTTCAAAACTCTCCGTAATATGTTCTATAGCAATATTAGATGCAACTTCTCCAGCCTTATGGCCTCCCATTCCATCAGCTACTGCCAAAATAAATTCATTATTATTATTACTAATTATTGTTACATTATCTTCATTATGCGTTCTTACCTTTCCTGCATCAGTCATATAAAATGTCTGCATATATATTTCACTTCCTCCTAAGTTTTAGCTCTAAGTTGACCACAAGCTGCATCAACAGAAGAACCAAATTCTTTTCTTATTGTTGTATTTATCTTATTTGACTTAAGTATATCATAAAATTTCAAAATTTTCCACTCTTTTGTTCTCTTAAAACCAATATTCTCAGTCTCATTATAAGGAATTAAATTAACATAACAATTAATTCCCTTTAAAAGCTTAACTAACTCTTTAGCATCTTCTTCACTATCATTAATATCTTCTAACATAATATACTCAAATGTTACTCTTCTATTAGTAGTAGCTATATATTCTTTTATAACATCCATTAATTCTTGTAGATGATATGCCTTATTAATAGGCATAAGCTTAGTTCTAAGTTCATCATTAGGAGCGTGCAGGCTAATAGCTAAATTAACTTGCCCATCCTCTTTCATAAATTTCTTAATACCTGGGATAACTCCACAAGTAGAAATAGTAATATGTCTAGAACCAATATCTATTCCTTTACCACAATTAATTATTTTAACAAACCTCATAACATTATCATAATTATCAAAAGGTTCTCCAATTCCCATAACAACAACATGTGTAATTCTCTTTTTAATATCATCTTCAATTATAAGTAATTGTTCTACTATCTCATAAGCCTCCAAGTTTCTTACTTTCTTTAATCTTCCACTTTCACAAAAAGCACAAGACATATTGCAGCCAACTTGTGAAGAAACACAAATACTAATACCATAATTATGAAACATAAGAACAGTCTCTATCTTATTACCATCTTCTAATTCAAAAAGATATTTATAAACATCTCTACTTTCTTGTTTAATTATTAATTTTATTTTATAAAAAGAAAAATCACCCTTTAATTTTTCTCTAAGATTTTTACTTATATTAGTCATATCATCAAATGAATTATATCTCTTTTTATACAACCCTTCATATACTTGAACTGCCCTAAAAGGTTTCTCATTTATAGACACAAAATAATCTTCTAATTCTTTTATGGTTAAATCATATATATTTCTCATTTTTTCACTTCTAACTTTCTAGATATATTATACCAAAAAAAATATGTTATTAAAACATATTTCTTAATTTTTATTAATCTATTTATGTTTACTATCAGAGTGACCCTTTATTCCATATTTTTTTGTTATAAGATCTTTAAACAAAAAATTCTCTATAGGTAATAACGTTAACACCATATAAAAACCAAATATAATAAACAATACTACTACAGATATATAAGTATAAAAGAAATGTAAATTATCAAGACTTATTATATAATAAAACATCAAATTACTAACTATAATAGCAATATAAAATATTATAATATCTATAGGTAACATAGCTTTCTTAGTAAATATTTGATAAGTATAAAATAATAATGGTATTAATACTATTATTACTAACACACTAATAGCCTTAGCAACAAAGTAATTAGCATTTAAGCCATAAACTGCTCCATCATATAAACTCCAAATAAAAGTAGGAGTAAGTGCTATTTTAATATGCTCCCAAGTACTTTCATTTACCGCAGCAAACAAAGATACCACTTTATTATGATTAGACCACTCATATATAAAATGTAATAGTGTCCCTATTATTGCAATAAAAAATATTCCAATAACTTTATCCATATATCCTCCTTTATCTCTATTATTACTTACTATAAGTATACAAAAAATAATAAAAAAAAGAAAGTTAATTTATAAATTTAACTTAACTTTACACTTTTTTACTATCAACTATACTATTAACAATATTAGTATATAAAATCAAATACGAAATAGAAAGTAAGAAACCTCCTAATACATCACTAGTATAATGAACTCCTAAATATATTCTACTAATTCCAATACTTATAATTAATAATGAAAGAACAACTATCAAGCTCCATTTTAAATATTTATTACTAATATTTTTATAAATTAAATATATCAAAAATCCATAAAACGCCATACTCGCCATTGAATGACCTGATGGAAAACTATAACCACTTTCATCTATTATTCTATATTCCGTTGGTCTAGGTCTCTGAAGAATAAACTTAAGAATCTGATTTAATATTGTAACAATAACCAAATTAGCTCCTATCAAAATACCAACTTTTTTTCTTTTAATTACAATAAACAACACTATCGTAATACCAATTAAACAAACAGGACCTCCAAAGAAAGTAATGATCTTCATCAAAGGAGTTACCCAATCTCTAATTAAATACTTACTTACAAAGTTATATCCAATTATATCACCATTCATAATCTCTTTATTAAATACATCTTCTGCTAACGCTAAAAATAATATTAATGCTCCAAAAGAAATAATCCACTTATAATTCTTAATTATTATATTCTTAATTTTAACACCCATATATACCTCCTACAAACATCTATATACATTATACTATTTATATCTTCTCTTTACAACATCATCTTCTTCTATATTACCAACAAGCAATGGAGAATTACCACTATGATTATTATAATTTTCATTATTTAAATATACCTCAAGAAGATCCGCTATCTCCTTTTCATCATCTACTATCAAAATATTTGACATATACTTCTTCCCTTCTACTAGATTAACACTATTGTTTATTATAGCATATTTCTATCTATAAAACCTTAAGATTTTCTTAAATAATAAATATTTTATTTTTAGACTACAGGCTAAAAATAACGCTCTAAGACCTTAGGCTTAGAGCGCTAAACAAAACTATACATTAATATTTCTATATTCTCTTGTTCCCTTATTCATAAGTATAATATAAAGTATTATTGTAACAACTAACAATATAATCATATGTAATCCAAGTAATAAATAAATATCCATCTTATCATACAATAACATTCCCACTATCAAAGAACCAATAAATATACCCATACCAACAAACACTGATATCATACTACTAATACTCTGTTTAACAATCTCAGTATCTGAAGAAGCATTCATCTTAGGATACTTCAAATTAACTAGTAAACCTATTATACTAGATAAAGTAACCATCACTAAACCAATACCAAGTATCAATAAAATATCAACAAAACTAACTTTAAACACTATAAAAAATATAAATTCAGACATCAAAATAAAAGGTAACTCTATAAAATAACAATAAACAATCTTAGACTTCAATATATCTCTTTCACTAACAGGAAGACTTTTAGTAATATTAATAGTCCTTCCCTCTAACGATATCGAAGAAGAAGTAATCGAAGTCATAGCACAAGAAAATAACACCAAAACATAATAAATAATTGGCATAGAAATATCTATATTATCAATACCCTCACTATTAAGAAACACATCTAAAACACTATCTCCCTTAATACATAAAAATACAGTAATCACAAATATTAAAAGTAATCCAAATATCGTATTAAACATATATACAGGAGAAGAAAAATATCTCTTTAGTTCCTTCTTAGTCAAAGCCATAATAGAACTATTCTTCTTAAATACTTCTTTCTTTCTCTTATTACCTCTAGTAACACTATCTCTAGAATTAGATATTATCTTAAAATAATACCTACTACCAACTAAAATAAACAACAAAAAAGGTATAATATTTATAAACAACAACTTAATTAATACTACTATATCAAACTTATTAATAAGTGTTACATAAGCTCCTACTGGATAATATATTCTAGTAAGCATATCATTAATACCAGTAGCCTTACTAGCTATATCACTAATAAAATTATTAAAATTAAAACTAAGTAAAAATATTCCCATAAAAATAGTGCAAGAAAGAATAGTCTGCATTATCTTTTTAGATTTAAACCTACTAGAAACAATCTTAATTAAATATCCAAGTATACTAGATATAACAGTAGGTATTATAGGTATTAACACTGTCATAAGAAATGTTATCAAATAAAAACTAATCCCAGGTTTTTCAAAATAAATATATATCACAAAAGCAGGTAATAAAAACATCAAATTATATAAATACTGAAATAATATTAATTTAAATATTCTAACAAACAATATTTTACCTCTTGATATAGGAAGAGAAAACAACAAATCATTATCTTTAGCTTCAAATAATATCCCTTGTGATTTATATATTCCCTCTATAATAGTTATTATACTAACCATAAATATAAATAAACTAAGCATTATATAAGTAAGTCCAACTTCATATAAAGGTTTCCCTATCATATATGCATAATACCCAATAGAATAACCTACCACTATAAATAAGAACACAGGTAATAATATCTTCTTAAGTCTACTAGCATTAGTCCCTACTTTATATTTAAACAGATCCATATCTTCAGTAAGTACTGCTCTCAATAAAGATAATGTCTTCATTACTTTTCACCCAACTCCAAAAAGACCTGCTCTAAAGATTCATCACCCTTAATATCTTTCATCTTACCAACTTTAACTATAGTACCATCCTTTATTATAGCAACTCTATCACATAATTTTTCTGCCACATCCAAAATATGTGTAGAGAAAAATATCGTCTTACCATCCTTAGCCATTGTTCTCATAATTTCTTTCATATCATACACAGCCTTAGGATCTAATCCCACAAAAGGTTCATCCATTATAAGTATCTCTGGATCATGTGATAAAGCCGCAATTAAAGCCACCTTCTGTTTCATACCATGTGAAAAACTTGCTATATCATCATTTAATTTATCCTCTATCTCAAACATCTTAGCATACTTTAAAGTATTCTCTCTTCTCTTGCTCTCTGATACATCATATATATCACAAATAAAATTAATAAAATCTATCGCTTTCATATTCTCATATAAATCAGGATTATCTGGTACATAAGCCATTATCTTCTTACATTCTATAGGTTCCTTTTTAATACTCTTACCATCTATTAAAATATCACCTTCTTCAAAGTCAAGTATTCCTATAATACTCTTAATCATCGTTGTCTTACCAGCACCATTATGTCCTATAAAAGCAAATATCTCCCCACTATCTATATCAAAACTAACATTCTTTAATACTTTTTTCTTACCATTATAAGTCTTACTTACATTTTTAATTTCTATCATAATACCTCCTAATAATAAACTATTATAGCAGATTTCTATTTATAAAATCTTAATATTTTCTTAAATACCCAACATTATTTATCAAAATTAACAATAATATCTCCTATTCCACCACTTAATTTAATAGTATTAATTCCATCTCCTACTATTTTATCATTAAATATCTCATCATCATTTATTATAACTCTACCTAATCCCTTATCCACATCAAAAGTATAAAAACCACTATTAGGTAAATTAAGAGTTAAAGAACCAATACCAGTATCTATACTACTATTTCCATTAATACCTGCAGTAATAACTGTTCTACCAACACCAATATCCAGTTCTAAATTACTTATACTACCACTATTAATAGTAAAAGATCCTGCCCCAGTATCTATATCAGTATCATCAGATATCAAATTATCAATAGTAGTACTACCTACTCCTAAATTCAAATCAAGCTTTTTAACATTAACACTCTCTGCTGTTAAATATCCTGCTCCAATATCAATATTTAATTTATCTAACTTAACATCATCAGGTATATATACAATAACACTACTATCAGTACCATTCACTAAACTACTCTTACTATCTTTAATTTTAAGTGTAGTACCATCTATCTTATACTTAACACTCTTACTATTACTCTCTACTAGTACCTTATCTCCTTTCTTTATAATCAAATTACTCGAAGACAAATCTATATCTATATCATTAATTGTATCATTAAAGTCCTCACTAATAACTCTAGTCTCAAAAGTACTATTATCAGTATTAATTAATACTCTAAACACTCCTCCTATACCTTCAACTATTGAAAATATTATTGAAAAAGATAATAACAGCCCAAATAAAACAGCAATATACTTAATTAATTTCTGAGTACTACTCATTTTATATCAACACCACCAAACAAACAAGTTGCATTTATATATATAGTTTTACTATTAGTATTATCATTCTTTATCTTATTATCAACTCCCCCAAATAAAGAAGTAGATTTAACTTTAACATTAACATCTTCAGGTACCAAAATAGTAACTCCTCCAAAAATACCCGAAGCATTTATTAAAGCATCTTTATCAATTTTAGCATTTCTTAAATCCAATTTAACTCCTCCAAAAACAGCATTAATATCAGTACCAATAAATTCTTCATTACTTAAATCTATATTCTGACCAGAAAAAGCTGCAAAATATCCCTTATTATCTTTCTTTGAACTATTTAATTTTCTTATTTCTTCATTAACTTTAGTATTAAATACATTCTTAAATATCAATGATAGACCAATTATAACAATAATACAAGGTAATAATAACTTCCAAATTGTATTAAAATCTATTATTCCATTAAAACTAAGTAAAAGAATAACTCCCACTAAAAGACCAATTATACTACCTGTCTTATCTTTATCAGTAAATAATCCTATAAAACAAGGTACAATAATAAACAAAGTCCACCAACCATCAAAGAAAATATTAATATTAGTTAAACCAAAACTATTAGTACCAATTATAACTCCCACTATAACAAGCACTATTCCCCATAAAACATTTTTAAAATTATTCATCATTTTTCCTCCAATCTTTATTTTTATCTAAAATCCACTTATTATCAGGATTTTCTTCAAGTAACATCAATGCCTGAAATTGACTAGAAAGCAAATTAGATATCTGCTCTTCAGTAAGTAATATTGTATCAGTAGCTAAAAGTGTAGCAATACCATGTGTAAACATCCACATTTTAATATGAAAAGACTTAATATCATCATCATTTAATTTTGTACTCATCTTAATTAATTTAGATATTTCTTTAAAATCATCTTCACTCTTACTAACAAAACCTTCAGGTAGATAATCACTCTTACTCATAAAAAGTATCTTAAAAAAGTTCTTCTCTTCTCTAGCAAATTTTATATAGTTAATACCAACTTGTCTATAATAAGGTATATTATCAATCATATTATCCATTATATGCTTATAAAAATACTTCTCTATTCTATTATAAAGTTCTTTTTTTAACTCATCAGAATTATTAAATTGATAATATATAGGTCTAATAGAACACTCTAATCTTTTAGCAATTGATCTATTACTTACTTCTTCTAATCCCTTTTCTCTTGCTATATCAAAAGCTGCTTCTAATATCATATCTTTAGTAATTCTAACTTCTTTTGACATCTAATCATCCTTTCATATAATTATATTGTATCATATGATACATTATTTGTATATAGTTATTTTACATAAAATAAAAACTACATTCTAAAAGTAGTTTCATCAATAAATTCATAATCAGTTTTATACTTAATATACCTTACCAATCTAAATAAACCATCATCCTTTCCCTTACATTCTAACATAATATCAACATCCCTATCTATTTCTTTTAGAATACTAAGAAACGCTATAAAGTCATCACCATCAATATACTCACTATGGCTTCGATAGTCCTTCTTACTTTTAGGTGATGAAAAATGTACTTTAGGAGTTCTATTACCCCAACTATTAAATATTTTATTTATATCAATATCACTTTTATTACAAAGATAATGATGATAATCTAAAACAATAGGTATCCCAGTAGTATCAGAAATTCTAATAACATCTGAAACATTAAACACTTTATCATCATTTTCTATAACAATACAATCCCTTAAATACTTAGGAAGAGAATTAAATCTATTAATAAATCTCTTCATAGAATTATCTTTTCCAAATACACTACTACCTATATGTAGTATTAAGACCTTATCCTCTATACCCATTATATCAAGAAGATTATAATGATATTTTAAAATTTCTATACTACTATCAACAACATCTTTATTAGTACTATTTAATACACAAAATTGATCTGGATGAAAATCTACACGTATATTATTTTCTCTTATTATATTCTTAATTCTATCATAATATTTTTTATATTTAGTAGTATAATTAAATTCTATTTCTTTTTTAGTAGCAAGTGGTATTATCTTAGAAGACATTCTATAAAAATGAATATTATTTCTAACATTATATTTTAATATATTTTCTAATCCTAATAGATTGGATTTTATTACTTCATCAAGTTTTTCAATATTATTTTTATTTAAGTATTCACTATAGGTATAAGGACTAGAACTAGTATAATTAATAGTATTACTAATAGCAACATATCCAAGTCTAACTATCATATAAAAATCACCATATATATTATTTACTAATAATTATAATATATGTTGTTATATAATGTTTTTATAATAATTTAATTATATTTTTTAATCATAAAGCATCATTTTTTAACTATAAGTGAGTTCGATTAGAGTATAAAAAAAATTGCAAACCATAACAGTTTACAAGTAATATTTAATTTGGAGCCAACGTCGTAGGTATCTACAACTTTTTTCCAATATACGAATTGATACATAAATATCAATCACTAGATATAATATACCATATTTTCACAAATTTTTAAATAGTTTCATTGAACTTTATTTAATAACCAATTTAATGATTTATTTGTAAGTTTAGCAATCTCTATTATAAATAGTGTTGAAACGGTTGATTTTCCTGATTCATAAGCACTTATAACAGAATGCGTTGTATTTAATTTTGAGGCAAGTTTTTCTTGAGTATAATTAATAGATTTCCTTGCTTCTTTTAACTTTTTACCTAAATTAATTCTATCAATTTCTACTTTATCAAATTTGATATACTTGTCATTTGATAAATCTACTAAATAATCAATATTTATGTTATATTCATTTGATATTTTATTTAGATAATATAATGGTATTGTATTTTTGTTTATTTCCCATAATGAATATGCTGTTCTTGTACACCCTAAAACTCTTGATATGTCTTCTTGAGTAATCTCCAATTCTTCTCTTATATTCTTAATTTTCTCAGTATTCATAATCATCACCTAAGAAAATTATCTTATTTTTGCTTCTAATTTCGACAAATTGCTATTCATAACGACAAAAATATGATATACTAATAATAGAAAGGAGAATGTGTGAGAATATGGAGTTAAAAAGAATTAAATGTCCTTCATGCGGAGGAGAACTTAATATACCTGAAGATTCAGATGAAATGAAATGTAGCTTTTGTGGATCTAAGGTTATTATTGATGATAAAGCTACAGAAGTTGGAAGAATTAAAAAAGCAGAGATAAAGGCAAAAAAAGAACTTGATGAGCATGAATTAGAAAACAAAAAGAAAAATGATAACTACAATGATGAACAGGAGTATAAAAAGAAAAAAAATACAGGTAAACTAAAAGGCTGGGCTATCGCTTTAACAATTATATGTTTATTATTTACTTTTACAGCATTTAGAGATGGCAAAATTTTAAGCGGTATAATTGGCATAATTCAAATTGCAGCATTTGGATATGCAACATTACTTTGCTTAGATGTATTGCCAGAAAAAATTAAAAACTTTCATAAAATCATTTTTATAGTAGGATGCATTTTGATTATTCCATTTATTTCATTAGGAGATGTAGAGGTTGGTGGAAATAATTTTAAAGAAGAGATTGAATATTTAATTTGGAGTGATTATATTCTTAGTGAAAAATTGCCAAAACCTAAAACCTTAAAAGGAAAATTAAATTACGATTCATCAAGTTCATTATCTATAGATATCGTTGGTGTAGATAAAAATGAATACAAGGATTATGTGAATGCATGCAAAGACAAAGGATTTACACTTGATATTTATAATTCATCAGATTCATTTAGAGCTAAAAACGAAGAAGGCTATTCTCTCTATATATATTATGATAATGACGATAAGGAATATAGTATTTCTTTACATGAACCAGAAAAAGAAACTACTAATGAGTCAACAGAAACAAATGAAAATAAAACAAACGATAATAAAACAGAAACAAATTCAGACACAACTAATTCTAATGGATTAAGAACTAACTTCAAAAATGCTATGGATAGTTATGAATCATTTATGAATGAATATGTTGAGTTTATGAAAAAATACAGTGCTGATCCAACAAATACAACTTTATTAAAGCAATATTCATCTTATTTAGAAAAATATGATAAATTCACTGAGGATGTTAATAAATGGGATGAAGATGATATGAATGATACAGAACTTAAATACTATCTTGAAGTACAATCTAGAGTGGCAAAGAAATTATCCGAAGTAGCATAATAAATATTTATTTAAATATGTTAAATTTTATAAAGTAAAAATCAACCATTAAAAAGGTTGGTTTTTCTCTGAAGCCTATAAAGCTAGACACGGCAGCTACCATTTGGTAGCTTTTTTAGTCTGCCAATTGCCTTTGTCACTCTTACTTACACGTAAACGGGTCCTTATCTTTCAAACTTCTTTGATCTTTTATCTTATCTTCTGAGTCTTGATTTTGTATATATCTTTTAATTGTATTTTTATTTAGACCTACTGTACTAATATAGTATCCTTCTGCCCAAAAATGTCTATTTCCATAATTATATTTTAAATTTGCATGTCCCTCGAAAATCATCAGTGAACTTTTCCCCTTTAAATATCCCAAAAATGATGATACACTTATTTTAGGTGGAATCTTCACTAACATATGTATGTAGTCTGGACATGCTTGAGCTTCTATTATCTCAACGCCCTTATAATCACATAGTCTTCTTAAATATGTTCCAATATCTCGGCGTAATTTTCTATATATTACTTTTCTTCGATATTTTGGTGTAAAGACTATGTGATACTGACAGTTCCATCTTGTATGAGATAAAGAACTTTCATCATCGTTTTTTCTTCTCATAAAATAAATCCTCCTTTGATTTTAGATTTTGGTTGGCAGATCATCATCTATTATATCAAAGGAGGATTTATTTTTCTCTTAACGCCACCGCTTCTTCATCTCTCACCCGCATAGCGGGTGGTTTTATTACGTTCCTATCCCGGAACATAACAAAAAAATCAATCATTTCTGATTGATTTAATCATTAACGTCACATTGGTGCGACGATTTTTGCTTATGGAGCGGTTTAAATACATCTTACGAACTCGCTCTCTTTCTATATATGATTATACATCATTTTTCCTTAAATAACA
>CAKOKN010000008.1 GCA_934091055.1 uncultured Bacilli bacterium | reverse complement strand
GAAGTGGCTTAACACACTGCCCTTTCACGGCAGCATTCATGGATTCGAATTCCATACTGGTCACCAATTTAAAAATAAAAGCCTTGATAGGCTTTTTTCTTTTTGTTTAATTATCTTCGAATATATTAGATATTATGATGCCAGTTATTAAGAGAATGATACCTACTATTAATTCTAAGATATTACTTTCTTTATTAGTAGATTGAATAATTAATAATACTATACTAGAAGATAATACTCCTAGTATAAAATTATATACTTTTTTATTATATTTTTTAAATAAATAATCTATTAATTTTATAGTTAGTATTATACCTAGTAATGTGCCTATTATAAATGGTATTAATATTTTGATATTTTGTATTATACTATCTATATTTAGAATGTTACTTATAGATAACATAACATTATTATATGTACCTATTATCATTAATAGTGCTGTACTACTTACTCCTGGTACTACTGTTCCTATAGCTTCTATTATACCTGATATGAAGAAGATAATTATGTCTTGTATATTATCTTTTATTAAGTAATTATTATTTATACTAAGCATAGATAAAGAGAAAAATAATAGAAAACTAACTACTGTGATAGAGTGACTTTTTTTATCTGTTTTATTTATAATACTTGGTATTCCTCCTATTATAAGACCTATAAAGAATAGTTTAGTGGGTAAATAATAATTTTCTAAGGTATAAGTAATTATTCTACTAAAAATTAAAATAGATAATATAATTCCTAAAGCTAATGGTAGTAAGTATCTAATACTTTCTTTTTTATTACTTTTAAAGTTATTTATATAATATATTGACTTATCATATACACCCATTGTTATAGCAAGCATAGCTCCAGATACTCCAGGTATTATCTTTCCTATACCAATTATAAACCCTTTTAGTAAGTTTTTCATTAATGTATCTCTTTACAAACGCCACTATCAGGTTCATAGAAGCAATGGTTTTTATATCTACCTGCTAATGATTGATTCCACCAAGTACTGCTACAACTTGTTCCTGATTTTGGGGCATAAAACCATAAGGCATTAGTAGCAGGATAATAGTATTCTCCTCTTAGTACTCTTTCTGCTAGTGATGTCTCTAAGGCAGTTGGATTACCATAAAATAATGAACTACTAGTACCTGAAAATCCTCCTGGATTTTGATATATCATTTCTGACACACTTCGAATATCTTTAAATGTTAAACAATCTGCGAGTACTCTATTGATACCAACATTTCCTACCATTAGCATTCCTAAATTACCTTCGCCTACCGCTTCTGCTCGCATAAGTCTAGCTAGCAATTGTTTTTCTTTATCAGTATATTTTACGATCATAGTTATCACCAATAAATTATATAAAAAAAATAGCAGAATATGCTATTTAATTATTATTTTTATTGCTTCTTGTAGTTGGTTATCAGTATCTTCACTAGGGTTATTTAAGTATTCTTCTGATAGCTCTACTTTATTTGTTGGCTCTACTCCTACTTCATTAATAAAGTTACCATTTGGAGTTAACCATTTTTGAGTGGTATATTTTATCATACTACCATCTAGTAATTTTTTTGTTTGTTGTACTGTTCCTTTTCCATAACTGTTTGTACCTACTACGTAGCCTTTGCTATAACTTTCTTTAATAGCAGATGCTAATATTTCTGAGGCTGATGCAGATCCTTTATTTATTAGGACTGCTATTTTATAGTCTCTTTTTTCTTTAGTGGTATCTTTCTTTTTTACTGTACCTGATTGATCTTCTAATCTATAGATTACTTTACCTTTTTCTAAGAAGAGATTACTTATATCTGTTACTGATGTTAAATAACCTCCAGTGTTTCCTCTGACGTCTATTATTAAACCTTCTATGTTTTCTTTTTCTAACTCTTCTAGTTTATTTTTAAATTGTTTACTTGAAGTACTTGAGAATAATGCTATTTGTATATAACCTATTTTTTTATCATCTTGTTCAATTACTTTTCCTGTTATATATGGTATTTCTACTTTGCTTAAATTAATAACTATATCTTTTTCTAGATTATCTCTTTCTACTGTTAAAGTTACACTTTCTTTACCGCTATCTTTTATATAATTAGATATGTCGGTACTAGTTTTTCCTTCGTAACTTTCACCATCTACTTTTGTTATTATATCTCCAACTTTTAATCCTGCTCTTTCTGATGGAGAATCTTGAAATACTTCAATAACTACAATTTTGCCATCTTCATAGCTTGCTACACTACAGCCTATTCCTTCATAGCTTCCATTTATTGTTTCATTAAATGTTTCTGCAGCATCACTATTACTATAACTTGTATATGTATCTCCGATTGAAGATAACATTCCTTCTACTGCACCTTCAACTAGTGTATTTTTATCTAATTCTCCATAGTAATTATCTACTATTGCGTAATATGTATCAACAACTTTATCTAGATCTTTATTTATTGCTATGTAGTTTCTTCCTGAAAAAATACTTACTCCTGCAAAACATATAAGAAAACCTAATCCTAATGAAAACAGCATAATAGTTATTACTTCTTTTGAAGTATATACTTCTTTTTTACCTTTTTTTAGTTTAGATAGCTTCTCTTTTAATATATTTTTTTTATTAGTATCTATTTTTTCTTTTCTTTTAATAATCAACAAGATCATCTCCTACTTAATTTTACCATATCAAAGAAAAAAAAGATATAATTAATTACTTAATTATAAATTTTTTAGTTTATATTAATAGGTTGTTATTGTTACATTACTTGCTCCTAGTGCACTAAATGTTGTATATGTTGTACTTCCTGTTGGTACGTGTACCATTATATTTTTAGTGGTTCTTGAAAAGACATTAGAAGCTGATGCTACATTACTAGAGTTTATTCTAATACTTCCTTGTAAATTAGTACATCCATCAAAAGTCATACTCATTTTAGTTACAGTTGATGGAATTGTTGATACTGTTTTTAAGTTAGTACAATCAGTAAACATCTCTGACATTTCATTTCTATTCGTGATATTTTCATCACTATATATGAAACTTACATTGTCTCCTAGATAAACTGTCTCAATATTTTTGTTTTCTCTAAATGTTCCATCATATGTATCTATAGTATTATCTGAAGATAGCATATAAATATTAGATAGTAATACAACATTATAAGTTGTGCCATTTATAGTATATGTATCTGGTATTGCTACAGTTTTAGCATCTCCAATATACTTAGTTAGTAATACTTCATTTGAATTTAGAGTGATTGGCCTTCTGGCTGTTATATCATAATAATTACCATCATCTTTATTATAATACTTTATTGTACTAATAGTAGGTGTTTCATTTCCTAAATAGTATATAAAGTTATTAATTGAAGTTTCTGCTTTTGATGCAGTATATACTGACTCTCCATCTATTACTATTTGTGAGGTAAATGATTTTGTTATTTCACTATTAGGTGTATCTAATGATAACCATATTCTTATATTTACATCTACTGTTTCTCCTGCTTTTAGAATAACATCTGTTTTTATTGTACTACTTGCTGATAATGTTGTCACTTCACCATCATCAACTTTAAGTTTTATATATTGTGGATTATAGGTATTAGTACTTGTTGCTAATAATTTTATATCAAACTTATAGTCTACTGTACCATTATTTTTTATGGTAAATACATATGGTTCTGTTTTTGCCCCTTCTTCATCCGACATAGGTATTGCTGAATTTAAATTTATGTTTTCAGATTTAGAATTTGCAGTTATTGATAATAATCCTGTAGCATAATCATTATAGTTAGGAGCAGCTTTTTCTGATGTAAATAATGCATAAGTACTCAATGATAGTGCTAATATTACTAATGCTATAGATAATATTATAGCTGATATTTTTATTATTCTTTTTTTATCCACCATATATCACCTTTCTTTGTTATTATTTATTAATTGACTCAACATATACTTTTACTGTTCCTATAAATGCTGAATTCATATATTCATTTCCAATTTCAGCATAGTCTATCCACATACCTATCTTTATAGATACATCAGATAACTTATTTAATCTTCCTTCATATAACTTATAAGTATTAGTCTTTAAAGAAAGTCCTTCAAAGTTTCTATTGCCTTTTAGATTGTCCTCTAATACATTATTTCTTATTGTTTTTCCATTTGCTTGAGCATTAAATTTAATGTATTTATTTGGTAATCTTTTACTTACATTATGTGCTTGATAATTATCTGTTTCTTCAAGTACTATTACATAGTTGCAATCTGTTTTATTGGTATTACTTAATGTTATATTTTTAATATCCATAATGTCTTTTATATCTTTAGGTTCTTCTTTAGTATTATTTATTATTTCTAGTATGTGTTCATTGTATACTATATGATCTTTCTTTTCTACTATAATGCTTAAATCATCTTTTATTACTTCTGCGAAACCATTTTCATAGTATATTATTTTTATATCATCTAAAATTTTTATTTTTGATTCTTTCTTTACTACTTTGCCATCTACAATTAGATGATCATCTTCTTTAATGGTATTGTTAGAGTAATATGTTTTATTGCCATCTTTTTTTACTGGTAATGATACTATACTTAGATTAGTATAAAATATATTTTCTATACTTGTTAGATCATCATTTCTTACAAAGAAGACAGTATCTCCTTTACTTACTTCTACACTACCATCTGATAAATATATTAAATCTATATCTAAAGATTCATTGTGTTTCTTTTCACCAGTTAGTTTTCTTGTTTCGGCTTTACTATTTATTACACCTTTTTCTGTTATGCCATATTTATTATCTACTGGAAATACTCTTAAATAAGTTCCATCTAAATTTTTTATTAAGGCTGTCTTATCTGAATAGAATACTATTGTTCCTAGCTTTTTTACATATTTTTCTTTTATTCTTATTACTACGCCCTCATTATTATCTTCTATAGAGTTACTATCAAATACTTTATTAGCATATTCTTCTGTTATTGGTGTTCCATTTAGAATACTGTTATTTGTAGAATCAAATTTAACTACTACACCATTTGTTTCATACTCTACAATTGAGGATTCTTTTAATCCTGCGATAGTAATAGAGGCTCCTATTATGAAAACTGTGATAGAAAGTAACATACATATAATGAATAATAAGTTCCCATTTCTTTTAAAGAATAGTATAAAGGGTGAATGATATTTTCTTTCTTCTTCGACCGTTATATTTGTTTCTTTTATTTTTTTTACGTGAAACTTATTTGTTTTTGACATATTCTATCACCTTCTTACAACAGTTATTTCTTTCTTTTTTGCCTTTTTTCTTATATTCTTTCCTAGTCTTACTATATCATAAGATAATACTGCTAGACAAGGTATTAAGACAATGATTATTAAACCACCTTTAGTTGCTAATATTTCTTGTACATAGCCTAATTTTGGTATTTTAAATATTACTTCTCCAATGATGTTATAATCTTGTGCCAATGCAAAATCTTCCACATTATTGTTATCACCTTTTGTTTGAAAACTATATCTTCCTGTCGTTGGGTCATAGTATTTATTTTTTATTCTATGAGTTACTATTACACCACTTAATCTACTATCAGATGATAAGAATGTTATTATGTCTCCGACTTCTAAATCTTTTGGATCTCTTTTCTTTGTGATAACAACATCACGAACTTGTATTTCTGGTATCATTGATCCAGTTAAAACTACATAGGCATTGTATGCAGGTGGAGAATTATCTCCTTTAGCTGCTCTAATTTTGATATCTGCAACATATACTAGAAGAGTACCCCCTATTAGTACTAACCAGATAAATATTGCATAAGAAATAACACTAGCAATAAATTTAATTGGTTGTATTTTTTCTTTTACTACCTTTACATTGTAATGCCTTACTCCAAAATAATTCTTATTTTCAATATTATTTTCTGTATCCATTATCGACACTCCTATTTTTACTCTAAAGTAATTATACATTAAATTTTTAAATATTACAATAAATTTTGAGTAAAAATTTGACAAAGGAACAATTGTTTGTTATAATTCAATTGTTAATGGGGCTGTTTTTGGCTTCGACGGAAATATTAGTATTTAATTAGCAAGACGTGTTCTTCGCGTAAAGGAGAAAAATAAAAATAACTGGAAACAGCTATAAAAACGCTGTTGCTTATGCCTAATCTATAAGGTAGCGACAGGTTCTACTAATTCTTTGTCTGTGAGAATTAGCTAGGACTTATAAAGCAGACTATATTATGATTTTTGTTTAGACTTCATAACGAATAATTATAAACTAGCAAGTAATTACGATTGTAGGTTGTCTATTTACTTTGCGAACTTGATAACCTAATAATCTTGTAGAAGGTTAAATTACTTTGTTTACGGACAGGGGTTCGACTCCCCTCAGCTCCACCAATATGAAAATAAAGCCTTATTTTATAGGGCTTTTTATATTTTTATGTGTATTTAGGTACATTTTAGGTACATATTTATAACTAATTTTATTAGATTTTTCTGAAAAGGGCACCCATCTTAGTTGATGGGTGTATTTTTTTAATCCTTGTGGTGTGAACGTTCGATGAGATATAAAATAATAACCAGTATTATCAAATACTCCATTTGCTTTACCCTTCATAGGACCACCTCCTTCCGAATTTATATGTAAAAACACAAAATTGGAAAGAGTAAGCACCCAACTTATAGATGTATCTCCTCGCTAATTATATAATAATCTTTAGACAATATCAATTATTTTTCGAGTATATAGTACTTACAAAGCATTGAAAATAAAGGAATAGTCTTCACTACTCCTCTTCCTCGATAAATAAATTGGATATATTCTTTTTAGGCATTAATACGTATATATCTTTATCTATCTTTATATTATATTCTCCACTTAAGTCATCAAACGACTCACCATCTATACATAATGGTGTTTTTATTTGACTATGAAATTTTATTTTAATATTATCTGTTTTATAAAAATAAAAGCCTGGTATTTTACTAGCATCATATAAAGCAAAGAAATATAATGTCTTTACTATATCTTTTAATTTAGTAATATTACATAATAGTATTTCAAGCTTATTATCATTTAGTTTTATATCTTTATAAAAATTATTTATACCTGCTACTCTATTGGCATTTGTAATTAAACAAAAAGAAAATAAACCTCGGTATTCTTCACCATCTATCTCATAGCTGACATCATATAGTTTTACTTTTCTAAAGAAATCTTTAGCTCCCTCTCTAATGTAGGCTAGATGTCCCAGTCTTTTCTTTAACTCTCTAGGAGTTTCATATGGTATATTCATAAATTTACCAAAGCCAGCACTATAGACAAAAGGTTTGTTATTTATAGTACACACATCTATTCTTTTTATTTCTCCTTCTAGAGCTAATTTTAGATTAGAGATGATGTTTTTACCGTATCCCCACATTGCTCCTATATCATTAGTAGTACCTGATGGTAAATGACATAATACTATTCTTTTTTTTCTCTTAAAGTTTCCTGACATTACTTCATTGAAGGTTCCGTCTCCTCCTATTGATATTAAAAGATCACAGTATTCACAAGTCTCTGCGATTACAGAAGCGTGATATTTATATTCTGTTTCTTTTATTTCTGCTTCGTAACCTTGTTCTTTTAAAACTTGTTTTATTTTTGGAAGTAATTCTTCTCTATTGTGTTTTCCTGAATTTGGATTATAAATTACTAAACACTTTTTCATTTTCTTTCACCCTATCTATATTTTATCATATGCAATCACAAAAAGGAATAACAATTATTCCTTTTCTGTCTTTTTACTCTTTACTTCTTTTTTATTTACTTCAATATCATAATGTTTTCTTACTTGTTTTTCTATTTCTTCTTTTACTTGCTTATTTTCTTTTAGATACATTTTTGCATTTTCTTTGCCTTGTCCTATCTTGTTTCCTTTATAAGCATACCAAGCACCACTTTTTTCTACTATACCTACTTCGGATGCTAAGTCTAATAATTCTCCTTCTTTAGATACACCTTCACCATACATTATATCTACTACTGCTACTTTAAATGGAGGGGCAACTTTATTTTTTACTACTTTGATTGTAGTTTTATTTCCTATTACTTCTGATCCTTGTTTTATTTGTTCTCCTCTTCTTATATCAAGACGAACAGAAGAATAGTATTTAAGAGCTTTACCTCCTGGAGTAGTCTCTGGATTTCCAAACATTACTCCAACTTTTTCTCTTAATTGATTTATAAATATTACTATAGTGTTTGTTTTATTAATTGATCCTGATAATTTTCTTAGTGCTTGACTCATTAGGCGGGCTTGTAAGCCAACATGCGAATCTCCCATTTCACCATCTATTTCTGCTTGAGGTACTAGAGCTGCTACAGAGTCTATTACTACTATTGATACTGCTTCACTCTTTACTAGGGCATCACATATTTCTAGAGCTTGTTCTCCTGTATCTGGCTGCGATAATAATAATTCATCTATATTTACTCCTAAATTGTGAGCGTATACTGGATCTAAAGAATGCTCAGCATCTATAAAAGCTGCCCTACCTCCTTGTTTTTGAACTTCAGCTATTGCTGTAAGAGCAAATGTTGTTTTTCCTGATGATTCTGGTCCATATATTTCTATTATTCTTCCTTTTGGATAACCACCTGCTCCTAGTGCTATATCTAAGCTTAGTGAACCACTAGGAGACACTTCTACTTCTTTATGTTCTTGTTCTCCTAACTTCATTATTGCACCTTTACCAAATTGTTTTTCAATGTCTGCTAATACTTGTTCTAATACGGTGTCTTTTTCTGTTGTCTTTGCCATAATTTCCTCTCTTTCGTATACTTTCCTTAATTACAGTATTATTGTACTATACTTTTTTTTCTATGTCAATACTTTTTAGTACATTTGTTCGCTTTTTTATGAAATAAAAAACATATAAGTATTTATACTTATACATTTTTAGTATTTTTTAGTTTTTTATTTCTATGTGTGAAGAATAATATAGCTGCGATTGATAATACTGCGATTATTGATATAATGATAATAAAGGCATCGCCTGTTTTAACGTTTGTATCTACATTCTCGTCTTGGTTATTTTGATTATTGTTTGTATTATCATCACCATCTACAATCATATCTTCGTTACTATTATCTTTTTCTTTAGCAGCTTTACTAGAAAATACTATTGCATCATATCTAACAATGCACGCACTAGTACTTCTCCAATCTCTATTATCGGTACATTCTTTACCTATAGTACAAGTATTTTGTGAAAGCCAAGACTCTTGATCGTTATATCCATATTCAGCGTACGAAAGTCCTTGTTTTCCAGTGTCTGTTCTTAGACTAGATACATTTGAAACAAATGATAATGCACCAGTTCCTGTATAGGCTGTATATGGTTCAGAACTACCATTTAATACATATATTGTATCACCACTTGAGTCTTCTTTAGTATAATTACCCCAACAGAACTGTGCTCCTTCGCTATACGTATATTGTGTATAATTATAAGTATTACTATTATCTGGTTTTAATACTTTATAACAAGCTTTACTAGCCGGATCAAATACACTATAACCATCTTCACATTCATAACTATCATAATCTTCAAATTCTGTATATACTGCTTTTAAAGTAATATCTGAATTTGCTTTAGTAGAAAAATCAAATGTTTCTCCATTTAGTTGCCATTCTACAAATCTATAGCCTTTTTTAATTGGATTTGTTTGTAATGCACCTATAGCAAATCTATCTTGTACTATTTCTGTTCTAGTAGTAGTTCCATCTATAAATTCTCCACCATCTAGATCATATGTAATTTTATAATAATTTATATGAGTTGGTTGTGTTACAAATACTATTTGTTTATTATCTTCAGTTGTTCCTCCACTTGTTCCTCCTTGATTGTTTTCATTTATTGTTGTTGTAGTACCACCACTACTAGTAGTTGTATTTTGTTCGTAATCACTATTCGTAGGTTTATTTACTACCCAACTTGCTGTATATGTTTCATCGCCACTTAAGTCGTCATAATAATAATTTCTTTCTCCATCTTTATTACTAACCCATCCATTAAAAGTATAACCACCTTTTTTAACAGAAGCTCTATCTGGATAAGTTATTCGACAAGCTTTATTATTTTTGGAAGTACAAGTTAAAGTTCTATTTGAACTATTACCATCAATACTTCCACCATTTAATTTTAATGTAGCAGTATATTTTCTAATTGGTATATAACATCCATTACTATCTTTTTCACAAGATGTACTTCCAGTTGCTACAGTACACGCTCTAGCAGTTGTATATTCACAAGATGGCTGTTTTGCCTGCCAACAAGCATATAGTGTTTTATCGCTTGTCATTGTTATATTTGAAGATGATCCAGAAGTGCAACTAGGACTGGCTCCATAACCTTTAAAGGTATAACCTGGCCTTGATGGCTTTGGAACACTACTTATTACACAATAACTTTGTTGTGAATTAGCATAACAACTACGTGTTGGTGCCACTCCACTTGCAAAAGAGCCTCCATTTGGGTTTAAAGAAAGATAATATGTTCTTGCACCTCGTGCTGGATAACTACATACTTTTGTAGAATTATTCCAAGTTCCATTATACAATGTAGAACAAACAGTTGATGTAGTTGATACATTACAAGTTGATCCTCTAATAGTTGTACTAGTGTTATTACGGCAGCAATATCCATTTCCCATATCAGCCCATCCACTAGGGCAGTAAGCTTTCACTGCATATGTATTCCCTATTAGTTTAGTACTAGATAGTGTTATTACTGCCATAAGTACAATAAATATTCCACTGCCTAAAATTAACTTTGAATTTTTCTTTTCTTTAAACATATTCCTCTTACTCCTTACTTTACTACCTTACTATTTAAATTTACCATATTTTGATCTTTTTTGCAATATTTAAAAAAATCTTTTTTTGATAGAGACTAATATATTAGGCTCTATCAAACCTCGGAAGACTATAGGCTTACGAGGAAGAGAATACAAAAAAATATTAGTAGCTAATTAGTTACTAATATTTAATATTATCTTTCTTTTAAATAAGGTTTTGCCATTATATAATATTTTACTCCTGATACAACAGATAATATAGCTGCTAGTGCAAGTAAGAAATCAGATACACGAAGAGGTATTAATTCAAATGGTAAGTTATAAAAGAATGTTAATACTAATCCTACCATTAAGGTAGCTGTCTTTACTTTAGCTATTTTTATAGCCGCTACTGCAGCTCCTTTATTTCCTATTACCATCTTTATAGAATCTACTACTATATCTCTTGTTACTATTACTACTGCTACTACAGTACTTATTCTACCATCACAAGCTAAAATAATTAATACTGAATTTGTTAATAGTTTGTCACTAATAGCATCCATCATTTTACCAAAATCTGTTACCATATTATATTTTCTAGCAGTATAACCATCTAAGAAATCAGTAAGTGAAGCTATTACAAATAATACTCCCGCTACTATATATTTTAAATTAACTACTATATTACCATTTACAATATAATTAGGAAATTCTAATCCTACTTGATCAAATGGAAATAATAATAAAATTATTATTATCAATGACATAACTATTCTACTCATTGTTATTTTATTTGCTTTATTCATACTCTATCTCCTTATACTATATGTTATATTACTATCACTAAAGTCATTTCCTTTATGTCTACTCATTAACATATATCCTACTATTACTAAAACTATTATTACTATAGCACAAATAATTATTCTTGGTATTTTTAACTTTCTTTTTTTTGTACTTGTATAGGGAGATGCTTTTTCATTTTCTTCTTTTCTTTCTTTTTTAGCACTATTTATTAATTCTATTGGTATCTTTGAAGTAATGTCAAATAGATACTCATTGAATTCATCTAATAGTTTTTCTCCATCTAATCCTAAGTATTTAGCATAGTCTCTAATAAAGTACTTTAAATAGAATACATCTTTAAATTCTTCTACTAAGCCTTCTTCTATACTAGTTATTTGAGTAGGTCTCATTTTTAAATCTTCTGCTACTTCTTCTACTGATAGACCTTGCTCTTCCCTTTTTTCTTTTAATTTCAGTCCAATATTTTTCATAATTCTCCTTAATAATAATTAATCTTATAAGCCATGTTCTGTACCTATTACTAGGCGGTAAATATTTATCTATGACATTTGTCATCCTTCTTTGAATTTAATTCTTCAATAGAAAGCTCCCCTACCATAATTTGGGTTTCTCGCTTGTGGGGTTTACCTCGTTTCATTCTATTTATTTCTAAATAGCCTCGTTTCTGTGGCACTTTTACACTCGTTTTAACATAGATAATCCTTAGCTAAAACAAGAGCCGTCAGTTTCCTGCCTTAGGTTATTTTTTCCCTAAGCACAAACACTACTATCATCTCAGATAGTGCGAGCATGGACTTTCCTCTACATAACTGGTATGCAGCATTTACCCAGATAAATTATTGCTCTGATTTTCCTAAAATTATTTTTTCTAGTTGTGAAATTCTTCTTAGTAAATCAACATTAGTTATTTCTTTTTCACCTATTTTAGCAGCTTCAATACTTGATTTTAGGTTCCTTACTTCATTTCTAAGTGCTTGATTTTCTTCAATTAACATCTTCTTATCTTTTTCTAAGCTTCTTATAATATTATTATATTCATTATAGTCTTTTATAATAATATCTAAGAATTTATCTACTTCTTGTAATCTATAACCACGGGCATCTATTTTGAATTCTTTTTCTAAAATATCTTGCATTGTTAAAGTTATTCTATCTTTATACATATACAACCACCTCTATATTAAAATTATCTCAAAAAATAGATATTTTGTCAATTAAAAAGAACTTCTTTCTAAGCAAATATAATTTTAGCACAATATGGTTATTTTGTCAAAATTTTTGGTTACGATTGTTATGTTAATTTTTTCCTTATATATAAAAAGAAATACCTTGTGATATTTCTTTATTTTAATTAGTTTGTTTTTTCTTTTCTATTTCTTCTAATAGATAATTTGTTATGTTATCAGGAGTTAGCTCTATATTTAGTTCTTTGGTTCTAGTTTTTAATACTTCTAGTAAGAGATCTATTGGTATTACTAAACCTAGATATGATCTAGTATCGTTATCGTTAGTAAAACCAGCGATATCTTTATTCTTTATTAGTTTAGTTACTCCATATAATACCTGCTCTCTTTGATATTTTTTATTTGTCTCATATACTGCAGATATCAAAGCATTAAGTCCTATATTAGATATTATTAGTTTTAGTTTTTCAGGAGAAAAATTCTCTTTAATTATTTGTCTAATATTATCTTTTCTAGTAAATATATTTATATCTTTATTATATAAATAGTATAGTATTCTTTGATGTACTTCTTCTAAACTATAATGGTATGTTAATTTATTTATTACATATAGTACTTTATCTTTATCTTGCTCTGTATTTGTTATTATATTAGTATCCTCTATATGTTTAGCTTTAATATCTTGATAATTATATATGTCTTCAATTGTTATGGTATTATCTAGATATTTAATTAATAATTTAACTACTATTAAGAAATCACTATATTCTCTTTCACTCTTGATATTATATGTTATTATATTCTTTTCTTTATTTATACTATTTAATATATTTTTATTTATGTAATCTATTAATGAACTAATTATATCAGTAGGAATAATATCTTTATGACTTATTAGATATTTACTTAGTAAGATCGCTAATGTATGATTATAAGAAGTACTTAAGTCACCTTCTACTACTATACCTATATTATTATTTATATATATAAATGGATTTATAAAAGAAGGCTTAGTATATTTTATTATAGTATTTAGATAGTCAGTTATTTTAATTACATCTTCTTTAGTAGTAACTCTAAGTAAAAGAGCATCTTGGCCTATATTTTTAGCTATTTTACATTGTACTAAGATATTTTCTTTTAAGATAAAATCTATTATTTTGTAAGAAGTAGTATATATCTTTTTAGAGGTTACTGGTATATATAGTTTATAACCTTCTTTTAATTTATTATAGAACTCTTTATCATTTAGAGAAGATCTATTTTCAATTACTAAGTAGTAACCATTACTATAAGTATCAAGTATTTTATTATTTTTATATTTGTTATTTAATTTTACTTGGACCGCTAATAAGCTTTCTTTTGGTACTTTTACTACTTTATCTTCTTCAATAACAGTAGTTCTTAGCTCATTATAGATTGTATCTGAAGTAATAGGAAGGGAAGAATTTTCTTTATATATATCTATTAAATATTTTAAAAATACTTCTATATTATTTTTCATTACCTTCTACTACTTCCTTTACTACTTCTTTTAAATCTATTGTGTCATCTAACAATAATTCTAGTGTATTACTTTCTATTTCTTCTTTTGGTAGTGATACTACTATTTTTTCTTTGTTTCCCTTTATTATTACTTCTTTTTCTTCCATACTATTCCTCACTTATTTTTTTATAATAATTATATCTATTTATAGCCCATTGTTTTTGTTTATTTAGGATTTCTTCGGCTTCTTCTTTATTTACTCTCTTTAAGTTAGCAAATCTATTCTCAGTCATTAGATAGTCTTCATATTTATCGAATTCTGGATTTTTGCTATCAAGAATAAACTTACCATTTGGGTTACTTCTAAAGGTTAGGAAATAACCACATTTACTTGCTAGATAAGCGTTTGATTGAGAGTGTTCCATACCTGTTTTAATACCGTGTTCTATACAAGGACTATAAGCTATTACAAGTGATGGTCCATTATGTTCAGAAGCTTCTTTTAATACTTTTAGATACTGCTCTTTATTGTAACCTATGTTAGTAGCTGCTACATAGACATGTGGATAGCACATTGCAATACGAGCTAAATCTTTCTTATAATTTTCTTTTCCTTTAGAAGTAAATGATGCTACTGATCCTAAGTTTGATGATTTTGATGATTGACCTCCGGTATTAGAGTATACTTCGGTATCTAAAACTAAGATATTTATATTTTCTTGTTTTGATAGAATGTGATCTAATCCTCCATAACCAATATCATAGGCAAAGCCATCTCCTCCTACTATCCAAACTGATTTTGGTAATATGTAATCTTTCATATTTAATAGAAATGGATGTTTTTTATAGTCTATTTCATTTAGAACTTCCCTGCAGACACTATAATTATCTTTATTATCTAACCATTTTTTAAACACTTTATTTCTTGGATATTCTTTCATATATTTTTGTATTTTATCTCTTTTTATATTGATACCTGTTAGAATACCTAGGCCATACTCGGAGTTATCTTCGAATAGTGAACTAGCCCAAGGTATACTGTATGGTGTACTTGGAACGCTACCACCATATATTGAAGAACAACCTGTAGCATTAGCTATTATTAGATTATCACTAAATACTCTAGTTAGGTTTGTTAAATATGGAGTTTCTCCACAACCAGCACAAGCTCCTGAATATTCAAACTTTGGTTCTTTAAAACTTATATTTTTTACAGTTAGAAGAGATGCTTCATATTTGTCATTAACATTATTTTTTAGTAGATAATCAAAGTTTGATTTTTGTTTAGTGTTAGGAACCATTTTTAGAGCTTTATTTCCTACTTTTCCAGGACAAGCTACTGCACAAAGACCACATCCAGTACAAGCTTCATAATTAATTGAAATAGCAAACTCTTTACCCTTTGGTATTAGAGCTGGTACTGATTCAATTTTATCTTGTTTTTCTTCTAAAAGAAATGGTCTTATTACTCCGTGAGGACAAGCAAAAGCACATTGATTACACTGTATACAATTTTCACTTAGCCAACAAGGAATATTTTCCGCTATATTTCTCTTTTCTTTCTTAGTAGTTCCTGCTTCAAATATTCCACTTCTTTTATCTATAAAACTACTTACTGGTAGCGTATCTCCTTTTAAGAGATTAATTGTTTCATTAAAGTTTAATTTCTTGTTATCTTTATATTCTAAAGTACTCCAAGAAGGAGACACTTTTACTTCTATTAGATTAGCTAGTGAGGCATCAATTACTTTATTATTGATATCAATAATTTTTTGTCCTTTAGAAGCAAAACGAGTTTTAGTGTTCTCTTTCATTATTGATATTACTTTATTTATATTATACTCTTTCATTATTTTAAAGATAGCAGTCTCCATACAAGTATTTATTTTATTTTTTAATCCTAGTGAACCTGCTACTTTATAAGCATCTATTATATAGAACTTTATATTTTTAGTAGCTAATAGATATTTTACTTTATTTGGAAGGCTTTTTATTAGATCTTCTTCATTTAGATTAGTATTTAGTAAGAATACACCATTTTGTTTTAGATTATCTAGAATGTCGTATTTATACATATAAGTATCTTTTGATACTACTATAAAGTCTGGATCATCTACATAGTAAGTACTTCTTATCTTTGATGACGATAATCTAATGTGACTTCTTGTTACTCCTCCTGATTTTTTAGAGTCATATTGGAAGTAGCCTTGTACATATTTAGGAGTATTGTCTCCAATTATTTTTAAGATATCTTTAGAAGTTGAGATCATACCATCTGATCCATAACCATAAATTAATAATTGATAACTATCTTGATTTACTTTGAAGTTATTATCATAATCTAAGCTTAGGTTTGTTACATCATCATTTATACCTATAGTGAAGTTATTTTTCATTTCTTTTTTTAGGTTATCATAGACAGCTTTTATCATTGGAGGAGTTGTATTCTTTGATGATAAGCCATATCTTCCTCCGATTACTTTTATGTTAGTATCTTTTAGAGCATTTACAACATCTAAGTATAGAGGTTCTCCTGATGAACCTGCTTCTTTTGTTCTATCTAGGACAGCTACTTTTTGTACAGTCTTTGGTATTACTTCAAGTAATTTTTCAACACTAAATGGTCTATACAAATGAACTTTTACTAATCCTACTTTATAGCCTTGATCATTTAGTTTATCTACTGTCTCCTCGATACATTGACATACAGAACCAATGGCTATTATTATTTCTTTAGCTTTTTCACTACCATAATAGTTAAATGGTTTATAGTTTTCTTTTGTTATCTTGTTTATTTTATTCATATAGTCTTCGACTATGGTAATAGCATCTTCATAATATTGATTTCTTACTTCAGTATTTTGAAAATAAATGTCGTCATTTTCAGCAGTTCCTCTAGTAGTTGGATTAGTGTTATTCATTGCCCTTTCTCTAAATTTTTGAAGAGCTTTTTTATCTATTAGAGCTTCTACTTTTGACAAATCTATTTCTTTTATTTTGTTTATTTCGTGACTTGTTCTAAAGCCATCGAAGAAGTGAATAAATGGTAGTGATGATTTTATACTTGAAAGATGGGCTACTGCTGCCATATGATATGCTTCTTCAACTGAGGAAGATGCTAGCATACAGACACCAGTTTGTCTTGTAGCATAGACATCTTGATGATCTCCAAAGATACTAAGACTGTGTGTTGATAGACTTCTCGCAGCAACATTGATTACTGCTGGTAACATTTCTCCAGCTAATTTATATAGGGTTGGTATCATTAATAATAGGCCTTGACTAGCAGTAAAGGTACTAGATAAAATACCACTTTGTAGAGCACCGTGTACTAAGGCTATTGCTCCAGCTTCAGATTCCATTTCTACTACTTTTACTTTATTTCCCCAAAAATTTATCTCTCCATTAGTACTCATTACATCTATTTTTTCGGCCATTGGTGAGGCTGGTGTAATGGGATATATACCTGCTAACTCTGTAAATTTATAAGTAACTCTAGCTACTGCTTCATTTGCATCCATTGTTTTATATTTTGCCATTTAGATCTCTCCTTTTTATTTATATCTGTTTATTTATACGATATAATTTTATCATAAATAACATAAAATAACAATAAAATAAAAAAAGACTATAAAAAAAAATAGTAAATTTACTACTATTTAGAAAAGTAATTCTTTATTTTTACTTTTTTATTAATTAATTTATTTTTTTCTTTCATTAGTTCAGGCAGTGTTTTTTGATGTGTATATATTTCTTTAGTTACTATATTATTTGATAATAATAGTTCCTGAAGGTTATTATATACTTCTTCTTTATTAATATTTCTAGTAAAAGCTCTGCTATTGATGAAGCCATTAATATAAGCTAATATGTTAGATATGTTATTTTCTATGAAACCATCTTTTAATAGAATAGTTGTAAATTCTTGGTAATACTTAAACATATAGTTTTTGAACTTTACACTTTCAAAGAATTGACCATAAGTTGGATCTACGATAAACCATTCAGGAAAGTCTTTGGTATTAAAACCTATTAAACTAGCTCTATGAAAAGGTTCTTTGATACCTAGATGATTTAAATTTATTTGTTCATACCCTAATCTATTTACTATTGTAAACTTTAAGTTTTCACTATCACATTCATTACATAGTTTTTCTACTACATTAGGATAAACACCAATATTATAACCATTGCGTAGTAGTTCTACTTGTTTTTTTATTACTTCTTTATTAGTCATAATCTTATATAATCAATTTTATATTGAATTTTCCTTTCATTTTGGTATTATATCACTATTTATTTTGTATAGCAATAAATTTTTAGGTATATTAAAAGATCTAGCTATAATTTGCGACTAGATCTTTAT
Source organism: uncultured Bacilli bacterium (assembly GCA_934091055.1). GTDB lineage: Bacteria > Bacillota_I > Bacilli_A > RF39 > UBA660 > CAG-302. The sequence continues at coordinate 34,715 of CAKOKN010000008.1, read as the reverse complement.
AAATTCTTTATTTACAAGTAAGTCCACGATCAGTATATACTTTCTTTTGAGTATCAAAATCTCTATTTATACCAAATGTTTGTAGATCACTATCAGATAATTCTTTTAGATCATAAGTATATACTATCTCATAATCTTTGTCTGTATCAGTATCTACTGAAGTGGTAAAGCCTTTGGTATTTGTATAAGTACCATACTTTTCGTTATGACGTGTTTTAATTCCTGCGATATCAAGTACACCATCAGTTACTCCAGTTACTACATCATCTAGAGCTTCTCCAACTACGCCATCAACTACGTTATCTTTATCAGTATCAGTGTCTTCGGTTGTTCCATCAGTACCAGTTCCAACACCATCTTTATGGTTATCGTTGTACTTATAAGTAACTGTTAACTTTTCTAATTCATTTCCTTTATATTCTAACTTGTAAGTTGACTTTGAAGTTAGATCTCCGACAGTATTATCAGAAGTACAAGTTAATGTTTCAGTCTTAGTACAACCTGACAATACAGCAATTATTGCTATTATTAATAATGCTTTCTTCATACAATTACTCCTTTCCTAGTAATAGTATTAACAGTTATTAGTAATAATAGTATTGGAAATTTTTGTATTTTTTTTAATAATCACAATTTCCTGGGGTTCTTGGATATGGTATTACATCTCTGATATTATCTACTCCTGTTAAGTAGATTAATAATCTTTCAAAGCCCATTCCAAATCCAGAGTGAACACATCCACCAAATCTTCGAAGATTTAAGTACCATTCCATAGAACTTTCATCCATATTTAATTCTTTCATTCTGTTTAGTAGTTTATCGTAATCTTCTTCTCTTTGGCTTCCTCCTATTAATTCTCCTGCTCCAGGAACTTCAAGATCAACAGCTGCTACTGTCTTTCCATCTTGATTTTGTTTCATATAGAAGGCTTTTATATCTTTAGGCCAATTTTTAATAAATACTGGGCCATCAAAGTATTCTGTTATATATTTTTCGTGTTCTTTAGCTATATCTTCACCATATTCTGGTTCGAATTCCCATTTTACTTTTGCCTTCTTTAATATTTTAATTACTTCTTCGTGATCTATTCTTGTAAAGTGACTATTTACTAATTTATTTAGTTTATCTAATAATCCTTTTTCAACAAATTTATCAAAGAATGCCATTTCATTAGGACAGTTATCTAAAACATATTTTACAACTTGTTTTAACATATCTTCCATTATATCCATATCTTGTTCTAGATCGCAAAATGCTATTTCAGGCTCAATCATCCAAAATTCTGATGCGTGTGTTTTAGTATTAGAATTTTCTGCTCTAAATGTTGGACCAAAAGTATAGGTTTTTTTGTATGCCATTGCAAATGTTTCTGCTTCTAGTTGTCCTGATACTGTTAATGCAGATTGCTTTCCAAAGAAATCTTTACTATAATCTACTTTTGATGTTTCTGCTACTTTATTTAAGTCAAGTGTTGTTACTTGGAACATTTGACCTGCACCTTCACAATCTGATGCAGTGATTAATGGTGCGTGGAAATAAACATAATTATTTTCTTGGAAATATTTGTGTATTGCATAAGCTGCTACACTTCTTACTCTAAATACGGCATTGAATAAATTAGTTCTTGGTCTTAGGTAAGCTATTTCTCTTAAAAATTCTCTTGTAGGTCTTCCTTTAGCTTGTAATGGATAGTCTTCAGGACAATCTCCTTCTAATTTAAATGAAGACATTACAAGTTCAAAATCTTGACCTTCTTTTGGTGATTCTATTAGTTTTCCTGTTACTGTAATAGCAGATCCTAATTTTAATTTGGTTATATCATCAAATTTTTTTAACTTATCATCATATACTACTTGTAGACTTTTAAAACAAGTACCATCAGATAAATCAATAAAACCAAAATGAGCTTGTTTTCTATGATTTTTAATCCAACCACTTATTGTAATTTTTTCTCCTATATAATCTTTTTCATATAAATCTTTAACATCTAACATAATTCTTCCTTCTTTCATTTGATTAACCTTTTATTTATAATACTTGCTGATCTTTTGACATCTTTTAATAATTTGTTATATAAATTTGGAAAATGTCTAAGTTCTAAAATGAAACATACATCTTCATATGAAATAGAACCAATATATGTTTTATTTTCTTCATTCATAATTGGTATTTCTCTTCCTAATAGAAAGTCCGTTGTTGTTTCTAGTACATCTGCTAATTTAACTAACTTTTCTAAGTTGGGAAGTCTAGTACCATTTTCATATCCGCAAATGGAAACTTTTGTTACGCCAATTGCAGATCCAAGTTCTTGTTGTGATAACCCTTTTTCTATTCTTAATTCTTTTACTCTTTTGCCTATCATTTCATTACCATCCTTAAATATTATAGTTATCTCCTCTAGTTATCTCCTTGTTAATAATATTTTATAACAAAATATACGAAATGTATACATAATTAACTGTTTGTTAACTGTTTTTTTCTATATTTTACCATAATATTCAAGATGTAACCAAAAAGTAAGCACTTTTTAATAATAATACTTACTTATTGGTATTGAGGTAATTTATTCTATTATTATTTTTCTTCTTTTTTATTCTTTTCTATTTTCTTTTCTTGCTCTAGTTCTGTTTTCTTTCTATTTGGACTAGATGTTAGAAATGTTACTTTTTCTGCAACTATTTCTGTTTTTCTTCTTTTGGTTCCATCTGGAGCATCTACTATTCTTGTCTGAAGACGACCTTTAACGCCTACCATATCTCCGGTACCACAATATTCACTGGTAGATTCTGCTACACCAGACCATAGAGTACAATCTAGAAAATCTGTATCATATTCACCATTAGCATTCTTGTAGTTTCTTGGAACTGCAAGTGTAAGGGTGGCATACTTTTTGCCGTTTTCTGTTACTTTTGTCTCTGGGACTTTAGCTATTCTACCAACTAAAACTATTTGATTAACCATAATACCTCCTTTCGAAGGCAATATATCAAATAATTATAGTTAGTGCAAATTGTAAAAACTATCTTTTCATAGAACTTTATATATGGAAAAAGACTTTTAGCTATTCTAAAAATCTTTTAGGCTTCTTTTTATTATACCAAAATATATTTTTAGTATTTTTTCTACTTTACATAAACTTTACACTTGTAGTTCTATTTCTTTAATTATTGCGTCTGAAATTGCTTTAGCTAGTTTATCTTCACTATTTAAAATTATTTCTAAATCAGAAGAGTTTGATATATATCCTATTTCTAATAAATAAGCTTCATTTCCAATGTTACTATTGTAGTATGGATTAACGCCAACCTTTTCAGGATTACTATCATCAACATAAGCTCCTGTCATATATCCACCTGTTTCTCTAATCATATATAAATAATTAGAGTTTTTAGTTACATTATATGCTTTATAGCCTTTATCTTCATAGCCTTTTAATGAAGAAGCTATTTCACTATCAGTAAAGTTATGAGTATATACACCATCAGATACTTTAAACAACCTATTAGTAGATGGTGATAATTCTGTTTGAGTAGTTATATTTTCAGCAATAGATTTAGCTAAATCATAATTAACATTTGCTGGAGTATATACTTCTAATCCGTGTACTTTTTTAGAGGTATTTTTATTAATGTGTATTGAGAAAGTATATTTTGATTTTACTTCATTTGATATAACTGCTCTTCCACCTTTATTATATTCATCTAAAACATCATTAGTAGTTAGTTTTCCTTCTTCACGAGTAAGTTTTACTTTTAAACCTTGCTTTTCTAAATTACTTTTAATCTTTTTACTTATTTCCATTGTTAATTCAGACTCTTGATAGTCCCCAGATACACCACCACTATCCATTCCACCGTGTCCTGGATCTATTGTTATATCATATATATCATTGTTGTTTTTATTCTCTGTAATATCTAATGCCATTGTTGGATAATCATTATTTGAATTTACTACTATCTTATTATTATACTTTGATAGTGTATAATAAGTTGTATCTTTATATTCAGTATCATTTTTAAGTACATAATATTTAGATACATTCTTTTCTTTATCTTCAGGATCTTTATATATTAACTTTAAAAACAAATAGTATGTTCCCTTTTCTAAATTATCAAGATAAAGTCCTTCATTTATAGTTTCAGATAGATAGAAGGTTATTTTATTATCTTCAACATCTGCTTTTATATCTATATCTTTATCTTCTCCATTATATAGAGTTAATTTTATATCTTCATAATTCTTATCTGTTACTTCTAGACTTCCTTTTAGATTTAAATGATTACCATATATATAGTATTCATTTACTGAAACTTTTTCTGTTTCTACTTCTTTAACTGCTATTTTATTTTCAAAATAGTTTGTATATATAAAGTATCCTAAGCAAGCTAATATAACTAGTGTTAGTATTATTCCTAATATTTTTTTCATTTATTTATCTCCTATATTTATTGCTAATAATCTATTTAACTCAACGGCATACTCCATTGGTAATTCTTCTCTAAAGGCTCCTATAAAGCCCATTATTATTAATTCTTTAGCAGCTTCTTCACTTATTCCTTTTGACATTAAATAAAATAATTTTTCTTCTGATATCTTTGATACTGTTGCTTCGTGTTCTAGGAATGATGAGCTATTATTTACAATATTAGTAGGTATTGTATCACTTGATGATTTTTCATCTAATATTAGTGTGTCACATTTAACTGCTGCTCTTGAGTTTATAGCTCTCTTTGTTATCTTTGCTTCTCCTCTATATGTAGCGTTACCACCATTTGAAGCAATTGATTTTGACACTATATTACTCTTAGTATTCTTTCCAATATGGATCATTTTAGCACCACTATCTTGGATTTGTCCTTTACCTGCAGCTGCTACTGTTATACAACTTCCTCTTGAATTATCTCCTTTTAAGATACAACAAGGATATTTCATATTAGTTTTAGATCCTATATTTCCATCAATCCATTCCATTAAACCGTTTTCTTCAACAATAGCTCTTTTTGTAACTAAATTGTATACATCAGTAGACCAGTTCTGAATTGTGGTATATCTACAAATGGAATTCTTTCCTACAAATATTTCTACAACGGCAGCGTGGAGAGAATCTTCTGTATATGTTGGAGCAGTACATCCTTCTATATAATGAAGGGAACTATTGTCATCTACGATTATTAGTGTTCTTTCAAACTGTCCCATATTTTTACTATTTATTCTAAAATAACTTTGAAGTGGTCTATCTAAGTGAGTATTTGGTGGAATATATATAAATGTTCCCCCAGACCATACAGCACCATTTAGAGCTGTAAATTTATTTTCTTGATATTTTACTAAAGTATTAAAATATTTTTTAAATATATCTGGATGTTCTTTTAAAGCAGTATCTGTATCTAAGAAAATAATATTTTTTTCTTTTAGCTCTTTATTCATATTATGATATATTACTTCACTATCATACTGAGCTCCTACACCATCTAAGAATTTTTTTTCTGCAGATATTACTCCTAAATCGTCAAAGATATTTCTTACTTCACAAGATATATTATTCCAATTATCTGTAAGATTATTCTCTCTTTCTTTATAATAATTTATACTATCATAGTCTATATCTAATTTTGGTCCAAAGCTTGGATTACTACTTTTATTAAAGGCGTCTAAAGCATTTAGTCTAAAATCTAGCATCCACGCTGGTTCTTTTTTTATTTTAGATATTTTTTCTACTACTTCTTTTGTTAATTTCATATTTATCACCTTGTTTATCCTTATTATATATGAAAAAAAAAGATATGTAAAGGAAAAAAACTATCTATTTACAATGTAATAGACAGTTTAACTTCCTTCGATTATATTAGATTTTGTAGTAAATCCATTCATATAGTACTCTGGTATTTTGCCTTGAATTAATTTGGCCGCGATTGGGATACTGCAATCTATGGTTATTTCATTACTAGTAATGGGGAGGATTATCTTGGTATCTACTTTTATATCAATGTTTAACTTTACTAGAGCATTATTTATTCCATATTCTTCTACTGAAGTACTAAAACCTGTTACTACATCTCCTACTAAAGATAGTTTTACTGGAATTTTAGGGCCTAAATTGTATAATAAATTAGAGTTTGTTACTATTCCTACTGGTATTTCCATTATTATTCCTTTTTCTAATAGATTTAAATCATAAGCTTCTAAACTATTATCTGGTAACTCTAACATATCTATTTTTCCCTCTTCAACAGCTCGTAAGTTTAATTCTACTAAACTTGTCATTGTACTTAATATCTTTGATGTCTTTTTTGTATCAAAGTCTATTAATGTTATCTCTCCTTGATCATTATAATTAATATTAAATATATTTTCAGTATCTGTATTATATATTTGTTTAGTTACTGCTTTATTTATTACTAATACAGTAAGTTTTTTTACTTCCGCTTCAGCATAATTCATTAGTATTGGAACAGCTTTTTTTGAAAAATAGTTTATGTATAATAAAGTTGTAACTATTATTACTATAGATATTATAAGTATAATTAAGGTTGTATTATTTCTTTTTTTACTTTTTCTTATAATCATTCTCATAGTAATATATATGTTTTTTATAAGAAATAATTAGTTATTTAAAATTAATAAAGCCACCTTCAATTGACTTAGTATGATATCCAAACGAATTTAGTCTTTCACTTATTTCATAACTTTGTTTTCCCTCTTCGCAATATAAATAATAGATATTATTTTTTGATAGATAGTGAGAATAGTTATTAAGTAGATTGTAGTATGGAATGTTTATTGAATTTTTTAAATGTGAAATGCTATATGAATAGTTATCTCTTATATCCACTATTATTGGGTTTTTTATCTTTTTTAATTCTTGTAATGTTATTGTGTTCATATTACCACCTCACTATAATATATACATTGTTATTTAAAGTGAAAAGTTAATAAACACAAAAAAATGTAGCTTTAAAGTTAAAGTTACATTTTATTATTTATTCATCACTAAAGAAATCATCAAAGAAGTCGTCATCATCAGTATTATCTTCATACATATTGTCTACAATATCATCTTTATTTATTGGTGGTGTACTTACCTTAGGTGCTTCTACTGTATTATTTACTTCTGGTACTTCTATTGTTTGATTTTCGACTTCAGATGGTATTGCTTCTGGCTGTGCTTCTACTTTATTTGGAATAAGATCGTTTAGAGATTTACTTTCCTCTTCTGATTTAGCCTCTTCTTCTTTTTCTATTTCAGCAATTTTGGCATCAATCTTCTTAACTAGATCATCGATATTGAAGCTTTCTTGTTCTGGAGCTTGGCTCTTTGGTTCATCTAGAATATTAGGCATTTTGGCAAATGGATTTACTCCTTGCATAAATGGATTACTCATAAATGGATTTCCCCCTGGGACACCTCCAAATGGGTTATCTTGAACACCCATTGCTTCCATCTTTTCTCTTTTCTTTTCTTTTACGAATTCTCTTATATCAAATAATTGTAATTCTCTTTTTTCTCTTACTGGTGGAGTAGCTTTTGGATATGTTCTTCCCCAATCTACTTCAAAGTCTGTTTGAAATCTAGTCTTATAAGGGAACATTCTTCTTCTTAAAACTATTATTTCAAACTTATTTAGTCTTTGCAAGTCACTTACTGTTACTAATGGTGTTGAAGCAGTTTTTTCTTTCTCTTTTGATTTTACTTCACCACACATTTTACTTATTTCTTCTAGAGCTGCTATTTCACTACTTATTAAGTATACTAGATTACAGTTACCACGAATAGTATCTCCATTTTCTTTACCATACACTTGTGTTAATTGTGCAAAGTTCTGAATTATAAATGTAAATCTAATTAATCTACTTCTTGCAGCAGTAACCATTGTAGTAACATCTTTTAATGGTGGCATATTAGCAAATTCATCAAGAATAAAGTTTGTTCTAAATGGTAGTTTACCGCCACTTTCTTGTGCTACATCAATTAGTGTTTCATAACATTGTTTTATAAATATAGTTGCTAATGGATGTAATGTCTTTTTTTCATCTTGTACAATTAAGAATACTGCTGTTTTCTTTCTACCAATATCTCGCATATCGAAGTCACTATATGATAACATTTCTGATAGATTTTCTCTAGATGAGAATAATTTGATTTTTTGTTTAAATGTTGCTATAATACCTTGCTTTGTTTCATCAGCAGTAAATACTGTTCCTGATGCGTTAATATAAGCTGGTTTTGATGGGTCTTTTCCATTAAAATATTCTTTTATATAATTGTTATTTGGTCCCCCAAATCTTTCTTCACCTAAACTACTCATTAGGTTTATACTATTTAAGTTTACTTGTTCTGGTGTAGCATCTTCGAATAGTCCTAGGGCTAATCCTGTGAAGTAGTCTGCTGCTGTTTTTTCCCAGAATGGATCACCACTACTTTTTTCTTCATACAAAATATTTAATGCTAAGTCATCAAGTAACTCTATAGCTTTATCTGCATTCCCTTCTTTATACAATTGATATGGTAAGCTCATTGGGTTCCAAGCATTACCGTGTTGTGGTTCTCTAAAGTTTAGTGTTATAATGTTATAACCTTCTGCTTTTAATAATTCTGCAGTTCCTTCATACAATTCACCCTTAGGGTCAGTCAAAATCATAGATTCATTATGTTTAGAAAGTAGTTTTATCATTGGTTTTGCTACAATAACGGTTTTACCTGAACCAGTAGCACCCATTACTAGGTAATGATCCTCACCATTGTCTACCCACATTTGTCCTTTTTTACTGTGTAAAGGTATACCTGCTGCTGGTATTTGAGGATCTTTTATATTTACTACTTCTAGTCCTTTTTTAAACTCACTATCAGTAGCCCATTTTGAATAACCTTTTTCTTTTTTTGAACCAATACTAAATCCAAAACCTTTTTCTCTATCAAATATATAAGATTTTACTGCAATAAAAAGTCCTACTAATGTTATTAAAAATAACATTAATGTTACACCTATATATTGTGGAGTAAAGGCTTTAAATGGTAGAAAACCATAAAACTTAGTTTCACTGGTTATACTAGCTATATTTAATACACCAATAGCACAAAGATATAACAAAAGAACACAAAATCCTATAAATATTATTAAATCTTTTTTTTCTACTTTGATCTTCATTATTTTTCCTCCAAATTACTATCATTATTATAGCATCAATAATTTAAATTGTAAACAATTATAATACTAAATATATTTGATTTTAACAGAAAAAAAGATAAAACTTAATTATTTATTTTTATCTCATTTATCCTTACTTAAATATATATCAACTTTATAATTCATTACGCTTTCTTCGGTAAAATTAAACTTATTTCCATTTTTATCTATAACACTATAAGTTCTATTTTCATCTACTTTATTTTCAAGACATTTGTCTGCGACTGTAGTTAATTTATTTTGATTTTCTATCATATAATTTTTATATTTTTCTAGACTAGAGAAATAATCTAGTTCTTTCATTTTATCACTTAATAGATCATATGATGCATCTATGTCGCTATATAGTTTATCTATATAATCAGATAGATATAGGACACACACCTGCTCCTTAGTTATTAACTTTGGAGTAATTAGTTTATTATAATTATTGCTTTCTACTTCTATTTTTTTAGTACTATTAATTATTTTTTTATAATTACTATCATCTACTGGATATACTGAGTATGCTGTATTATCAAAATCTAACTTAATCAGTGCTTGAAAATTATCATCCACTAGTGTTTTTCCATCTATATCATTTTGATATACTCTACCTTTAACATAATATAAATAAGAATCTTTTAATCTTACTGATTTCATATTCGTAACATTTAATGAAGAACCACTTGGATATTCTTTAGTATTATCAAAGGCATTATCTTCATTTATGTTATTATTAGTAATATATTCTTTATCTAATATACTTAAATATTCAGTACTTTTATTATCTGCTAAAGTAGTTATGTAAGTATTTGCATACGATGTAATAGAAAAATATGTATTGTATTCATTGACATTAGATAAATTATCATAATTACTTTTTCTTGTTAGCAATAGTATTATTACTGTCGATACACTACATACTATTAACACAACAATTAGAGTTTTTATATCATCCCTTGAAATTCTATTCATATTTATCTCCTCTATTTGCAGCCATTTCTTACATAACTTTCAAAATCTTTAGCTTGACTAGCTCTATTATTACAAGTTTTCGTAGTATCATATGGTACTTCAAAACTATAACAGAAATCATAAGTTAAATCTCTAGCACTCTTAGTACTATTTTTTAAATTGTTATTTAAGGCACTATAACTATTACTTAGTTCATATGAAAGATAACTTATTTGACCTGCTACTGTTTGGTAGTTATCTGGGAAAGATGCTTTTAAGTTTTCATATCTTTCATTATGCCATTGACATAGTCCATAACTTGGTCCTCCATTATCATCTGGATTATAACTGGTTGGATTGAATGTACTCTCATTATAGATATTTGTCATTAATGCTATAACACCATTATTTGAAAAGCCACTTGCTTTAAGTGTTAAGCATATGCTTTCTTTCTCATTACTACCTTCTACATAATTAGTTGTTTTTGATATTGGTCTTGGGTTATCTGATGATACATAGTTTAGTGGTGCTACTGGAGAATCATTAACCCTTACTTCAAAATGTAAGTGAGCTCCAGTTGATTTACCACTGCTTCCTACTTTACCTATTACTTGTCCCTGTTCTACATAATCTCCTTCTTTAACTGTTATTGTTCCTTGATGCATATGGGCATAAATGATTACTACTCCTGAAGCATCTTCGATTTTTACATAGTTACCATATCCAGAATTACCACAAGGTACGACTTCAGTATTTGAAGGACAATCAGGACTATCTTTAGCTAATATTACTTTACCACTTTGGGCTGCGATTACATTTACAACACCATAGTCAGCATATACTGCAATATCCATTCCAGTATGAACATCTTGTTGTCCATTAATTACTCTATTTTCATCATATGTTGATGTTATAGAAGTAGCTACTGGTGTTCCTGTAGCAAATGTCTTTCCATCTATAGTATCAGTCTCTTCACTTCCTATAGGCCACCAATAATCAGTATTATTGCTGATGGTTATATATCCCAAATCAGTTTCTGTCTGTGTATCACTTATTCCGTCAACTTTTATTATTCCTAATTCAATTAGTGGTGTAACTAAAACCACTATAAAAATCACAATAAATATTATTCCGGCAACAATTGATGCTAACATCAAGAGCATCTTGGTTTTTAATGCTTTTCCTATTGTTAATTTGCCTACTATATCTCCAGTTTTCTTTAAATCTTTTCCTTTAGAAAATATTCCGTTTTTTGCTTTAGTGCTTTTTTCATCTGAACTCTTTGTATCATTAGTATCATTTGAACTTGTATTCTTATTATCGGTGGTTTTGTCCTTCTGATTTTTATCATTATTTTGTTTTGCTTTAGATATTGCTGATGTAGCTTTGCCTACTGCTGAAGTTGCTGCACCGATAGCTGATAATGGCAAGCCAATAGCAGCTCCGGCTCCTGTTTTTGATAATGCTCGACCTGCTTTACTTAAACCACTTCCTGCAGCTGTAGCGCCTTTACCAAATTTATTCATTCCTCTATTAGGCATTCTACCTATTCTATTATTACTATAATTTGGTTTATTATTAGTTCTATTATTAACTCCTACATTTGCTTCATCATTTGAAGGTACGTTGTTTTGATTAGTATTTGTAGAGTTATTATTTTCTCCATTCAAAGCTATCACCACCTAATAATGGCTTATAATCCACCACCTGAGCCAAATGACTCTAATTCTTGTTCTGTTACTATTACATTAATTTGCATTCTTCTATTACCACATACAAATAATGCTTCTCCCTGACTAAATCTCTTAATTCCTTCTTTTTCATTATCATTTAGATCTATTAACATTGATAAATCTTCTACTGCTTGTTTCTTCAATCCCATTACTAAGTAATAAGATGAGTTATCAAATATTGCTTTACCGTGCATTAGTATTCCATCTGCTACAAAGTCTGATGGTTGCTGAGTAATTATTATTGTACCAGTATTATACTTTCTTGCTCTTCTTTGTACTTGTGCCAAGAATTCTGCACCAAGTTCATTTTTTGCTCCTAATAATACATGTGCTTCATCAACAGATAATACTGTATTTACATTAGGATTTAAACATAATCCCCAAGCAAACTTTAATACGTTGAATAATAATGCATTTCTAACATTTACGTCTGAATTCATTAATTCTTTTATATTAAATACTAAGAAATCACTTTCTGTATTTATTGATGTATGTCCATTAAAGTAGTATTGTAACTCTCTTACTAATGGTCTTAGTTTTAGTTCTAGTCTTTCCATAACATCTCTTTCGTGTGTTTTAACAGTCATAGATGTAAGTTTACTAGTTACGGTTACATATACATCACTAAATGTTGGGTAATCCTTAGAAGTAAATTTTGAAAAATCTGTATTAAAGTTAATACCAAATCTAGCATAAGTATCTTGTACTACTTCACTAAATAGTGTTAATACATCCTCTTCTATATCTGGTGCATAATACTTCATAAAGGCTTTTAAAGTCTGCAAAGTTTTAGTTAATACAGTATAGCCAAGTCCACTTTTAATTTCTTCATCATCTGCATCCATAACTATTTCTAGAGGATTTACCATACCAAATTCTCCACCTTTACCAAGGTCTATTACGTCTCCTCCATACATCTTAGTCATTTCACTTATTTCGCCTTCTGGATCTACTGCTACTATTTGATAGCCATTTCTTATATGACTTCTAAGTATTAATTTTGCAGCTGTAGATTTACCACTACCTGAAGTACCTAGTATAATCATATTTGCATTATTTCTATTACTTTCTTTTCGTAATTGATATAAGAATTGATTAAACAATACAACACCACCAGAGAAATCAACACCAAGTAATGTTGATAAACCATCATCTTTTATACTATCAAAGATAAATGGATACATTGCTGCCATTGTTGGTGATGGCATTGGTGTACCAATTCTAGATTCAATTGGTTGTTTATCAAATATTGGAAGTATTGATTTTAACACTCTTTCTTGTTCAAATCTTAATGGAATAGCTCTAAGTTCCATTGCATCTAAATAGTTTTTTAAACTAACTTTTTTCATATCAAGTTCTTCTCTACTACTTGCAGTTACCATAATATGCATTTGAAAATCAAATGTTTTAGCTTGTGATGCAGTAAATTGTTGAATGAAATATTCTAATGACTCAACATCTTGTCTTATTCTTTCTTGTATTGTTCTATCTTTTTCTTGTTGATATCTACTTTTTAAATCTGCTATTTCTTTATTTAACATTTTAGATAATACAGAAAAAGGAAGTGGTATATGTTTAATAACTAACTTTACACCAGACATATTAGTAAGATTAGATAAATATCCTGGTCCTATAAATCTAGGATAAGATATTACTGTTAATATTGTTGCATATCTATCACTAATTACAAAGTCTGCTGGATTAAATTGTAATCCCTTAGGAGCCAACTCACTTTTTAAATTCATTATGAAATCACCGTCCCAAAATTAGTAGTCATACCACTATTAAGAAAGTTATCTAATATTATTCTTAGATCATCATTAGATACTTGTGTTGATTCTAATCCAGAATTAGCAAGACCTGTTATTAATGTTCTAAGTCTTTTTTGGATTAAATCATCATTCTTTTCTTTGAATAAAATATAATATTCTGTATCTGTTATGTTATTATTCATAAAGTCATTAGCTTTATCTATATCTTGATTGATTAGTTTTCTAACTGCTGGGTTAGAAGTTTGATTATATAGTAATTGTAATCTTGCTAGATAATTATTTAAATCAACTGGACGATCTGCCGCTATTAACCAAAATTCAAAATCTATAGTATTATAAAAGTTCTTAAGTGCTATTAAAATATTTTCTTGTATTCCTTGTTCTAGTATAAAGATATTTCTAGGTCTTATTTTAACACCTGTAACTTTTAACTTATTATTTAATACTATTGTTCCATTGGAAATGGCCTTTATTGGGATCCAATCTTCAGTATATTTTGATTTATTTTTTTGGCTCTTCGCTGCCGAATTTTTCATAAAAACACCAACCTCTCCATATATAATTTCTTCTTTCTGTAAAGAAATTTATTATACTTTGTATTGCACATAAAACATTATGATAATTTGGTATAGGTACTACTAATAGTCCTGTTATACCTGCTGGCAGGCAGGAAACTAGTATCATTATTGTCTGATCTGATGGTATTAATACTAGTAGTAATAATGTAACTATTAATCCTGTACCAAACATTATTATATCAAATGGTCTAAATACATTAAGTATAAGTGTACCTCTTTTAGCATTAGCAGGTACTAAATATCCATTCACTATATATCACACTCCTTTTTATATTTAATATTATTGTCCACCAAATCCATCATTTTGTCTATCATAAAAATCATCTATATCATTATCAACTTGCTGTCTTTTTTGGCTTGCTTTATTATAAGCATCAATTTTAGAATTGATTTCTTCTTCTGAGCCACCATTACTTATTGCATTTATCATTTCGTTGTAAGTATTATCTTCCGCTTGTTGTGGTGAAACATAAGGTCCTTGACTCCAAGTTCCAGTATTTTGCGGCTCTGCATTTCTTAATGAATTACTATTATTACTGCCATTTGTGCGAGAACTTGTGGCAGTTGGATTCATTGATTTGTATATTCCAATTTGATCTTCTTTTCTTGCGTCAGCACCATATCTCTTTCTCATATTATCGTGAGTTTTTTGGGCATCGCTAAGGGCTTTAGCAGCAGTATTTCGTCTTTCAATTGCTTTTGCTAAATCTTGAGAATTTCCACTTGCTTTAGCAATTTCATATGCATTTTCCGCCTCATTATTTTCATCCTTTGCTGCTTTTAGTGCTTTGTAACTATTTCTAAATTCTTGATTTTTAAATGCATTTTCAATACCAGTTGCGTCATATTTTTCATATAAACGTCTTCCTGGCCTTTCCATTTCATTAATTTCTTTAGCACTCTTTCTATCCTCTTGCCATCTGTTATATGCTTTAGGTATTTTTCCTCCAGTATGTTCCCAAATGGCTTTACCTGCAGCCGCTCCAGTAATACCCCAAGCAAATTTTCCTGCTTTTTTACCAACATTTCCAGCATATCCTAAGACTTTGTTTGTCGGTTTACCAAGGACTGGTATATCTCCAATTGTTGATTTTAAGCCTTTCATTCCAAAGCCAAAGCTTGCCGCACCACCCTTACTAGGGAATAGTTCTTTTAGGAGGTCTGGCACTTTTTTAGCAAACATTAATAGTCCCACTATTAAAAACAATTTTACCCATACACTAATACTGTCATCAGGTCCTAACATAAAAGCATTTCGTAAACTTTCTCCTCCCTCTTTAAACATATCTATTATATTTTGAGAAAGAAATACTACAAAATATATTATGGCAAGTCTTAAGAATAAATCTAAATATGTTGTGGTACATTGATTTACCCATTTCTGAAATGTACCCTTTGAATCAGAAATATATGATAGTATTGGTATTGGAGAAACAATTTGAAGATATGCCAACTGAAAAACTCTTATTGATATTTGTACACAATATGTTATCAGCATCCAAAGTGTAAATATTCCAAATGCTACGCTTAACAATCCATTACAAGCAAGGATGTATTCTGACTGGTTATTTTCTTGAAATACTACATTTTTCATAAATCCAAAACTACGTTTTTTTATTGCTAAATTCTTTAACTTAACCAGTTGTTCTTCTATTGTATCAGTTGTAGCAATATTTATATCAATCCCTGAAACATTGTTTAGATCAAGTGTTTCACTATCATCTTCAACAGTAATAAATGAAAAGAACATTTCAGATGCAAGTGTCTCTCCAAAAGCACCTTTATTAATATCTCCACCAACTATTAATTTGTAAATAATATTATCGGAGCTATCATAAGCTCCAATTATTATTCTTTGCAGTTGATAAGCTTCTTTAAATAGAGATGGAGTTATTCCAAGTAGAACAATTGCTATTATAGAACGTCTTATAATGGCTACTGCTCCTTTTTCTTTGTCCTTTAATTTATCTGGATCGATAAGTGATTGTATTAATGAAAAGATAAGTTTAAATACCATAAACATTCCTAGTATTAATCCAACTTTCCTACTAATTTCACTAACTATTCCTGACTGTAATATATCTGCTCTTGCTATCGTTTCAAACAATGAATATACATCAATAATAAATTTGTATATCAATATACTCAAGTAAAATCCCAAAGCATTAAGAGCTTGCATAATTGCATCGGGTATTGACATTAAAATATTAGTCATAAAATTACTCCTTTCTACATTTTAAAAATTAAGACAAGTATTTGGATCTATATTACTCCAAACTTGATTTGCAAGTGTTAACAATAGATTTACAAATGTTGGAACTAAAAATATTATAATTGCAATAATAACTCTTTGAATAAATTTTTTCTGTGCTGCTTTCATTTTATCAGCATCACTTGCGAATACTGCTTGCGCAAAGTCAATTATTCCAAAAACAATTAATAATATTGGTACCGATATTTTTACAATACTTCCATAGCTGTTTATTTTTTTTCTTAAGTTTTCTCCTATTAAAGTTTCACAATTAACAATCATTCCTCTACTATCAGCAATCGCTGTTATTGAATTATTTATATTTTCTAATTGTTCTATATCTGAAGAACTCAAATTAAAGCGCTCTGTATTTTCTGATAAAGAGTTATAACAAGCATTTGCTTCTTTTAATAATGAATTAACATCATTTGTTACTTTATTATAACTATACTTTTCTTTTAAATACTGTTCTACATCATTTTTAAGCATAACTATCACTTCATTTGGAAAAGTTGTTAGATACTCTGTTTTGAAGTTTAGATTTTTTGTTTCAATTAATTGATTTAAACTGCAACTATATGCTGCTTCAACAGGGTTGTCAGTTTTTACAGATTGTCCATCGGCTTCGTAGCAGGCATCATATTTGTAATTATTACTAGAGTCAATTTCTGTCTCATTATAATCTTGTAATTCTTTTATAAAACTAGCCAATTCATTCGTTAACTTGGAACTATCTATACCTGAAAAGTCATATGCACTATTATCTATATTTTCGTTTATTGTTTTACAACTGTTTAATAATGAACTATATTTGCTACTAAGATTTGCAGCGTTTGCTTGATTTGTTCCTTGTGCTTTCATTGGAGCATCCTGTGGCAAATTATTATACCAAGAATCAATTCCAGTTTTCAAATCTTTAAGATTACCATTATATGCATAAACTTCATCAAACAATCCACTGCTAGAAGCAACTGAATCTACATTAAAATAATTTGAATTTGAATTTCTCATCAAATTGTATATTGGACCGCTTGCACTCATAGTATAACCATTTTCTCCACTTTCCGTAAATGTTCTATTAAGTATTACAGTCTGATCTCCAGTAAGATAAAAGTATTTACCCTCACTTGTAAATCCTATAATCCTTACAGTGTCATCATATTTTCCGATTGCATATTTATCTGTATCAATGTATTTTATTGCTCCCTTTTTTTGTCCTACTCCGTAAAAAGATGTACAATCTTGACTACCACAACCTGTTGATAGACCGAACCAATTCCAACTAGATTTTAATATTACCTTTTCTGGACAGTACCCCTGATTAATAGTATTAACTATATTATATAAATAATCCTTGTTATGATTCTTTGGACATTTATCTTGAACATCATCCATACTTTTATACCAACAGCCCATTTTATAAATATGTTTAGGGTAATAAAACTTTTCTGCAATATCAAACTTGTTATTTTCTTTAAATTCATTAGGATTCAATGCAAAATATTTGTCAATTTCACCATCACCTTGTTTGTTACCACTTAGTATTCCACCTAAATATACTATAACAGTATTTTTTAGTTCACTGTCTTCAACAGGATTACCATCTTTATCTACTACTTCGTAATCACAGTCTAACCACATTGCCTTTCTCGCTTCTACTTTACTGTTAAACATAAATATAGATATTAAAAATATAATAGTTAATGTTAGTGTCTTTTTTTTCATATATATCACTCCAACTTTTTCAAAAAGATAATTTATCACATTTAAATTATATCATAGAAGAATTAAAAAAGAAATCTTTTTTATAGATTTCTTTTATTTTTTTGTTGCTATATTAATTATTTTTTTCTGATTTCATTCCAACAGTCAAGCCAACCTGCTTGATCAGGATTTATAGTGTCGCCTGTAGATTTTGCAACTATACTAAACACAGTTTGTACAATCCAAACTACTGCGAAAACTCCAACAGCATATAAAAATCTTTTAAAGAATAATTTAGTAGCTTTTTTAACCTCATCCTCTTTACTAGATATAACAGCCTTTCCTAGGTCTATCATTCCATATATAATTAATGCTATAGGAACTCCGATCATTATTAAATTTACAATAAAATTAACTATTCCTAAAATAGGACCTAATTCTGTACACGCATTTGCTACTAGAAATTCTGGACTAAACATATAAACTCTCCTCCTTTAACTATACTTATATATTACACTAAAAACCTTTAAAAGTCAATTGTTTTAAAATCTATTTTTTAATATTATACAATACGTAAGATAAAATAAAAAGCACACTTCAGAAAATCACTAAAGTATGCTTAATCATTATCTATTTTAAATTATTAAAATAGATAATAAATCAAATTATAAATGACAGATGAATAATCCATTCATAATTGAATTTCGGTGACAGGAATTTAATTCCCCTTCATCGAGTATTATAATACTACAACTTTTAAGAAATATCAACTATATATGAAGAAAAAATGTTTAAAATTGTAAAAAAAATATATTATAATTCAATTTTTTCTCTACTTTTAATAACAACTAACTACGTATATTTCTTTTTTCTGGTTTTGAATCTTCTTCAATAGCAGTAAATACTTCTAAGAACTTATCACTATCTTTTAAATAATTATCTATATTTTTATAGTTAGGATCAATATTAGTTTTATTATTAAATGCTTTATATAAATAAGTATTTACTTTATTCATTAATGTAATTATTACATCATCTTTTTCTATTATAAACTTATTTCTTTTAGTATTTAGAATAGTATCTAATGCCACTATAAATTCTTTTGCTTCCTCTAATGAACTATATTTAGATAACTCTTCTACTAAACCTTTTAGATTAGCTTGAAAATATAAGTTTATCATTTTATCTTTACCTACTATTAATTCTGTTAATTCTGCTATTTTTTCTTCATAATAATAACCTATTCTATCTGTACCATAATCTTCTACAAGATATCTTTTTGATATTAGATCTGTATATCCTTCATTTATTCCTACTCCTATGGAATAATCTTTATTATTTCCCATATTTATTATATAACGCTGATGAAATCCAGCAGCTATTTTATTATCTTCTTTATAACTTGATGCTGCGTGCATTAATTCGTGACTTAGAATAATTTTAATTATTTGTTCTTGTTCTAGCCCTATATTTTTACTTAATGCTAATGAAGCATATTTATTTAATGAAATACTATGAAGTAATGGATGATATTCTCCTCCTCCTGAATGTAATGTTAATGATATACTATTTATTACTCCAGTAGTATCTTTTAAGGAACTTAGATTTCTTTTTATTATATTTAGACTATCACTAGATACTTCACTACTTAACTTAATTGGTATTTTTTCTATTATATCTTTAATTTCTTTAGATAGATTACTACTTCTTATACTTCTAGTAGCTTGTAATGCTTCTGATTCAAAAATAACTTTACTTTCAGATAGTTTATTATCTTTAACTAATTTATATTTATTTGACATTGCTTTATAATTAGTGAATATAATACTACCCGCTATTATATAGCAGTAACCTATTAAATTTGGTACAATACTTTTTACTATTTCTGTTACATCCATAAATTTCTCCTTCATTAAAATAGTCTAGTTAAAATACAACTATTATAACTAGACTATTTATTTCTTTTAAATATATCAAATATACTTTTCTTTGTAGTAGTATCTTCTTCAGTACTTGCTTCTTTAACTAATCCCATTTTTTCTAATAATGGTAATAAGTTATTACTTACATCCTTCTTATCATTAAGAGGAGGTATATTATAATATACTTTATTATTTGATTCTACTTCAAAGTCTGCTATATCGTTATCTTGTAACAAACTTTTATTTAGTACTATCTTTTTACCTTGTAACTCTTTAAATATATTAGGATTAATTAATACTAATTTATTTAATTTAATAGTACTAGGTTCTATTAAATACAATACATCAGTACATAAATATTCTTTTTTTGATTTAGTTAAATCTACTAGAAATATATCTATGCTATCATATCTATCTATTGTATTTTGTAATTCATCATCTTTTATTGATAATAAATCTTTATCTTTAAAATATATTAGATCCCTTGTTTCTACTTCTATTGCTTTTACACTATAGTAGTCACTTAATACTTTTTTTAATAAGTATATTAATGTAGTTGCTCCTGCAGAATCTGTTACATTTTTAACTCCTATTACTTTTTTATTGGTGTTAGTATGAGAGAATTCATTGGTATTATTCTCTGTATTTTCTTCTTTATTATCTATTGTTTGAAGATATGCTACATCTCTATAGATATTAGGATTATTATATAAATACATTAGACTATCTTTATCTTTGGTGAAATTATATATACCTATACTAACTAATTTTGATAAGAACTTGTTTGAATCACTTATTGGATCATTTTTATCTAAAAGTAATATTACTTTATCCATATTAAGTGCCATTGATAATTTTTGTAAATTAGTTATATCTTTGTAATCTTCAATAGCAGTTATATCTAAAAACATTTTATTAAAGAAGTAATTTTTAAAGGTAGATATTATTTCATCTACTGTGTATTCTCCTTCTAATTTCTTTGATACTTCTATATCTAAATTACTAAGTACATCACTATATTTGTTTGATATTACTGTATCCATTATCTATTTATCCTTTCTATTTTACGAGTTTCGCCTGTTATTGGAATATTAAAGTTTAATTTAAAGAAGGGGAAGTTAATATTTATATATGTTGTTACTTTATAATATTTACTACTAACGCCATCATCTGTTGGACCTGTAAATTCTTCTATACAGTATCCTCTATCATAACAGTGTAATGTTGCATCAGCATTATTATTTTTTATATTAGATAAATTTACATAGTAACTTACACTATTTAGATATGTATTAATATCTCCTATTACAGTTCCTTCTTTAATATTATCATAATTATCTATTCCTTCACTTTGCTCTATGATATCAATTAATTTATTTTTAACTCTAAATGCTTTTGCATAGTTTAATGCAACTGCTACAAAAGCTATATATATAGCTAAAAATATTAACATTAACTTTATCGTAAAAGCTCCACCAAATGCTTCTCTCATTTTATATCACCTACTTTAATATTCTTAAATTATTTACATCTTCCTGTTGTCTCATCCCAAGTTTGTCCAGTTGGACAAGTTGCATTAGCACCACCACCAAATGAATTATTAATCCAAGTAGAAATTCTAGGCCACATTGCTGCTAAAATACCACCGATTACTGCTACTGCTACGATAACTATTACAGTCATTGATACTTCACCTGTTGCTTCTTTCATTATTTCTCACCTTCTTTCATATATTACTTTTTTTATTCTTTTTTATATATTTCAAATCTTTAGAAACTCATTATCATAAAGATTGAAATCAATAATAATCCAAGAGAACCAAAACCTGTTACACACATCATAATCATAGTTTTTCTTTCCATAGTGTTTAACCTTGCTTGATATTTCATTTCTCTTGCTTTTTCTTGAAGAGATGATACTGATTTAGAAAAGGCTACTAATTGTTGATGTTTCTTTTCTTGTTCTCCTAAACCTAATCTATATAGTAATCTCATCATTCTCATAGAATCTCTTACTGGATATTCTTTAGCAAAATCCATATATGGATCTATTGAAGAATCTCCTGCTTCTATTTTTTCTACTAATCTTTTTAATCCTGGTTTAAATACTTCTGGTGCATCATCTATACTTCTTGCTAATGCTACTGGTACTGTATAGTGATGTACTAGTACTTCTAATCCTTTTAAGTAATATGGTAATAATGAATCTATATAATTTAGATGTTTTTTATACCAACTTCTTAATGCTGTATAAGGTTGTTTATATACTAAATATCCTACTACAACAGCAGCTATTACTGTTAAATAACTCATTTGTGATAAGAATAAGAATACTAAAGCAAATGTTACTATTACACCATTTCTTACTCTTTTCATAAAAACTTCATTAGGATTATATACTCTATCACCATATTTAGCTATTAATAGAAAATCATAATCTTTTTCTTTTAATAGATTACATAATTTATTATTATCTTTAAATAAACCTTGTTTTGCTATTTTACCATTAACTATAAATATATATATTACTATTATAGCGATCATTAACATTTCTATATACATTATTCAGCACCTACATTCTCGTTATAATATTTTTCTCCTGAGAAAAGAAAATAACTATTTACTAATACTATAGCGTGTATTAATATTCTAATATATATATTATCTATCATCGATATATAGGTTTCTTGGCCTATTAATATTTGTATTAAAGCTACCATTCCATACAGTGCTACTCCAAATGTTAAAAATTGTTTATGGAAGTTTGCTCTATCTGTTCTATCTCTATAAACACCTTCTACTAAAGAATCTATATCTGATAACATATTTTCAAATGTTTCAGAAGTATCTTTAGCACCTTCTTTTGTTACTTGTAAGAATAATTGATGCATATTCTTTACCATATAGTAAGGATATTTAGTATCCATATATTTTATAGAATCATTTACATCTCCATTTTCATATGATAAAGCTATCATTGTTTTTACATCTGATAATAAAGGTTCTTCTAGTATTCCAGACTCTACTACTCCTTCTAATGATTTTACAAAAGCTTGAGTAGTAGCAAATTCCATTATGGTATTAGTACAATATACTTGTACTTGTTCAAATATATATTCACTATATTGTCTTTTACATCTAAGGTAAGTAATATATGGTATACAAGATACTGCTGCTATTATATAAACTAATGATATTATTATATTGTAGAAGTATAAATAACTTATTCCTCCTGCTAGTCCTGCAAAAGCTAAGAATTGAAATAAGTATTGTCTTGGACTATATTCTAATCCTAATTCTTTTACTTTTTCTCGCATTACTTTAAAAGAATATGGTTCTATTTTCTTATATGTATTTACAGCTTGGGAAGATATAAATTTATATACTGATTCTCCTCTTTTAGTTCTATATGATACTATAAATAATATAATTATTCCTATTAAAACTATTTCCATTATATCACCTACCTTTATATATTGTTATTTATATTAGTTAAATTTACTGGTTTAGGTATACTAGGTGCTCCTCCATATGGATTTGGTATATTGTTTACTTGATTCTGTGTAGGAGGTATATTAACATTAATATTTGGAGTATTTACTTGATTTGGTATAGTAGTATTTTGATTATTTACATAGTTACTAGTATCTACTACAAACTTATTATCATTAATATTATTATTAATATTTGTATCAGTTGGATCAGTAAACTCTTCTTTTACTAGTATATCTTTTGGCATTATTACACCTTGACTTTCTAAATATGAAAGTAAATATTTAGATGGATTAGCTGTTGTTTCTTTACCATCTGGTGTTTTTTTATAAAGTATTTTATATTCTGGTTTATTATCTTCTGTTACGTAGAACTCTACTACTTCTGATACTTCACGATGAAATCTTTTATATTTTTGACTATAGTAACCTTTGATATGTACTCCTAGTTGTACATAACGATGTATAGTAGTTAGAAATTGTCCTATATCTTGATTAGTCTCTAACAGACTATACATTCTATTTGGTATTGATTCAGCTTTATCTGCGTGTATAGTGGATAATATATTATGTCCTGATGATATTGAATTTCTAACAGCCATTACTGCTTCAGCACTTCTTACTTCTGATAGTAATATCCATCTTGGGTTTTGTCTCATACAGGTTACTAATACATCAGAATATGAAGCTATATTGTTAGTTTTCATAGCTACTATATCTCTATGAGGAAATATTTTATCTAAATGTAATTCTAGTGTATCTTCTATTGTTATTAGTTTTTCATTTTCTTTAGTATGTGCTGCTAAGTATTTTATAAATTCTGTTTTACCACTACCTGTTTCTCCACTTACCATAATATTACAGTGTCCTTCAACACACTTAAGTAGAAAATCGTGGATATTTAATCTTATATAATCTTCTGCTATTATTTTATCTTTTTGTAATCTTATCTTAGCAGGTGTTTTTCTTATTAATACTGCTATTCCATTTTTAGCTATAGAATCATGTACGAAGTTCATTCTTAATTCTGCTGACTCAGCATCTAGAAATGGATTAGCCATATTGAATGATTTTCCCATTGAGTTAGCACATTGGAATGCTATTTTTTCCATAAGGGCATTATCTATTCCTGTATTTTCTACTCTAAATACTCCTTGTGATAATGATTTTAACCATACTTGTCCACCATTGTCATAGGAGATATCGGTAATATCATCGTTTTCTAGAAATTGTTTTAGTGGCCCAAAATCTATTTGACTAAATTCATTCATACTTGCACCTTCCTATTCTTTTAATTATTGATTATTATTAGTTGTATTGTTTGTATCTGTACTTGTATCTTCTTGTACTCTATCACTTATTTGAGGTAAATCATCCACTGATACAAATACTGTCTTAGAATTTATGAATTCTTCTATTTGTGAACTACTTACTCTTACTGTATCATCTTTTGTTATTGTTTCTGTATTTGGTATTAGTAATAATTCTACATCATAATCATCTAAGTATAATGCTTTTCTTAGTAATAAATGTGTTTCTTCTGGTACTGCGAATAACATATAAGCAGGTGTTCTAGATTCATCACTATTTTCAAATACGTGTCTTCCTGAAGAATCTTTTACATCTAATACTTCTACATTACTAATAAATTTACCAAACATTACTTCACCATCATCATTTAATGATTTATAGTAAATATTTATATAGCTACCTGGAGCCATTGAATTAGCATAAGTACTTGCTATAGTAACTGGATAATTTATTACTGTATATCCTTCAGGTACATCTTTAAATGCTGAATCTGGTAAGTTCTTTTCATCTACTACTAAATCTGTATAGAATAAACTTCCTTTAGCTATCATAGTATTATAGTTTGAATATTTACCTACTATATTTTTTGATGTAGTATAATAGTTACTAGTTTTTAATAGTTCTATTGGAACATTTCTAATTTCTATCATATCATCTGTTATGTATGTTCTTGGTTGAATTGTTTCTTTTGCTACTGGTATTGCTACTAGTTCTGTTTTCTTATTTATTTGATAATTATAACCAACATATAATATTACTAAACATAATATTACCCCTAATATGGTAACAGTATTTTTGTTACCCAAAAATTTTTTCATAGAAGCTTTTAAATTATTCATAATATTTCCTCCTTTTTATTTTAATAACTTCTTATTAATCTGAATATTCATATTCATTATAGCTCCAAGTTACTTCTATCTTTAATGCTGTAATTCCCGCTTTTCCAGTTGCATTCCATTCTATCCAATATTTTGATTCATTACATTCTTCAGTAGTAGAACATTCCCTACCTTTAATTTTGTTTACTGTAATACCTTTTTGAATGTTATTTATATCTATACTTCTACTATCAGCATTAAAGTTAGTAGGTTTATCACTACTTCTAGTCCAATCAATATCTCTATTTAAAAGGGCATAAAGTAGTTCTCCTTCATTATCTACTACACCGAATTCTTTTACACTTGATATTTTAACATCATTTATATTGTTGTGATTTAACTCTTCAGGTATGTTAAGTGGCTCATTTACAACATAATTGCCATTTTCATCACTATATGGTATTGAATAGTAGAATTTAGAATAAGATTTCTTTTTAAATGGAGTATTAATTACATAGGAACTATCACTTGTTCCAGAACCTTCAGTATCTTTTCCTGTATACTCTAATATAGCACTTAAAGTATTAGCTACTCTATAGTCACTTGTATCTCTATGTATAGTATATTTTCCTATATCAGTATCTATAGTTACTGTTACTTTTGGTGGAGTTTCCATTATATCATAGAAGTTTATTGTATAATCACTATTTGCAAATACTGTAGATTCTGAAAATCTTCTAGTGAAACTTTCAACAAATTTTTCTTTCATTATTTTTAACTCTCCAGTTTCACGATAATATTTCATATCTATTGCATCAATCATTGAAGCCTCTGTTACTTCTTTAAGAAGGTAGTAATCATTTTCATTATTTGTAGTTATACTTTGAAATAACATAATTATTGTTATTCCTACTAGGCCTAATACTATTAATCCTACACTAGTGAAAGACCATTTCATTAACTACCACCTTCTTTGATATATTGATTAAAGAACTCTTTTTCTACTTCTCCAAAATATGTTTTATTCTGGTTATATTTCTTTATTTCACTTATTGTTTTATTATCTAGATTAACATAATAATCTAATTTACTATAAGATTCTTCGAGTGTTTTTTTATCTTTATTGTTTTCTGTTATATACCAATCATACCAATTTATTCCTGGGTATCTGTTAGGAAAGGGATTACTTAGATTTATCGGTCTATATATAAATTTATATTTTACTTTTTCTGTATTAGTTCCACTTCCATCAGTGGATGGAGTATTTGTTAATCTATCTTTTACTTGTAAACTACAAGTTGTGCTTATACTCCAATCACCAAGCCAAGACTTTTTATTACCTTTTTTTGCAAGTGCACTATCAGTATTAGCTTGATCTACGTTTAGTCTACTAAGACCAGATAAAGTAGCATCAATTTTATGGTTACTTTCGCTAGTTGGAATATAATATCTATTATTAATTCCTGCTGTATCTGATTGACTATAAGTTACTTTTCCACTTAAATTATTATTTATTTTTGAACTTGGTAGGAAAAAAGTACAAGTTGTTATTAGTTTATTTCCTGAAGTAAAGCTTCCACTTGCAGTACACTTTGTTATAGGTTTTGTATCATTCAGACCTTTTATGTTTAATACTAAATTATTTTCAAATTTTGTTAAATCATTTAATCTGTCCTGCATCGCTTCGGTTATTTTATTTTTAACATCTTGAGATAAAGCATCACCATTTATAAATTCCCAACTTACTTCATTGTAATAGGTTATTCCATATTTAAACCATCCTCCATTATAACTACTGGCATTATAATTTTGATCTGTGTTTACTAGATTAGATTTGAATACATTTGCAATATAACCTTTTTGAGTAATTTTTACATTTGCCCTAGCATCTCCATTTATTACTGTTAGTTCTTTACATGTAGAACTTAGGTTTGTCCAGTTATTGCATTTCATATCCTTTTTAGGACTAGCAGGGGGAATGGTACACTTTTTATCACTTTTAACTTTGATTTTTAATGTTGTTTTTCCAGCTGGTACAGCCCAACTTCTATAAATTCTTGCAAAGTTAGTATTTCCTGGCTGCAATCCAGTGGATGAAGTTCGTATAATATAATCACCAGGGCCACAATTATATTGACCACAATTACCGTCTTCTGTTCTCTTAGCTCCATACAAATCATATGTATCATTTTTTATATAATTACCATAGCCGCCTGCCAATGTCCAGTTATTTCCATCATTTAATCTTGGCATTCCATCGTGTACTGTTACATATACTTTGTCTTTTGAACTTGACTCACTTGTTATGCCAATTTTTGAGGTGCTTCTATTCTTTAATACACCATCATAATAGTATATTTGACTTCCAGCCCAATTTCTTCTATCATATCCTATTGCATCAACTTTTCCTTTTCTGTCTTTAGTGCCATTACAGTTATCTCCATATTTATTTGTAAAATCATTATTTGTTGCATATAGTAAAAACTCCACTTCCTCATCTGAAGTTATATTTAATGACGAGGTGTCAAACTCTATATGAAAACCTATATCTTCATATAAACACTGTGTTGTTTCACTACCATTAGCATTTACTCCTTTACAGCTGTTTGCATCATATTGTCCTGTTAAATGATTATAATTATTAGTATATTCTCCTCCTACATTACCATTTCCTTTATCGTAAAACAGTGTATAGTAAAAATTATAAGCTTTTAATTTTGGATCTGATGTTGTTATATTTTCATCATCATACAATAGATTTTTTAAATATATTTTTTTACCACTAGTGGTGGTTGCAACAATCATTATTTCTTGACCGCCACCATATGGTCCACCATATGTATATTTCTTAACATCTTTTGAATTATTTGTAAAATGAATAAAAGCCCAACCTTCAAAAGCTATTTTCGCTCCACCTTTACCATTGTCTGTTACTGTTATATTTGTCATTTCATATATTAAATCTCCACAAGCTGCTTTTACTGTATTTGAAAATGATATAAATAATATTATAATCATTATTATATAGAGGTTCTTTTTCATTCTAATACACCTCTTTTTCTTCTTTTTCTTAATAGTAATAAAATTATTAGAATTACTATTAGAGCTATTAATAAATATAATTGATATTTTGTTATGAATTCAACTATATTATTTGCTATTTTACTTATTTTATTTTCCTTAGTAGTATTATTAGATTTATCTGTATCAAAGTTAGCTACTTTATTTATTTTCCTATATTCAGTAACTTTTGTTTCAAATGTATCATAATCAACGTATGTATTATAATATTTTCCACATAATGGGAAATCATCACCATCTATACCTTTACATAATGGATCTAATGAATATGTATTAAATCTAGGAATGTTAACTTTAATTTCCGATACAGAAGTACCGCATTTTGTTGACATAATATAGTATTTATAAGTTCCTGTTTCTGTATTAAAAGATATAGTACTACTATTATCTTCTGCTTTGATTTCTTCATCATATATTGTTTTTATATAAAGATCTTTATTTATGTTTTTAAAAGTAATTAAGAAGTGATTGTATTCTAGAACACCACCTTCTACTTCTACAGCTCCTAAATGTTTATAAGTAACCATTATTTTATCTGCTTCTTTAGATAGAGAGGATAGTTCTTCTTTAGTACAATCTGCATAGGTATAAGAAAAGCTAAATATAAATAATAGAATTGTAAATATTATATATTTAAGTTTACTCATACTATACCTCCTACTATCTATATATTCTCTTATAATCATACCATTTTTTATATAAAATTAAAAGTATTTTTTGCAATTTTATTGAAAAAATGGTATGATTATATTGGTGGTTATATATGAAAGATAAAAATAAAATTTATTTATATTTATTAATAGGAGTTTTAGTTCTAGTAGTTATATTCTTTTCTTATCAAATGTTTTTTAAGAAAAGTAATTTAAAGAGTTTAACTTACGAAGAAATAAATGAAAAAATAGATAATAAAGATAGTTTTGTGTTATGTTTAACATCTACTAAATGTAGTCATTGTAATGTATATAAACCTAAACTTGAAAAAGTAGCAAATAAATATGATATTACTATCTATTATGCTGATGTTGATACTTTTGATAAAGAAGATTATAATAAGTTAAAGAGTGAGTTTAGTTTTGATGGAAGTACTCCTACCACTATATTTATAAATGATGGTGAAGAAGAGACTACTGCTACTAGAATAAATGGTGATATATCTACTGATAAAATTATTAATAAATTAAAAAAGAATGGCTTTATTAAATAAAGCTATTCTTTTTCTAAGTAATCTTCTCCTTTAAAGGGATCACTTCTTAATAAATTAGGAAAGTCTTGTTGTCTTAATGCTTCATAAGTTACTAATGCTACACAGTTAGATAAGTTTAATGCTCTAACATTATCACTAGTGGGTATTCTATAACATTTATCTAAATTATTATGAAGTATATTCTTTGGTATTCCTGTACTTTCTTTACCAAATATTAAATATATATTTTTATTTTTATCAGAAAAGTCTATCTCACTATATGCTTTAGTACCATATCTAGTAAAGTAATAATATTCTCCTTCGTTTTGACTAACAAAATCATCATAATCTATATATCTTTTATAATCTACTTTATCTATATAGTTTACTCCACTTCTTTTTATTCTATTAATATCTAGAGCAAAGCCAAGTGGTTCTATAAAATGTAATTTACTATT
The DNA here is from genome assembly GCA_934091055.1 of uncultured Bacilli bacterium. Lineage (GTDB taxonomy): Bacteria > Bacillota_I > Bacilli_A > RF39 > UBA660 > CAG-302. Next base: position 4,293 of record CAKOKN010000008.1, on the reverse strand, counting down.
AGTAGCAGCACAAGTTCTCATAATATTTCCTGTATTTTCTGGTATTTCTGGTTCATATAAAACTATGTTAATCATTTATTATTCCTTCTTCTTTTAGGTATTTAGTTATTTTTTCTATGTTATAATTATCATCTTTTATGTTATATATACTTGATATATTGCCATTTTTATATACAATTATAGAGGGAACATTACTAATACTTTTATTGTTAATACTGTATGTTTTATCTATTTCTTTTTTTGTGTTATTATTTTTTAATTCTGAAGTTAAATCTAAATATAATATATCACTATTTAATGAATTATTTACTATGATACTTTTAAATTTTCTTTCAAAGTTTCTTATTTCTTGATCTTCTAATACTGATACATAGATAACGGCATCTTTATTTTCTATTAAGTAATTATTTAATTCGTTATAGTTTATTACTTGAAGATATTTATCCATAATAGTGGTATTTAGTTTACTCTCTTCATAGGCATTATTCCACATGTAAAAATATATTACTACTATTACTGATAGTATTAATACTACTCCTAATATTATATAATTTTTTAATGGTATGTTTCTTTCTTTTTCCATTTTGTCAGCCTCCATTTATATTTTATCAGTTTATAACCCTTTTTTCAAGAAAATTATATGAAAAAATATGATGATTTATGTTATAATATGTTTGATTATTTAAAGGAGGAAGTTTATGAATAATAATTATAGTGATAAGTGTGAAGAGATACTTAATAGTTTAGATGGTAAAAAGAGATTACTTCTTCATAGCTGCTGTGGTCCTTGTAGTAGTTACGTTATTACTTATTTAACTAAATATTTTGATATTACTATTTTATATTATAATCCTAATATTTTTCCTTATGATGAGTATTTAAAAAGAAAAGAAGAACAAATTAGACTTATTAATGAGATAGATACTGAAAATAGTCTTGATATTAAGGATTGTGATTATGATAATGATTTATATGAGAATCTTATTAAGGGACTTGAAAAAGAACCTGAAAGAGGTAAGAGATGTAATGTCTGCTACTTGATGAGATTAGATAAAACTGCTGCTCTTGCTAAAGAGAATGGATATGATTTTTTTTGTACTACTCTTTCTGTTAGTCCTTATAAAAATGCTAATTTAATTAATGAGTATGGAAGTTCATTAGAGGATAAATATAAAGTTAGATGGTTATATTCAGACTTTAAAAAGAAAGATGGATATAAACAATCCATCTTATTATCTCAAAAATATAATTTATATAGACAAAATTATTGTGGCTGCGTTTATTCTAAACGTTAGTCTTTTGTTTTATTAGAATAACTGCTGCTACTACTACTGCTACAGCTAGGACAAGACATACTGTACCAATTATTATGTATTTACTACCCACAAAACCTGCTTTCTTTGTTTTAGTTCTTACAAGATTAGGTTGTGTACTTCTAGGATCTATTCCTATACTTGCTAAACTTGGATCTGAAGAAATGGCAAGTGTTTCCATTTGTGGGTTAGGTATATTTTGTGTATTTACTTCTTCAGTAGGTATATTATTGATTATATTATTAATTGGTTGTGGTTCATTATTTGCTTCTATTGGAGCTATAACAGGTTCTACTGGTGATGTCTTTACTTCTTCAATAGGAGTTGCTGAAACAACATTTGGAGCTACATTTGGTATTACTTGAGGGGAAGGAGTCTCTTCTACTGGAGTAGTTGGAATTGGCTCTGGTTTTGCTTCAGGTACTGGAGTTGGTATAGACCAAGTTGGTAACACTGGAGTAGCCTCTACTTTTTCTTCTTTCTTTTCTTCTACTAGATTATTTTTATAGAATTCACCAGCAGCTTCTACTAGTTCTTTTTTAGTTATAGCGATAGAACAATTTTTATGATATTCTTGTACTCCTAATTCAGGTATTTCTTCTGATAATGAAAGTGAATATTTTTTAGATATATTATCTATTAGTTCTTTTGGATTATTACCTTTTTGATATTCAGTTGGTAATAGCATAACTAATTCATATACTATTGTTCCTATCTTTTCTTTTTCTTTAATGTCTTCAATGAAATTTTTTCCTTCTGAATTTCTTATTAATTCAGATGTGAATATTTGTCTATCTTGATCATTTTCATCGATACTATATACTAGATATGATTTATCTTGATAAACAAATTTTACAACGGTATTTGCTACCTTTTGTACATTATGTTCTTTATCTACTAATAAAGTAAAATTCTTATTCATAAGTTCCTCCTTATTTAAATATCATCTATTCTGTAGTAAGTATATCACAATTTAATTTTTCTTACAAGTATTATTTTGAAATTTTTTTAGACATAAAAAGAAGAAAAAGTAATTGTTACTTAATCTTCTATCAGTAAGTGTAATTATAATGCTATCTATTGTACCACTATGAATTTATTTTTTTTAATTTAATTTTATTTAATTCTCTACTTTTTGTTAGTTTGTTTTTTACTATTTCTAATTGTTTTTTATTTTTAATAATATTTTCTTCCATAATTATTATTTTTTGATATGTATCTTGGTATTCTTGAAGATTATATTTAGAAAAGTATATATTGAATTCTTTTTTTAATTTTTCGATATCTGATAGAGCAGCATCGATGTTTTTATCTAGATTATCTAAATCGAATATTTTGTTATTTATTTCACTTTGATAGTTTGTTAAGGAGTACTTTATTTTTTCTACTTTTTCGTAATGAATACTTTCATACATTTTTTTAGTTAGATCTCTTGTAGCCATTGTTTTAACTGCTATTGTGGGTATTAATCCTCTTAATGGCGTTAAAGTTAAATAACCTATATATTTTAATGATGATGATAGAAATTTATTTAAACCCATTAATTTATATTTGTAATATTTTTCTTCCTCTATTTTATCTACTTTTGAACTTATGTCTTTTAAGTATTCTTGATAACCTGCGATTATGTTTTTGCAGTCGTTATTTATTTTTCCTAAATCTGTAATTTTTTCTCTTGCTTCCTTATAATTTTTATTACGATTAGATAGTTCTTCTACTCGTTCGGAGGTTTTTTCTTCAAGATATTCTATTTTATTTGTTAAATCTTCTGTCTTTGTATATAGTGTATTATATTCTTCTAATAACTTGATATTATTTGATATAGTGTTGTAGTTATTATTTAATAGTTTTTCTTTGTAGTTTATGATATCGTCTACTAAAAGACTATCTTCTAAAAGTAATGGTTCTTTAATTAAATTGTTATTTTTTATAAGATTATATTTTTCATTTATTTCGTTAATTTTCTTTATTAAACTATCTATTTCTTTTTTTATTTTTATTGCTTCTTCTAGTCTATTATGATCATTTGCATACTTGCTTATTAGATATTCTTCGCTTTCTAGTACCTCTATTTCTGTTACCAGATTATTTAATTTTTTTTGAAATTTTAATAATATTTGTTTCTCTAGTGATTTAGTTTCTACTTCTTTGTCTATGTCCACTAGCATATTATTTGAAGACTTTGTATTTATTATTGCTTTTTCGTTATTTGAATATTGGCTGTTATTAAAACCAGTGTATTTTAAACTGTTATTTTTTGATAAAGTTTCGTCTCTTTTTTGAATTACTCTAGTATTTTTATATTTATTATATATTTGTTTATTGCTAGTGATGTTATTTTTTTTAAATACTTCTTTATGTACAGTATCTGATGCTTCATTATTTATATTCTTATGTGTATAGGTTTCATCTTCTACATTTGATATAGTTTTTTCTTTTGATTTTTTAGTATCGTGGTGTATTACATTATAAAATAGACCCATAAACATTAATGGGGAAAATAATATTATCTTTAGAGGACTTTCTTTTGTTATGTCTCTCTCTTTTTTTGCTTTCTTTTCTTTATTTTTGAAAGAAAACTTTCTTTCTTTGAATTTTTCTCTACCACTAAAAGCCATAGTAATCACCTTTAGAGTTATTATAACACAAAAAAAGAAAGAAACAAATCTTTCTTTTTAATTAATTGCCTAATTTCTTAATGTTTAAAGATTTTAGACATAAAAAAAATATTGGCAACGACCTATTTTAGCAAAACTCACTATCGTCGGCGCTGAAGTGTTTAACTTCTGTGTTCGGTATGGGAACAGGTGAACCACTTCGCAATAATCACCAATATAATTTAATAAATTTATATTAATAGTTCTCTGAAAACATGATAATGCGGTTAATCAAATTAAATAATTTAGGGATTAAATCCTCAATCTATTAGTACTAGTCCGCTCAATGTATCGCTACACTTCCACTTCTAGCCTATCAACCA
>CAKOKN010000007.1 GCA_934091055.1 uncultured Bacilli bacterium | reverse complement strand
CAGCAATGTCTTTAGCTTCTTTTAATCCTAAACCAGTTAAATCTCTAACTAATTTAATAACAGCAATTTTGTTAGCTCCAGCAGCAGTTAATACAACATTAACTTTTGATGGACCTTCTTCTACAGCAGCAGCTGCAGGACCAGCTACAGCTACAGCTGATGGGTCAACACCATATGCCTCCTTCATTGCATCTACTAATTCTTTAATTTCAAGAATAGACATTTCATTTAGTGAATTTATAAATTCTTCTTTAGTTAATTTAGCCATTATATTTTCCTTCCTTTCTTATAATTATTATTTTCTTATTAATTTTCTTCCTTTTGTTTAGCATACAAATCTAAACAAATAGATAAGTCTTTTACAGTACCCATAAGGCCTGCAGCAAGCATTGTAAGTAATCCTTCTCTTGATGGAATAGCAGCATAAGCAGATAACTCATCAGCAGCAACTACCTTTCCTTCTACAATACCAGCCTTAAGTTCCAAAGCAGTATGCTTCTTAGCGAACTCACTAATTACTTTTACAGGAGCAAGCTCATCATCAGAAAATGATATAGCAGATGGTCCTTCAAAGTAATTACCTAAATCTATGCTTAAGCTATCAACAGCTCTTTTTGCTAAAGTATTCTTGTATACTTTATAATCAGAACCAGACTCTCTAAGCTTTCTTCTAAGTTCAGTTACTTCAGCAACATTAAGTCCTCTAGGATCAAATACAACTACAGACTTAGCACCTTGAAATTTATCTTTAATTTCATTTACTACTTCTGCTTTTGCTTCAATAATTTTAGCATTTGCCATAGTATCATCCTTTCCATACCAAAAATAAATCCCTCTAACCAGAGGGATAAAAAGACTTTATTTTCTTATTCCTCGGTAAGATTTTCAAGCATTAAGCCCTTACTGTCTTTGGCATAATTTTTCATAAACAACTTTATTATATATTAAACTCATTTATTTGTCAAATGAATTCAAATCAATTTTAACTCCAGGTCCCATAGTTGAAGAAATACTAATATTTTTAACATAGGCACCTTTTACTGCTGAAGGCTTAACTTTCATTATAGCTTCAACAAAAGCTTTAAGATTTTCAACTAACTTATTATCATCAAAACTTGCTTTTCCGATAATACCGTGAACATTTCCAAAACTGTCTGTTCTATAGTTAACTTTACCTTTTTTAACTTCTTCGATAGCTTTAGCTGTATCTGTAGTAACAGTACCTGTCTTAGGGTTTGGCATTAATCCCTTAGGTCCAAGTAATTTACCAATTTTACCAAGCATTGGCATCATTTCAGGAGTAGCAATAATTACATCATAATCAAACCAAGATTCTTTTTCGATTTTTTGAATCATATCAACATCTCCTACAAAGTCTGCACCTGCTTCTTTAGCAGCTTTAGCTTGATCTCCTTTAGCAAGAACTAAAATTCTTTTAGTTTTACCAGTACCATTAGGTAAAACAACAGCTCCTCTTAATTGTTGATCATTCTTCTTAGTATCTAAATTTAAATTCATAGCTACTTCAACAGTACCATCAAATTTAGAATTAGAAGTTTCTTTAACTAATTTAACAGCTTCTTCAATTGTATATGCTTTATTTTTTTCAACTTTTTCTAAGTTAGCAGCATATCTTTTACTTCTCTTCATTCCTCTTCCCTCCTTATGTGGTATATTGCGGACTATTTATCCTTCCACATAGGTATTAACCTATATGACATATTAATTATTATTCATCAACTTTAATTCCCATATTACGGGCAGTACCTTCAATACTCTTCATAGCATCTTCTACTGTATAAGCATTTAAATCAGGTAACTTAGTTTCAGCTATTTCTCTAATTTTATCTTTAGATAAAGTAGCAACTACCTCACCTTTACTAGATCCAGATTTAATTCCTGCTGCCTTCTTAAGTAAGAATGCTGCTGGTGGAGTTTTAAGTACAAAGTCAAAACTTCTATCATCATAAATAGTAATTTCAACTGGAAGTACATCTCCCATTTTATCTCTAGATGCATCATTAAATTTAGTACAAAATTCTTGTAAGTTAATTCCTGCTGGTCCAAGTACAGTTCCTACTGGAGGAGCTGGTGTTGCTTTTCCTGCTGGAATTTGTAATTTAATCTTCTTAGTAACTTCTTTAGCCACGAAAAACACCTCCTATTAAAATTTCTTTTTCGCGTGTGGTCCTATCAGCGTCCGCCTTCCACTTACTAACATAATAATATGTCTCGCAGAAGTAATGATATCACACTTTTTACAAAATTACAACTATTTTTTTTATTTTTTTCTTATATTATTTCTTATATTATATATAAATAGGTATTTTTATTTAAATTTTATTATAAAGCTTCAACTTCTTGCATATCAACTTCAACTGAAGTTTCTTGTCCAAACAAATCTACCAAAACAGTAAGTTTTTGTTCTTTCATATCAACACTGTCTATCTTAGCAGTCATATCTTTAAATGGACCTGCTATTATTTTAACTTTCTTTCCTTCAGTCATATCTTTACTTAAATCAACTCTACTCATACCCATACTGCTAAGTATTCTATCAACTTCTTGAGGTAATAATGGAATCGGTTTAGCTCCTTTACCAGATGATCCAATAAATCCAGTTACACCTTGTGTATTTCTAACTATGTACCAAGCTTCATCAGACATAACCATTTCTACTAAAACATAACCCGGAAACATTTTTTTAATTCTTTCCTTTTTAACTCCGTTTTTATATTCTATTTCTTTTTGTTCTGGTACAATAACTCTAAATATATTTTCTTGTAGATCCATAGAGTTAATTCTCATCTCTAACTTTTCTTTAACTTTATATTCGTGTCCACTAACAGTGTTAACTACATACCATTCTTTCTTCATTATAAACTACTCCTTAATAATGCTACTAGTAAATCTATAGCATAGAAAAACACCCCAAAGAATATCATAAATATAATAGTAGATACAGAGTACTTTACTAAATCTTTTTTACTAGTCCATTTAATTCTAGATATTTCTTTTTTTACACCTTTAAAATAATCAATCATTTCAAAAATCCTCCTAAATTTAATTAAAATAAAAACACCTCTCGGTTGACATAAATATACCACAACATCAATATATTTGTCAACAATTTTATCATAATATTTTTTCAAATTAAAAAGACCCTATCTAAGATAGAATCTTTAGTTATCAAATGGCGGCCAATGTAGGACTCGAACCTACGACCTATCGGTTAACAGCCGAGTGCTCTACCAACTGAGCTAATTGGCCATTTGTCTCACTTGACTTCTCAATTATATAACATTTTTTTAAACTAATCAAGTACTTTTTTAAACTTTTTTATTATTTTATTCATTTTTTTATAAAAAATACCCTAGGAAAGGCAAAAACTATCAACTTTTTCTGTTGATAGTTTAATTTTATAGCTTATCTAGTTCTTCTCTTAAAACCAAATTTGTAATACCAGGATTTACTTTGCCAGAAGTTTTTTTCATTATAAGTCCCATAATAAACCCTGTAACATTCTTTCCTTGTTTATAGTCATTAATAATATTAGTGTTTTCATTAAACACTTCATTAACTATTTTTCTAATTTCTTCTTTATCACTTATCTGAGTACCAAATGATTTTGCTACTTCCAATAAATCTTTATCTTCATCTAATGTTTTAGTAAATATATCTTTTACCTGTTTATTAGATATCTTACCCTCACTCATCATTTTAATTACTTCACTAAAATCTTTGGTATCTATATTAATATCATCTATTGTTTTAAAATTTTTATTTAAATATCCAAGTAAGAATCCTACCACTATATTTGCAGTATCCTTAGGATTAGATCCATTACTAATAATACTCTCATAATAATCAGATAATTTTCTATCTTTAGTTAAAGTACCAGCATCTACATTGCTAATGCCATATTCATCTATATATTTTTTCTTTCTTTCATATTCAAGTACTGGCATATCTTTTCTAATACTGTTAATATATTCTTCTCTTAACTTAATTGGAGGTATATTAGGCTCAGTATAATACTTATAATCTATAGCATCTACTTTACCCCTCATAAATACTGTTGTTTTATTTACTTCATCATACCTTCTAGTTTCCTGTTCTATTACTCCACCAGCTTCAAGTATTTCTGTTTGTCTGTTAATTTCAACTTCCAATGCTTCTTTTACTGTAGCAAATGAATTAATATTTTTCATTTCAACTCTAGTACCTAGTTTAGTATCTTCTTCTTTTTTCATAGAAACATTAACATCTACCCTAATCTGTCCCATATCAGCTCTAGCATCACTAACATCTAAATATAAGAACATATTTCTAAGTGTCTCAAGATAAGTAATAGCTTCTTTTACTGATCCAATACACGGATCTGTAACAGTTTCTAATAGTGGCACGCCTGCTCTATTATAATCTATTAAAGAATAATTACTAAGATGCTGCATATTCGCAGTATCTTCTTCTAAATGTGTATCTTGAATAGTAATCTTTTTTTCTACTCCATCTACATTTATCATAACATATCCCTTTATACCAATAGGATTATTAAATTGTGTAATCTGATAACCCTTAGGTAAATCAGGGTAATAATAGTTCTTTCTATCAAAAGTTAGATATTCAGGTATTTTGCAGTTTAATGCTAAAGCAACCATAACACTCTTTCTAACGGCTTCTTTATTAACTACCGGAAGAATACCAGGATAACCAATATCCACTACTGATAAATTAGTATTAGGAAAATCTTCACTATTCTTACTAGAACTAAAATTCTTACTATTACTCTTTAATTCACAATGAACTTCAAGTCCAATAACAGGTATATATCTACTCATTTGTACTCACCTGACCTTTATATCCAAGTACTTCTTCTATCTTATTAGCTAAGTTAAGTACTAAACTATCTTCCCTAGCTCTACCAGTAATATTTACACTAATAGGCATATTATTAACAAAACCACTAGGAATAGATATACTAGGAAATCCACCAAAATTACCTATAACTAAATGATTACCAAGTATTAAATATTCATCAGATAACTTATCACTAGCTTTATCAAATAAAGGAGCAATATCACCAGTAGTAGGCATAATAAGCCCATCATACTCTTTAAATAATTCATTAATACCATCAACAATAAGTCTTCTTACTCTACCAGCATTTAAAAATAATTTTTCTTGATTTTCTTTTTGAAGAATATAACTACCTAAAACAAATCTTCTCTTAATAAGTTCTGAAAAACCTTCTGTTCTAGTTTTCATCATTATATCTTCAATACTATTACCATCTATTCTATTTCCAAAAGGAATACCAGTCAAATTAGAATTATTACTAGTAGCTTCCGCACAAGATATACACATATAAGAAGGATATATAGCCTCTAATAAATCTTTTCTAAAACTAACTTCTTCTACTTCTATACCAAGTTCTCTACATTTATCAATAACACACTTGAAGTTATCCATAATAGCTTTTAATTCAGTATTACCATTATCTATTTCCATTGCCTCTTTTATATAAAATAATTTCTTACCTCTAACATCATTATTTAAATTATCTATATAGGAGATATTTTCATCAGGCAAACTAGTCATATCTTTTTTATCATAACCTTTTATAACATCCATAACATAAGCAATATCTTTAACACTTCTTGAAAAAACACCAACACAATCTAAACTTGATGCGAAAGAAAACAATCCATATCTAGATATCCTACCATAAGTAGGTTTATAACCAACTACTCCTCCATAAGCAGCAGGCTTCCTAATAGAATCTCCTGTATCAGAACCAATTGCAAAAGGTACAATACCTAAAGCTACTGAAGAAGCACTACCAGCAGAACTTCCTCCAATCATTCTTGTCTTATCCCAAGGATTTTTAACTATACCTGTATGTCCTGTAGTACCAGTACCACCCATAGCAAGTTCATCAAGTACAGTCTTACCCATAAGTACTGCTCCTGCTTCTTTTAACTTTTTATATACAGTAGCATCATATAAAGGAATATAGTCTTTTAATATATTAGAAGATGCTGTAGTAAGTATCCCTTTAGTAGAAATATTATCTTTCAAAGCATATGGAATACCTCTTAATATACTATTTCCATCCATTTCTTCTTTCTTATTTAAAATAGTAACAAAACTATTATAATCTTCTTGATATTTCTCAGCTTTCATAGTAGCTTCATTAAATAACTCATCACTAGTTACATTACCATTATCTAAATTATCTCTAATTTCATCAATAAGTTTATCAGTCATTACTCCACCACCTTAGGTACCTTTACTCTACTATCTTCATAATCTTTAACATTTATCTTCATATCTTCAAAAGTAATTTCATTACTAGCTATATCTTCTCTTAAAAAAGTATCATCTAAATCTAAATCAAAAGGAAAAGTCATCGCTTCTACTTTATCAATATCTTTTATATTTCCAATTAAATCCATCTGTTTTAATATTATATCAAACTCGTCCTTTAAAGTTTCATATTCTTCTTTTTTCATTTCAAACATTAATTTCTTTGCTAAAAAAGCCAATCTCTCTTCAGTCATAACATCCTCCTCTTCTAAATCACTAATATTATAGCAATTTTAAAAAAGAAAAACAAGTAATAAATATTAATTAATATATGATAAATAATTAAATATAATATACATAATATTACTAATAATAGCAATCAAAGCAATATTAGATAATAATTATATCATTTTTGGTAATATTATTAACAACCAATTATCAAACAAAAGATAATCTATTATAATAAAAATAGTTTTTGGAGGTTAATATAATATGAAGTTAGGAGAAAAAATTAAACTTTTAAGAAAGGGCAAAAAGATATCACAAGAAGAATTAGCAAATATGCTTAAAATAAATAGAAACTATCTATCTAGAATTGAAACAGGTAAATCTGAACCAACTTCTTCTGTATTAAAAAATATTGCAAAAATATTTAATATTGATTTAAACTCTCTACTAGATATTAATAATAATGATATTGAAAATACTGATAAAATAAAATATATTGTTGAAAACTGTAAATATTTAAATGATTCTGACTTAGATTTTATTGTAAGAATTATATCCATAATGAGAGAAGAATATGTTAAAATAAATACTACCACTAATTAGAATGATATTTATCATTCTTTTTTTATATAATTTAATATGAATAGTAATAAAGAAGAACTTTTAAAACAAGTAAATATAGATATTATCTTTTTCTTTTTAGCTACTATTGCTAGTATAACATCTCTAAGTATAATAATAGAAAAGAAAAAAAGTATTCTTGGTATCAAATGTATAGATAATAATACTGCTAATAAAGTATATAAATACAATCGTAGGTTATTTTTTATCATAGCCATTTATTTCTTTTTAAATGCCTACTATAGTTATCAAAATGCTAAAGATGATGATGAAAAAAAGCAAGAAGAACTATTATTAATAGCTACTTTCTTTGCACTTATAGGAAATGCCTTCTATCTACCTTTAGGTAATAGTAATTTAATAATTGAAAACTAGTATACTATTAAATTAACTATACATAATATAAAAGAAAGGAAGATAGAAATGTTACCAAAATATTATTTAAATGATTATTATACTTTTGCAAACGCACCATTTATTAATGAAAAAGATTTTATGAAAACAGATATAAGAATGCAAGATAAACTCTATATTATTGAAGTAGATCTGCCAGGATTAAAGAAAGAAGATATCAATATAACTTATGAACAAGGTTACTTAACCATAACAGCTTCAAGAAATATTGAACTAAAAACTGAAGTATATGTAAGAAGAGAAAGATTTCAAGGTGAAATAAAAAGAAGCTTCTTTATCGGAGATAAAAAAGAAACTGACATCAAAGCAAACTATGAAAATGGAATTTTAACTATATCTTTTCCTAAAGAAGATATTCATAAACAAAATAGTCAAAACATTATTATTAAGTAATGTTTTTTATTTTAATATTTAATTTATTCTCTTATTATGTTATAATCTATACGAGGTGCAAAATGAATATAAGTAATAATTGGAAAGACTATGAATGTATAAAAACAGGTGCTGGTGAAAAACTAGAACGCTGGAAAGAAATTATTTTAATAAGACCAGATCCCCAAATAATATGGAATAAAACTAGCAAATGGCAAAATTATGATGGAAAGTATTATCGTAGTACTGAAGGAGGAGGACACTGGGAATTCAATAAAAAATTACCAGAGTATTGGACTGTAAACTATAAAAATTTAACCTTCAAAGTATCTCCTACTAACTTCAAACACACAGGAATTTTTCCTGAACAAGCCGCCAACTGGGACTTCATTGAAAGAAAAGTAAAAGAATATAGACAAAATAATAATGAAATGAAAGTATTAAATCTATTTGCTTATACAGGATGTGCGACTATGATGGCATCTGCTTCAGGAGCCACTGAGACAGTTCACGTAGATGCTTCAAAAAGTATAAATGAATGGGCCAAAGAAAACATGCATTTATGTAATTTAGATAATAATAAAATAAGATTTATTACTGAAGATACTATTAAGTTTCTAGAAAGAGAAGAAAGAAGAGAAAGAAAATATGAAGGCATTATAATGGATCCACCTAGTTATGGAAGAGGTCCAAATAAAGAAGTATGGAAATTTGAAAACGACTTTCCTCGTCTACTAGAACACGTAAAAAAAGTATTAGATGATAACTTCTCATTTTTATTAGTAAGTTGTTATACAACAGGAATAAGTCATATATCATTAGAAAATATCTTAAAACAAAACTTCCCTGACTACAAAATAGAAACTGGCGAAAATTGTCTACCCGTCACCGAAAATAATCTTATCTTACCTTGTGGTATTTATGGAAAAGTTACCAAAGATTAACATCATCTATGAAGATAATCATCTATTAGTAGTAGAAAAGCCAGTCGGTATCCCCGTTCAAGAAGACAAAAGTAAAGATATAGATATGATAAGATTATTAAAAGACTATCGAATTAAAAACGAAAATAAAAGTGGTGATGCCTACATTGGCCTAGTCCACAGATTAGATAGACCCGTAGGAGGCATAATGGTATTTGCTAAAACTTCTAAAGCAGCTTCTAGATTAAGTGAAGAAATTAGAAATAATACTTTTCATAAAACTTATCTAGCAGTAATAAAAGGTATTCTAAAAAATAAAGAGGACACCCTAAATGACTATCTTATAAAAAATGAAAAAGAAAATAAAAGTTATGTAACTTCTAAAGATAAAGGTAAAGCTTCTTCATTAAAATATAAAGTAATAAGTGAAAAAGATAATCTATCCCTAGTAGAAATAAACTTAATAACAGGTCGTTCTCATCAAATAAGAGTGCAATTTTCATCAAGAAATCATCCTCTAGTGGGAGACTCAAAATATGGTAATAATCCAAATAATATAGATATTGCTCTATTTGCACAATCAATTACTTTAGTACACCCTATCACCAAGGAAACATTAACATTCACATTAAAAGTTCCAAATAGATATCCATTTAATATATTTAAATAGATATCTATTTTTAAATAAAATAAATATTTATAACAGCAAAAAATATGATATAATAAACTAGTAATTATTTTTCACATATTTATACCATATTTTATAAATATAATGTTAAAGGAGAGAGAAAAATGAAAATATATAATTCACTTACTGATAAAATTGAAGAATTTCATCCAATAGAAGAAGGTAAAGTTACAATGTATGTATGTGGTCCTACTGTATATAACTATGTTCACATTGGAAATATAAGACCAGTAATAACTTTTGATGTAGTCTACAAATACTTAAAATATTTAGGGTATAAAGTAACTTATGCCTCTAATTTTACTGACATTAATCCCAAAATAACAAAAGTTGCTCTTGAAGAAGGAATAACAGAAAGAGAAGTAGCAGATAAATTTATCAAAGCCTACTTAGAAGATCTTAAAAACTATAACTGCTGCGAAATTGATGAAAGACCTAAAGTTATAAACTATCTAGATGATATTTTCAATTTTATTCAAAAACTAATTGATAAAGACTACGCTTATGTAATAGATGGTGATGTCTACTTTAGAGTATCAAAAATAAAAGACTATGGTATTCTATCAAATCAAGACATTAACGATTTAATATCAGGTTCCCGTGTTGAAGTAGACACTAAAAAAGAAAATCCATTAGATTTTGCTCTATGGAGAAAAACAGATATTGGAGAAAACTTTGATAGTCCTTGGGGAAAAGGAATTCCTGGTTGGCATACAGAATGTGTTGTTATGATAAACAAATTATTTGGGCCAAAAATAGATATACACGCTGGTGGAGTTGATCTAAAATTCCCACATCACGAAAATGAAATAGCCCAAAGTATTGCTCTAAATAATAATTATATAGCCAACTATTGGATGCACAACGGACATATTAATATTAATAATGTAAAAATGAGCAAAAGTCTTGGAAACTTCATACTAGCTAAAGACTTTCTAAACTCTCACTCTGCTAATGTAATAAAATTAGCTTTCTTAAGTACAAACTATAGACAACCATTAAATCTAACAGATAAAGTATTTGAAGAAGCACAAAGTATTGATACAAAAATACAATCTGTATTAAGAAATGCCAATACTATTCTAAATATCAATGATATTCATAACATCAAAGAAGAAAAAGATGATACATTTGAAGAATATATGAATGACGATCTTAATACACCAAACGTTATAACTCTACTTTTATCATTAGTTAAAGAATTAAATCAAGCTCTAAGAAACAAAGAAGATAATATACTACTACTAACTAACAAAATATTAACTATTACCAATATCTTAGGTCTTGTCTATCCTATGCCTAAATTTACTAAAGAACAAATAGAAAAATATAATAAATGGCTAGAATATAGAAATAATAAAGAATTTGATAAAGCAGATACTATTAGAGAAGAATTAATTAAAGAAAACATACTTTAGGAGGTATTAAAATGAATGATATATATTTAAATAATCTACTAATAACACTTGCCATAATAATAACATTAATATCACAATTAGGAGTATCACTATCTTATCGTAAATATAAAAAAATATTAAACAATAAAGATAATACTGGTTACGATGTTGCAAGAAAAATATTAGATAAAGCTGGACTTCAAGATATAATGATATTAGAAACTAAAGGTAATCTAACTGATCACTATGATCCAACCAGAAAAGTAATCAAATTATCTACTGATATATATCACGGTTCTAGTATAGCAGGAGCTGCTGTTGCCGCTCACGAATGTGGTCACGCTATTCAAGACAAAGAAAAATATTTACCTATGCGTATTAGAAGTAAAATAGTTCCAGTAGTAAACCTATGTACTAAAATGGGCTATTTAGCAATAGTAATAGGCATACTGTTCTCATACAAACTAGCAGAAGTAGGAATAATTCTCTTACTTAGTATGCTATTATTTCAAATAATAACATTACCAGTAGAATTTAATGCTTCAAAAAGAGCATTAAATGAATTAACCAAACAAAAACTACTAGATAACGAAGAAGTAAGTAGTGCTAAAAGTATGCTTGCTGCAGCAGCTTTCACTTATGTTGCATCAATGCTATCAACACTACTTGAAATACTAAGATACGCCCTAATATTTAATGACAGAGACAGATAAAGTCTCTTTCTTTACTATATAAAGTGTAAAATATAAAATCAAATATTTACCAAACCCCATAAATGTGCTATGATAATGTCAAACGGAGGAAGTATGAAAAAAAGAAGAAAAGAAAAGAAAAAATTAAATTTCAAATGTATTTATCTTCTATTATTCGCAGTAGTTACAATAATATTTATAACATTCATAAAAATAATTAATGTTATCCCTACCCTATACTTTATAATTCTATTAATTCTTACAATAGGATTATATATACTTAGCTTTTTCTTACTAAAAAAGAAAAAGAAAATAGGTTATGTTATATCAGGAATACTTATAGTAATATATCTTTTAGTAACATATTACCTAGGTATAACAATGAATTTCTTTAACTCATTTTCAAAAATAAGATATAATGAAGAAACATACCTAGTTTTATCTCTAAAAGATACCTATAAAGATATCGAGGAAATAAAAGATAAAAATCTAGGTTATGTAGAAAATGATTTAAATAACATTAATAAAGCTATAGAAAAATTAGATAAAAAAGTAACTACAAACAAACAAGTTTATGAAGATAATACTAGTCTATTTAAAGATTTAGACGATAAAAAAATAGATGCCTTATTAACAGATGAAACTTATTACAATATAAAGAAAGAAGAAGAAGGCGTTGATAATTACCAAATATTATACAAAATAAAAGTTAGAACTATTGTCAAAGAAAAAAATAAAACAGTAGATATTACTAAAGATCCATTCACTATTTATATTAGTGGTATAGATGTTTATGGAAATATTGAAACAGTATCTCGAAGTGATGTTAATATATTAATGACAGTAAATCCTACAACTAAACAAATTCTATTAACATCTATACCTAGAGACTACTATGTACAATTAGCAGGTACCTCTGGATATAAAGATAAACTTACTCACGCAGGAAATTATGGTATCAATATGTCAATAGATACTATCGAAGAACTATTAGATATAGATATCAACTACTATGTAAGAGTAAACTTTACTACCTTAGAAAAACTAATAGATGCTATAGATGGTGTTGATGTATACTCAGAATACTCTTTTGTATCCTATATAGATAGCTATAAATTCTATAAAGGCTACAATCATATGAATGGAAAACAAGCCCTAGCCTTTTCAAGAGAAAGAAAAAACTTACCAAGTGGTGACATTGATCGTGGAAGAAATCAAGAAGCTGTAATTGAAGCTATAATTAGAAAAGCCACTAGTGGAAGTACTATATATAAATATTCAAAAATACTATCAAATATCAAAGGAACATTCCAAACCAATATATCTGAAACTGATATAACTAAACTAATTAAAAAAGAATTATCAAATATAGGTGATTGGAATATAACAAGTACAAACCTAGATGGTACAGGAAGTAGCGAATACACTTATTCTTACAGTGGCCAAAAACTATATGTTATGATACCAAACGAAAAAAGTATAACTGAAACAAAAGCCCAAATAACTAAAGTTATTAATGGTGACAAACTAAATTCTTCTTACAGTAATAGTATTGGAAATATTCAAAATCCAAGTAAAGTAAACCCAGAGCCAGAGCAAAACACAGCCACTACTCCTAGTGATAATAATAAACAAGAAGATACAACAATAGAAAAGAAAGATAATGTTATAACAAAAGAAGAAAATACAACAAAAGAACCTCAGGTAGAAGAAGATAATAAGAAAGATGACAACAAAGAAGATAACACTACAGATTCTACTACTAAAGAAGAAGATAACAAGAAAGACGACACTAAAAACAATACTAACAATACTGAAGATAAAACTAATGAAGAAGAAGCAAATTCCTAATAATTTGCTTTTTTTCATACAATATGATACAATGTATGCGGTGAGAAAAATATGAAAATAAATACTGTAGAACTTACAATATCAGCAGTCAGAGAAAGTCAATATCCAACCGATAATAAAAGTGAATTCCTATTAATAGGAAGAAGTAATGTCGGAAAAAGTAGTTTTATAAACGCTATAATAAATAGAAAAAACTATGCCAGAACATCTGCTACTCCAGGTAAAACTCAAACATTAAACTTCTACAAAGTTAATGATGAATTCTATCTAGTAGATGCTCCAGGATATGGTTTTGCCAAAGTTAGAAACTCTCTAAAGAAAAAATTTGGTTTAATAATCGAAAACTATCTAAAATCAAGAAGTAACTTAAAAAGAGTATTCTTACTTATAGACTTTAGACATAAACCAACTGAAGATGATGTACTAATGTATAACTATCTAACATACTACAACATACCAGTTACAATAGTTTGTACAAAAGTAGATAAAGTATCTAAAAATAGTCATCAAAAAAATAAAAATGCCATTATCAAAGAACTTTCACTAGAAGACGATAGTAATATCATACTATTCTCTTCAATTACAAAATTAGGAAAAACTGAAATATATAACGAAATAGAAAAACAACTAAATTAAAGTTTCCTTTTTTCTTTATTATCATACATTACTATAGGAGTACCCGTATGATAATAAATAAATTAAAAAATTCTAATGAATATATAATCAAACTATTAGATAAAGAAATAGATATATATAATCCAGTAGTATTAGAAAAATTAACTGAAAAAATGTTAAAAAAGATATTAAAAAATAATACTCTAAAAAAATTAATTATACTAGATATATATACAGACAAAAACTATGGAACTATTATTGTATTAAAAGACTATAACACATTAGTAAATCTAATGGATGAATTAGAAGTCAAAATACACATCCATACTGATAGTATATTTTTATATAAAGTAAACAATTTAAACATAACCAAACTAAATAATAAAAATATCTATTACTACAAAAATAACTTCTATATAGAAGTAAAAGAAAGTACAAATATAAAAGATTACTTACCATTACTTGAAGAAGAAGAAATAATATATGAAAATTCAGATGAAATAATTAATAAAGGAATAAAAATAAATATATAGTATTTTTTTTTATTTTCTGTTATAATACTAAACAAAGAGGTGAAATTATGAAAATTCCTACAGTAGCAATAGTTGGAAGACCAAATGTTGGTAAATCCACTATATTTAATAAATTAATTGGAAAAAAAGTAGCAATAATAGAAGACACTCCAGGTGTTACTAGAGATAGAATATATGGAACTGTAACTTATAACAATTATAAGTTTCATTTAATCGATACAGGAGGAATAGATGTATCTGAAGAAAGTTTTAACGACGAAATAATAATTCAAGCAAATATAGCCATTGAAGAAGCCGAAACAATTATATTTGTTGTAGATGGACTAGAAGAACTAAATCAAAACGACTTCATAATAAGAGATATACTAATGAAATCAGGAAAAAGAGTTATAGTCGCAGTCAACAAATTAGACAATGTAAAAAGAGAAGAAAATATCTATAACTATTATGAACTAGGTTTTGAAGAAGTATTACCTGTCAGTGGAGAACATTCAATAGGTTTAACAGATCTTCTAGATAAAATAACAGAAAACTTTCCTGAAAATAATGAAGAAGAAGAAATAGATGATAAAATAAAATTCTGTATAATAGGAAGACCAAATGTCGGTAAAAGCAGTTTAGTAAACGCTCTACTTAACGAAGAAAAAGTAATAGTATCCCCTATTGCAGGAACAACAAGAGATGCTGTCGATACAGAGTTCACTTACAATAAAAAGAAATATACTGTAATAGATACTGCAGGTATTAGAAAAAGCGGTAAAATATTTGAAAGAATTGAAAAATATTCTGTACTACGTTCTATGAAAGCAATTGAAAGAAGTGATGTCTGTCTTCTTGTAATAAATGCCGAAGAAGGAATAATAGAACACGATAAACATATTGCAAGCTATGCTCTAGAAGAAGGAAAACCAATCATTATAGTAGTCAATAAATGGGATACCGTAAACGATAAAAATGATATAAGCACATTTACTAAATTAGTACGTGCAGAATTCAAATTCCTATCATTCTCCCCTATTACATTTGTTTCAGCATTAACTAAAAAAAGAATTTTCACTATTATGCCTGAAATAGACAAAGTATATGAAAATTCTAAAAAAGAAATAAAAACAAGCACTTTAAATGAAGTAATAAGAGATGCTGTATTATTAAAAGCACCACCTTCATACAAAGGAAAAAGGCTTAAAATATCATTTGCTCAACAAACAGGAACTACTCCTCCAAAATTCACATTGTTTGTAAATAGTAACAAACTAGTACACTTCTCTTATGAAAGATATCTAGAAAATAAATTAAGAGAAAGTTTTGACTTTGAAGGAACACCAATTATATTACAATTTAAAAATAAAAGCGATAAATAATTATAACTAAATTAAACCTTCTACATATATTATGTTAGGAGGTCTTTTTATGAATTTCTCAGATAAATTCTTTAAAAAAATAGAAAACAAAACTAATGTTGACAAAAATACCATTCTCTCACTAGCAGACAAACTACAAAAAGGTAATATGAAAGATGAAACAACTCTAAAAGAAGTAATAAATGATCTAGCAAAAATGACAGGAAGAGAGGTATCTAAAGAAAAGGAGCAAAAAATAATTGATACTATTTTAAATGATAAAGTTCCTAAAGATTTAGATAAGTTTTTAAAAGATGACAAATAACATAACTATTGGTCTTATAGCTAGAGATGAAGTATTAAATAATACAAGTATTCAAATAATAACTAAAAATAATCTAAAATATTTAAATGGAAAATGTAATTATATAGGTATACTAAATTATGATAACAGCCTTATTGACACTAATGTTTTAAACTTATGTGATGCTATTATCTTTCAAGGAGGAAGCGACATATACCCATATCACTTTCAAATATTAGATTACGCTATTAAACATAATATTCCAGTACTTGGTATATGTATGGGTCATCAAATAATTGGTCTATATAGTAATAACAGTACCAATGACAAAGATCTAATAAAAATAAATAATCATTATAATAAATTAACTAAACACAACATAAACATTAAAGAAAATAGTATATTATATAAAATATTTGGCCCAAATCTCGAAGTAAATACAAGACACTTATATGCCCTAGACAAAGTTAAAAAACCATTTAAAGTAACCGCGGTTAGTAATGATAATATTATTGAAGCTATAGAATACATAGATGATAATAACTTTATATTAGGAGTTCAATTTCATCCCGAAGATCTAGATAACACCGAAGCACTATATAACTATTTTATAAAAGAAATAATAAAAAGGAAAAAATAAATTCCTTTCTTTTTCATATTTTAAATTAAATAACATAGTATTTAGTGATAAAAAGAAAAGAGGTATGTTAATGGAAAAATTAGAAGTTATAAAAAGTATCGGTCAAAGATCAGGAGGAGACATATATTTAGGAGTTGTTGGTGCAGTACGTACAGGTAAATCAACATTTATAAGAAAATTTATGGAAACATTAATAATTCCTAATATCGAAGATGAGTTTGAAAGAAAAAGATGCTTAGATGAACTTCCTCAAGCTGCCGCAGGTAAAACTATAATGACCACTGAACCAAAATTTGTACCTGCAAAAGGAGCTAAAATGCAAATAGAAGATTTTAGTGCCAATATCAGAATGATAGATTGTGTTGGTTATGTAATTCCTGCAGCTAAAGGTTATGAAGATGAGAATGGTCCAAGATTAGTAATGACACCTTGGTATAGTGAACCAATTCCTTTTATTGAAGCCGCCGAAATAGGAACTGAAAAAGTAATAAAAGAGCATTCTACAATCGGTATCGTAGTAACAACAGATGGCTCAATTGGAGATATACCAAGAAGTGAATATCTAGAGGCCGAAAAAACAGTAATCGAAGAATTAAAAAGTATTGGAAAACCATATATTGTATTACTAAACAGTACTCATCCTATGCTACCAGATACAGAAAAACTCGCAGATAAATTAAAAGAAGAATATCAAGTACCAGTATTACCAATAAGCGTAGAAAATATGCAAGAAAGAGATATGTATAACATATTAAAAGAAGCCCTATATGAATTCCCTATCGAACAAATCAAAGTAAATATGCCTGAATGGATAGCAATACTAAATCACGATCACTACTTAAAAAAAGAATATATAAAAAGAATAAAAGAAGAAGTAACTGAAGTAAATAAGCTAAAAGACATAGACAAAATAAACAAACACTTCACAGAATCAGAATACATCTCTAAATCATATATTTCTGAAGTAGATCCAAGTACTGGTGAAGTAACTATAAATTTAGAAGCTCCTCCTAACCTATATAGTCAAGTTCTAAAAGATATCATCGGCGTATCAGTATCTTCAAAAGCCGATCTATTATCATTATTCCAAGAATTAAATGTAGCCAAAAAAGAATACGATCAAATAAAAACCGCACTCAAGATGGTTAAACAAACAGGTTATGGTATTGCATCTCCAACTCTAGATGATATGAAATTAGATAAACCTGAAATAATCAAACAAGGATCAAGATATGGTATTAAACTAAAAGCTAAAGCAGCTTCAATACATATGATAAAAGTCGATGTAGAAAGTACATTTGAACCAATAATAGGAAGTGAACTTCAAAGTAAAGAATTAATAGATTATCTAACTAAAAACGAAGAAGGAACAGATATCTGGAAAAGTGAAATATTTGGTCGAAGTCTAGATGTCATAGTTCAAGAAGGCATTCAAGCAAAACTATCTATGATGCCTGACAATGTAAGATTTAAACTATGTCAAACACTAACTAAAATAATAAATAAAGGTTCATCTAATATGATAGCCATAGTATTATAAAAAGACTTAATTCAAAAATTAAGCCTTTTCTTTTACTTTCGTAACTATCTTATTATTTTTAAGTCTATCATTTACTGTCTTCGTAAATAAAGCATACAATAAAGAGCAAAGTGGTGTAGCAATAAGCATACCAAGTATACCTCCAACACTACCTCCTACAGTAACTGATAAAAGTACCCACATACCAGGAAGTCCAATAGATTTACCAACTACTTTAGGATAAATCAAATTACCCTCTATCTGTTGTAAAACAATAATAAATACTACAAACAATATTGCCTTAACAGGACTAACCATCATAATAAGTATAAATCCTATTGCCGTACCTATAAAAGCACCAAATATTGGTATTAATGCCGTAAATCCAAGTAATACACCAATAGTAGAGGCATATGGAAACCTAAATATCAACATTCCCAAAAACACTAAACTACCAAAGATCAAAGCTTCAAGACACTGCCCTGTTACAAAGTTAGAAAATGTCTTATTAGCTAAAGTACTAATAGTATTAATTTTATCTATAGTTCTAGGTTTCAAATAAGCTTTCATAACCTTATTTATCTGTCTATTTAAAGTCTCTTTCTGTGCTATCATATAAATAGCAAATACTAAAGTAATAATACCCTTACTAATAATAGAAATAAGTGAAGTAGCAACCTCAGTAGTAACAGTAATGACATCCTTAGAATTACCCTTAATATAATCAGTAATTACTTTACTAAAATTATCCAAGTATTCACTAACTTTACCAGTAGTCTCTTCCCCTACTTCAAATCTATTTAATATACCAATAATATCTTCCTTATAAGCAGGAAGTGTATCAGTAAATAAAGATGCTGAATTCTTAAGTTGTGGAATAAGTAAATTCATTACAAAGAATATAGTTAAAAAAACAAGTATCAAACTAAGAGTTATACATAATGGTCTCTTAATCTTATTCCAGATCTTTCCCAATTTAATCTTACCAAATATTCTTTTTTCTATAAAATTATTTAATACATTAAGTACAAAAGCAAGTATAATTCCTAAAAGAAATGGTGAAAAAATATTAATAATCTTGCCTAAAAATGTTATAATCTTACTAAAATTAACAAGAGCAAATATAATAAGTGCTATATAAGTAATAATTAAAATAATATCTTTTCTAGTCTTATCTTTCACAATATTACCCTCCTTCAAATTAATTAGTATTATAGCACATTCTTCTTAAAGATACAATAATATTATTAACTTAGAAATAAAAGTTATACAAAAGTTATAATTTATTATAAATAATAAGTCATTTTTCTCGAAAACACTTGATTTTATTACGATTATATGGTATCTTTATGTAGTAAGCATAATAAGTTAAATGCTTAATAAAGAAAATGGAGGTAATAAAAATGACAAAAGCTGAATTAGTAGAATTTATCGCTGAAAAAGCAGATTTAACAAAGGCAGATGCTAGTAGAGCATTAGACGCTATGATGGAAGGAGTAACTAAAGGACTTAAAGATGCTGGTAAAGTTACACTAGTTGGTTTTGGTACTTTCACTGCTAAAGCAAGAGCAGCTAAAACTGGAAGAAACCCTCAAACTGGTGAACCAGTACAAATTCCTGCTAGAACAGTTCCTGGATTCAAAGCTGGAAACAAATTAAAAGACGCATTAAACTAATATAAAAGGCTTCAATTTGAAGTCTTTTTTTATACAAAAAAGAAACATCAATTTTAAAGATGTTTCTTAAATTATTTTATTTCTCTACTCATACATTCAACTTTTCCTAATATCATATCATCAGAAAAAACATTAACTACTATAGTTTGATACTTAGGATTCATTGCTTGAAGTATTATAGCTTTACCACTCTTATATATTCTTCTAACAGATAAAACATTTCCTTTTACAGCAATAACAATATCATCACCATTATTATAACTATCCTTCTTTCTAAAGAATACTCTATCTCCCTTTAAATACATTGGAGCCATAGAATCATCTAATAATTTAATTGATAAAGCACATTGTTTAGATACCGGTTCATAAGAGGCATTACGATAAGAATTAACTATCTTTTCCCCTTTAGAAGTCACATTCTTAGTACCACTAATTGTACTAATATAATTCTTTATCATCTTCTTTTCAAATAATTCCTTTTCCTGTTTAGTCATTGGAATTTCATCAAATACATCAGAATCAATATTAAATATACTAGCTATATCAAAGAATATTTCATATGGAATATTAAGAGCTCCAGTCTCATACTTATGAAGTGTCTGTCTATTTTTCTTATAATTTAATGCTCTAGATAAATCCTCTAAAGAATAATTATACTTCTCTCTATATTCTTTTAAAATACCACATACAAAAGGCTTTAAATCATCACTAACTAATTCTTGTTTTCTTGTTCTCATTTTTTACACCTACTATCCCTTCATTTTAGTTATTGTAAATACTGGTACTAATCCTAATATTCCCACTAATAACTTTAATAAATATCTAATAACTATCATACCAAATATCTCTACTATTTGAAAAGAACCCATATATGCAACTAATACAAATAGTATAGCTTCAATAAACTGAATTATTAATATTGATCCAATATTACTAAATACTAAATTATTCTTAATTCTTCTTATATAATAATATATTATACCATTATACCAAATCATAAACGCTATTGATATAATATTTGCAATTATAACCCTAATATTCTCAAAACTATAAGAGAATAATGTATCAAATAAACCACTAATATCTATAAAATCAACACTTGAATTTATTAAATTAGCTAAACTAATTAACCCAATAGGAGTTATAAATCCTCCTAAAAAAGTATATATAATCTTCTTTATTTCATCTAATCCATATCTTTGAATAATTATATTATTAGAAATAAATATACCCATCATAATAATTATTCCAACATTAACTTGAAAAGATAAAATATCTATTGATTTAAATGTAAGTACTCCAAGTACCGAAGACATAAGTGCTATATATAAATACAGTCCTGTCTTCTTAAAAAACTTATAAAATAGTATCATAAGTCCAAATACTAAAGTAATCTCAATCAAAAGGAAGTAATAATTCATTATTTCACCTTCTTTATCGATAAAATTTTATTTATACACAATATATATATAACTATTATTAACGCTTCAATAAAATAATTACCAACCGTCAACATTAAAGATGAAGAAAAATCATATATAACTGCATAGCTAAAATATATAAACACAAACACTGAAATAAAAGTTATTCCAAGTGAAGTTAATATAGTCTTTAATATTTTATTCTTGTTATCTTTCTTTAATTCCTCAAAGCAATAACTACTTAAATAGTAAGTAAGTACAAAAGATATTGGATACATAATAAATATAGGAGCTCCTACCACTAACATATCTTTATATACCATAGATATACTATCATTCAAAGAAGGATTAAGTAGAGAAGTCAATAAGAATAATGCTTCCAAAGTAACTAAACTTCCACTTTGTAATAAGAATAAATTTCTAGTTTCTTTAGTACTATATCTATTTACAAAATAATATAGTATAACTAATAATCCACTACTAAATATAATACCCATATTAATATCTAATCCAAATAAATTAATTATTTTAAAAGACAATAAAAAAGAAATTATAGTATATATAATAGTAAGAAAATATAACTCTTCTTTACCAAAATATTTATGTACTACATAAATTAATCCTATACAAATTATTGATAATAATAAAAATACAATTAAGTTCAACTTCTCACCTTCTCATCTATGATTATTATATCATATTTTTTTAATATACAAAAGTATATTCTCATTTAAATTAAATTTTTAATTTCTTCTTCTTTATTTATAACATTTATATACTTAAATATATCTATAGAAGTAAACTTATTTTTAACACTATCTTCCAGCATACTTAATACCTCACTATAATAATTATTTATATTACATATTATAATTTTCTTATCAAAATTATAATTTCTAATTTCTTCCAGTACTGAAAACAATTCCATATAAGTACCTACTCCTCCAGGTAAAAATATAAACACATCAGACATCTCTATAATCTTCTTAGTTCTATCTAAAGTACTATTAGTAACAATTTTATTATTACAATCTATTTTATCTAAATCTTCTTTATATATATCATTAACTATCCCTGTAATACATCTATTCTTCTTCTTAAAGATATCATAACTAAGTCCCATTAACCCCTCATTAAATCCACCATATACCAAATCATTATTATCACTTAAATAATTAATAATATATTTTGACTTAATAAAATAACTATTATCTATATCTTCTTTTGAACTACATCCTATAAAAACATTCACTCTATCACTCTTCCTATCAAAACAATTATATCAAATCATTATCAAAAAGAAAAGAAGAATTTACACTCTTCTTTGATCAATCATATCATAAAAAGCTTCCAATCTAGTATCCACGCCTACCTCATTGTCTTCAGCATCAAAACTAAAATACAAAATAGGAATATTATATAAAGCCGCTATCTTAGGCATAATACTCATCGCAGATATTTCAGGTGTACAACCAAAACTCTTTAAATGTAAAATACCATCAAACCCCTGTTTAGCAAATAGATAACTTTTAACCACACTTCCTGAAGCATCTGCCCCCAAATCATATTTAATATACTTCTTCCCTTTTCTTATCATTCTTCTTAATTTAAATCTCTTAGTAATAAGTAAATAAGTCAAATCAGTATCTCTATATACTTCTATACCCATTTTAATTAACTTTCTTTCAGTATTATAAGAAGTATTACTATCTATTAAAGAATATAACTCTCCCAGTAACGCAACTCTTAAACGATCCTTAGGTTTATTAATTTTAATATTTTTAAATTTCCTCTTATATTTAAAGTAATAAAAGATATTTTTAATAACACCATTATTATTAAATGTACTTAAATATTCTTTTTCAAGGGCCTCAAAACTTCCTTTTGTAACCTCAAAACCCATATTTCTTCTTAAATACTTTTCTATCTTGTCAATAAATATTATCATAATCAAAGAATTAATAAGATAATAAAGTAAACTAAAGACATTAGCTTTTTTATTAATCTCTCTACAAAACTTATATCCCTTCTTCAAAGATATATGATTATCACTAATTAAATTATAAAACTTAAAGTCATAACCCAAATTATGTAATATTTCTTCTTCTAACTCACCATAATAACCATATCTACAGCCACCACCACCCTGTATTAAAATATTAGCGCCTTCCTCTAAAGCCTCAATATAATTACCAAGATTATATTTAAATGGAACGCAAACAAAATCTGGAGAATACTTAGCCCCCAATTCTATTGTTCTCTTAGTAGTTTCTGGAGGAGATATTACCTTACACTTTAAAGCATTAGAAAGAAAATAATTAAAAACTATATGATATATACCCAAATGAGGATAAGAAACAATTTTATCCATTATCTCGCCTTGCCTTTATAATATCAACAAAACTTTCAAGTCTAGTTATAAGTCCAGAAGTAGCACTACTCTCATCTATAGTAATGTTAATTAAAGGTATACCACTAATCTTTCTAATAGCAAGTTCATTAACCAAAGAGTCTGGTCCACAAGGAAAAGAAGATAGAAAAATAATACCATCAACAGCCTCTTTATAATAGAAAACACTACCTATAATTTCTTTTGAATAAAGAAAATATAAAGTATTAGAAAAAGCATCAGCATAATATATAGACTCTCTTCTATTCATTCTATCAGAATACAAAATATCAACATCCATATCTTTTAAATATTTAATAATATTACTACCTAAATAATCATCATAAATAACATAAGGATGTGCCACAATTAATATTTTAAGCTTATTAGATTTAAGTACATTAACTTGACTATTTTCTAACTCTTGAAAATACTTTTTACTCTTACTTTTACCAACAAAATAAGAATTTATTATTCTAAATATATTTTTATTAACCTTAAATCCCATTTTTATATATTCAAAAAATTCAAATTTACCTCTTAAATAATCAATATCATAATTTAAAATATTAATATCTGGAAATACTTGTTTAACAACATCATAAATACCTGCAAACTTCATACATACTCTTTTACCTCTACCATAATTATTAATTCTAGGTACTAAAATATAATCACATTTATCTTTTAAATAATCAATATGTCCTAAATATATCTTAAATGGTAGACAAGATTCATCTATAGAAAGAGCCTTACCACTATCTAATATATCTTTATTAGTCTTAGGACTAACTATTACATTACAACCAATTCCCTCAAAAAAATTCTTCCATAAAATATAATCTCTATAATACAATAACGCTCTAGGTATTCCTACTTTAATCTTTTTCTTCATTATATCCTCCACATAAATATATGTTAAAAATATAAAAAAAGAACTATTTCTAGTCCCATTTTAATTATCGTTATCTAGTTCATCTTCATCTACTATTGTTAGATCACTATAATCATCATCTAATACATCATCATTAATGTCATCATAACTATCATCTTCATAATTATCTTCTTCACTAAGTTCTTCACTAGGTATTACATCGTCATCCTCATCACTACTATCAGTCTCTTCATAAATATCATCTATATCAATCTTTACTGAATGATTAGAACGTAAATCCCAATTACCATCATTAAGTAAGATAAATTCTTTAGAAGTAGTTAATGACTCAAAAAAGTCTCCTATCTTCTCTTGATACTCTTCATCACTAAGTTCTAATAATTTACATACCTCTCTAAATAAATCAGCAGTATTCATCTTCTTCTTATTTTCTTTTAAATACATTTCTGCTATCTTTGTATAAGACAATAATTCTAAATTTTCTTTACTCATTTTACTAAGCATTTTATATACCTCCTACATTTCCTCTCTTAATATAATACCAATTAAATTGGCAGCATTATTCATTACTATCTTAATTGCCTTTATTAAAGCAATATGTTCTTTAGTATAAATAGAATCTTCAGTTACTATCTTTTCAGAAGAATAATAACTATGGAACAAACCAGCAAGTTCATAAAGATAGTTAGCAATTAAATGTGGTAACTCACGAGCAGCAGCACTAACTACAACATCTTCGAACATTATTAATTTCTTCACGATAGTATATGCAAGTTCATTATCAATAGTACCAAATGTATCAACAACATCACAATCTTGCTTTCTTAATATTGAAGATATTCTTGCATTAGCATATTCTATGTAATAAACAGGATTATCATTACTATTTTTAACAGCTAAATCTAAATCAAAATCCATCTGTGTATCTAAACTCTTAGATGCAAAGAAATATCTTGAAGCATTAACACCAACATCATCAATAAGTTCATTAAGTGTTATAGTTTTACCAGTACGCTTACTAAGTTTTACTTCTTCACCATTTCTAAGTAATCTAACCATTTGAAGTATCTTAATATCTAATATATTAGAATCATATCCAAGCATCTCAAGAGATGATCTAAGTCTATTAATATAACCGTGATGATCTGATCCTAAAACATCAATAATCTTATCAAATCCTCTATCAATCTTATTAGAATGATATGCAATATCTGGAAGTAAATAAGTATAATTTCCATCTTTCTTTACTAGCACTCTATCTTTTTCATCATATAACTCCGAAGTCTTAAGCCACAACGCACCATCATCAACATAGCACTTTCCATCTTTTTGAAGTTTGCTTAACACTTTATCAACAAGTCCTTTATCATATAAAGACTGTTCACTAGTAAATACATCAAAATTAACTCTAAATGTATCTAAGTCTTTTTTTATACCATCAAGTAAAATATCAAGTCCAGCTTTCTTAAAAAACTCAATATCCTCATCTAATTTACTATCACCATACTCATCATATAAAGACTCTGCTAAAGAAATAATTTCCTTACCATAATAACCATTCTCTGGAAGCTGTGCATCTAATCCACATTTTTCTTTATATCTCTCTTTTATAGACACTCCAAGATTATACATCTGATTACCAGCATCATTAATATAATACTCCCTTGTTACATCATAACCTGCAAAAGACATAATCTTAGATAAATTATCACCATATACAGCGCCTCTACCGTGACCAATATGTAGAGTTCCCGTAGGATTAGCGCTAACATACTCAATATTTATCTTCTTATTACCACCAAAATCACTCTTACCATAATTCTTACCACTATCTAGTATCTCATTAATATTTGATAGTAAAAACTCTTTAGATAAATATATATTAATAAATCCTGGACTAGCAACATCTACTTTTTCTATCAAATCACTCTTAATATTATCCTTTATATTATTGGCAATATCCATAGGACTTTTCTTTAATTCCTTAGTAAGTAAGAAAGCAATATTAGTAGAATAATCTCCATTCTTTTTATCCTTAGGAATATCAATAACAATCTTATCAATATCAATAGAAGTAGATACACTATTTTTTATAATACTCTGTAGTTTCTTTTTTATACTCATAATACCTCTCTCATTTCTATTTTATATTCATAATCACAATCAGTATCTAAAACCTTATATCTAATATAAACATTATCTTCATTAACATCAATATCTAAAGTAATAATTTCTATATCAACATCACTATTAACTTCTTTAAGTAAATAGTTACTTCTACTCTTTTCTTTATCAAAAATAAAAGTATTCAAAAAATCATCACTTTCTCTTTTTAAGATAATTTGATTGTTTTTTAAATTCAAAGTATTCTTAACACCATTATCTGAATAAATGATTTTATCACCACTTTTTATTCCATATACATCAAAATCTAAAAGTTGATTTTCAGTATTATTTTTTAAATAACCCTTTATTTTAATCTTGATAATATCACTTCCCAAACATTTCATTTGAAATCATATCATATCTTTAGAAAAAATACAACATATTTTAATCAATTTTCTACATAATAATAAATGCAATAGAAAAAAGAAGAAATAAAAGGTGATTTAATGAAAAGAAAAGTAAAAAAAATAGTTAAGATAACTACTATTCCCATAATTGTATTTGTAGTAGGAAATATGCTTGTTTATCTATATTGTTTAATAACTCCCAAAATAGAATTAAATAAATCCCAAAGTTATTATTTGTATGATAATAAAAGTGATTTAGTTTTTCAAACAGATGAAGATTGGATAAATCTCAAAAATATAAATAAAAACTTAATAAATGCCACTATAGCTACTGAAGATAAATATTTTTATAAGCATATTGGTTTTGATTATGCTAGAATACTAAAAGCCGCTATTAACAATATTGTAAAAAGAAACAAAAGTGAAGGCGCATCCACTATAACTCAGCAATATGCTAGAAATTTATTTTTAAATTTTGAAAAAACATGGAAAAGAAAAATAGACGAAGCATTAATAGCTTGTGAACTAGAAGTTCACTACACTAAAGACGAAATACTAGAAGGATATTTAAATACTATAAATTACGGAGGTATATATGGTATAGAAGCTGCTTCTAAATATTACTTTGGTAAAAGCTCTAAAGACTTAACTCTCGCTGAGGCCGCTATGCTAGCAGGAATACCACAATCTCCAAATAATTATTCACCAGTTAAAAATTATAAACTAGCTAAAGAAAGACAAAAAATAGTTCTTACAATGATGAAGAATAACAAACTAATCACAAAAGAAGAATATAATAATGCTCTAAATAGTCAATTAAACATAATTGGAAAAGAAGAAGAAAATTCACTAAGAAGTATAAATTACTTTAGAGACGCTGTATTACAAGAATTAAAATCTCTAAAAGAAATTCCCTCTTCAGTAATAGAAACAGGAGGTCTTAAAATATATACAACACTAGATAAAGAAGCACAAGAAGATTTAGAAGAAGCTGTATATAGTTATGTAAACGACGACACAAAAATAGAAACATCTGCTATTATGATGGATCCCAATACAGGAGGTGTACTAGCTCTTATAGGAGGAAACAATTACAATAAAAGTCAATTTAATAGAGCATTAAATTCAAAAAGACAAGTAGGTTCTACTATGAAGCCATTCCTATACTACTCTGCATTAGAACAAGGCTTCACCTCTTCTTCTTCATTCACCAGTGAAAAAACAACCTTTACCTTTTCAGGAGGAAAAAAATACAGTCCCAAAAACTATAACGACAATTATGCAAAAGGACCAATATCTATGGGTGCCGCAATATCCTATTCAGATAATATATATGCTGTCAAAACCCATCTCTTTCTAGGAGAAAACACTCTAATAAATACTGCTCAAAGATTAGGGATAACAAGTAAATTATCTCCTGTACCATCTCTTGCCCTAGGAACAAAAGAAATAAGTCTAATCGAAATGGTATCCGCCTATTCATCATTTGCTAATCTAGGTTATAAAGTAGAATCCCACTTCATAAAAAAAGTCGAAGACTCTAAAGGTAATATTCTATACGAAAACAAAGAAGAAATAGATCAAATACTAAACCCTAGTCTTACCTTTATTCTAAATGAAATGCTAACATACACATACAATAAAAACTTCATTGATTATAACTATCCCACTCTAATATCATTATTACCAGATATTACTCATAAATATGCCATTAAATCAGGAACAACAGATACTGATCTATGGATAATGGGTTATAACAAAAATGCCGTACTCGGCGTATGGCAGGGATTTGATGATAACACTACCATATCAAGTACAGATACTTCTTCTCATAAAGATATCTGGATAGATACAATGGAATTATATTTTAAAAACCATAATGCTGACTGGTATGATGTTCCTGAAGATGTAGTCGGTGTTCTAGTAAACCCAATCACAGGAGTACCAGTAGATAAAGATACTGATAAAAAAGAAATGTTCTTCTATCTTAAAGGAACAGAACCAACACTCCAAACAGTATCAAAAGATCTAGACGAAGTATTTAAAGAAGAAAATATTATCGAAACTGAAGAAGAACAAGAATAACCTCAAAAGTTATCTTGTTCTTCTTATTTTTGAAACGAAAGGTTCAAAAATACCTCAAGAAGACCCTAGGCTTCTGAGGCATAAACTAACAATTCCAAACAAAAACAAATCTATCTCTACCACTATAATCCTTTTCCACAGATATGTTGATATCTTTATAATATTTATTAACTATCTTAACAATATCTTCACCCTGTTTATAACCAATTTCAAAAGCCATAATAAACTTGTCATTCAAATACTTACTACTATCTTTAATAATCTTATCATAAAAATATAATCCATTATCAGGAGCATATAATGCCAAGTGGGGTTCATTATTCCAAACAATATCCATTATCTCTTCATCATAACTAATATAAGGAGGATTACTAATAATAACATCATATCTCTCATTAACATTAGAAAAAAGATCACTCTCTATAAACTTAACATTAGCATTATTACTAATATTATTCTCTTTAGCAACATCTAATGTCTCACTAGATATATCTACACCAGTAACATCACTATCATCTAATAATTTATTCAAAGTAATAGCAATACACCCACTACCAGTCCCAATATCAAGTATCTTAACTTTATCTTTATTAAAATATTTCTTAATATAATTATAAGTTTTTTCCACTAATAGTTCCGTCTCAAATCTAGGTATCAAAGTATTCCTATTAACTTTAAAATCATAACCATAAAAATTAGTATTACCCACTATATACTGAACAGGTATCCCACTTTCCAACTCCTTTAAAGCAGTATCTAAATCTTTATCTTTTAAGTATTTTCTTAAATATTCTATCTTTTCTTTCATAATCTTCACCAGGGCCTTTACTAATCAAATCTCTAACATATTGACAGACATCATCAGTATATTCCAAATTATACATAAAACTATCTATATTTCTTATTTCATAATGTTTATTAACATTTTTACATCTAGGACACCACAAATCCTTAATATGCCCATTATTCTTAAGTTTATAAGCCCTTCTAGGAATAGTAAAAATATATCCACATTCTAAACAAACCAAATTAGTAAAGTCAAAGCTCCCTTTTCGCATTCTAAATAGTTCCCTCTAATTTCTTTTTCTGATCTTCATTAATCAAAGCTTCAATTAAATCTTCCATATCTCCATCCATAACTCTATCAAGATTCATTGAAGTATAACCAATTCTATGGTCAGTAATTCTATTCTGTGGATAATTATAAGTTCTTATTTTCTCACTTCTATCCCCAGTACCAATCTTAACCTTTCTCTCTGCAGCCTCTTTTTCTTCTTGTTCTCTAAGTTTCATATCATATAATCTAGTTTTAAGTATCTTAAAAGCAAGTTCTTTATTCTTAATCTGACTTCTCTCAGTCTGTGAATAAACAATAATACCAGTAGGAATATGTGTAAGTCTAACTGCACTATCTGTAGTATTAACACCTTGTCCACCACATCCACTACTTCTAGTTATATCAATTCTAACTTCAGACTCATCAAGTTCAAAATCAAAATCCTCTGCTTCTGGCATAACAAGCACAGTAGCAGTACTAGTATGTACTCTACCCTGACTCTCAGTAGCAGGAACTCTCTGTACTCTATGGGCACCACTCTCATACTTAAGTTTAGAATAAACACTATCTCCCTTAACCATAAATTCTATTTGTGAATATCCCCCAGCAGTACCACTAGTAGCATTAAGTATCTCTATCTTCCATCCATTATTCGCAGCATATTTACTATACATATCAAATAAATCACCTGCAAAGATATTACCCTCATCTCCTCCAGCAGCTCCTCTAATCTCTACAATAACATTCTTATCATCATTAGGATCACTAGGTATAAGAAGTATTTCAAGTTCACTCTCTAATTTACTTTTCTTATCCTCTGCACTAGCAAGTTCTTCTTTAGCAAACGAAGCCATATCTTTATCTTTTAATAACTCTTTAGCTTCTTCAATATCTTCTAAAACCTTCTTATATTCTTTATAAACTTCTACTGTTTTCTCTAAACTAGTTCTCTCTTTAGAAAGAGTAGTCATCTTCTTAATATCAGATATAATTTCAGGACTAGATAATTCCTCCCCTATCTCATTATATCTTTTTAATGTAGCTTCTAGTCTATCTATCATAGATTATCCCTCATTTCTCTAAATATTATATAATAAAAATATAGAAAAGTAAATTAATAATAATAAATATATCCAGATAAATCAATCATATATTACACTTTTTAAACATTTTCATAAATTATTATTGACAATCAAAACAAAATATACTACAATTTAGTCATATTAATTAAACAACGACTAATACTAAGTAATTATTTTACTTACTTTATAGAGAGTTAATGTCTGGTGTAAATTAACAAAGTAAAATAATGAAATTACATATTACGAGTTTAATCGGTAAATACCGTTATCATATTAAGGCAATAATTATATTGTAAATAAAGGTGGTACCACGACTAGTTCGTCCTTTTGTGGTATCACCTTTTTTATATAAAGAAGGAGGAATATTATGAAATTATATGATGACTTAGTCTGGAGAGGACTAATAAAAGATGTAGCAGGAGATAATCTTGAAGAAGTATTAAATGGAGAACCAATAACATTCTATTGGGGAACAGATCCAACTGCTGACAGTTTACATATCGGTCACTATTCTTCATTAGTAACCGCTAAAAGATTAGCTAAATATGGCCACCATCCAATACTATTATGTGGTGGTGCAACAGGAAGAATTGGTGATCCAAGACCAACCGCAGAAAGAGAAATACTATCTTATGAAACAGTAGATAAAAATATCAAATGTATCAAAAATCAAATAGATAAATTATTTGACGGCAAAGCCGAACTAGTAGATAACTACTCTTGGACAAAAGATTATACATTCCTAGAATTCCTAAGAGATATTGGAAAATACATAAATATAAATTATATGTTAAGTAAAGATATCATTCAAAGAAGACTAGAAAGTGGTATCACTTATGCTGAGTTCTCTTATATGCTACTTCAAGGCTATGACTTTATGCATCTATACGAAACCAAAAACTGTATTATGCAAGTTGAAGGATCAGATCAATGGGGAAATATAACTACTGGTATCGAATTAATAAGAAAAAAATTAGGTAAAGAAGCTTATGGTTTTACAATGCCTCTTATCTTAGATGCTACTGGAAAAAAATTTGGAAAATCAGAAGGAAATGCCCTATGGCTAGATAAAGAAAAAACTTCTCCTTATGAAATATACCAATACCTAATAAATGCTGACGATTCCAAAGTACTAGAATATCTAAAAGTATTTACTTTCTTAACTAAAGAAGAAATTGAAGACATCATTAAAAAACACGAAGAAAAACCAGAACTTAGATTAGCTCAAAAAGCATTAGCTTACGAAGTAGTAAAAGATATCCATAGTAAAGAAGATGCCGATACTGCTGTTAAAATATCAGAATCATTATTCACAGGCAATATCAAAGAATTAACAGATAGTGAAATAGAATTAGCCTTCAAAGGAATACCAACATATAATGTAGATGAAGATACAATACTAAACATATTAGTAAACAATAACATTGCTTCATCAAGAAGAGAAGCAAGAGAATTCCTATCAAATAATGCTATAACTCTAGATGGAGATATAATAAATGATGAAAACTATCAAATAACTAAATCTAGAAATTATCACATAATAAGAAAAGGAAAAAAGAAATACTATCTTATAAAAATGAACTAACAAAAAACTCTAACTAAATAACCAGTTAGAGTTTTTTTTATAATAACATAAATTTATTTTCTTAGCGTTTTCACAAATGGTTTTACTGATGCATTCTCATAATTCTTAATACCAAAATAATCCCTAATTTCTTCAGTAGTAAGACTTTCTAAATATGATCTAGCATCTATAAACTTACCATTATGAAAAGACTTTCCATTCACAGTTTGTTTCAAAACTATTCTATTTTCCTCAAAGTCAACAAAATCAGTTAACTTATCACAATCATTATCAGGCTCATACACTACTATATCATTTGTAGTTGAAAATATAGTAAGTGAAGTAGCTAGTTCAGAATAACTAACACTATTTTTTTGAAGTAATGCTCCTGATAAAAAAGAAGAAAATAACACTTCTTGAACACTTGTCATCTTGTTTTAATTTTCACCTCACTAATGAATTATATAACAAAAAAATATAAATGTCAAAAGAAATATTTTAAAATAATAAAATATCTGCTATAATATATGCGAAAGGAGCAAAATATGAATAACATTTTAAACGACTTTAACTTTAAAAATTATGTCGTAGTAGGCGTATCAGCAGGCCCCGACTCTATGTGTCTCTTAAACCTACTAGAAGAAAAAACTAATAAAATAGTAGTATGTCATATCAATCATAATGTAAGAGAAGAAAGTATTAAAGAAGAAGCTTATCTAAGAGACTACTGCACTAAACACAATCTAATCTTTGAAGTAATGACTATTAAAGACTATAGTGAAAACAATTTTGAAAACGAAGCTAGAAAAAAAAGATATGCCTTCTACGAAGAAATATTAAAAAAGTATAATTCAAATATGTTATTTTTAGCTCATCACGGTGACGATTTAATAGAAACAATCCTAATGAAAATAGTAAGAGGTTCAAACATCGAAGGATATGCCGGCTTCAAAAGAATAAGTAAAATAAAAGACTATCAAATAATTAGACCATTAATATCTCTAACAAAAGAAGATATTATAGAATATAATAAATCACACAATATAACATATTTTATTGACAATTCAAACACAAACACTAATTATACTAGAAACAGATACCGAAAATATATATTACCACTTCTAAAAAAAGAAGATAGGTACGTTCACAAAAAATTTATTAAGTATTCAGAAACATTAGAAGAATATGATAATTATATTAAAGACCTAGTAAAAAAGAATATTAATAATATATATAAAAACAATATTATATATATAGAAGAATTAAATAAATTAGATAAATTCTTAAAAAAGAATACTCTATACTATATAATGAATAATATATACTTAAATCAAAGTAATATCATTACTGAAAAGCATATTACTAGTATTCTAAAATTAATAAATAATCAAAAGCCCAATATAACACTAGACCTTCCTTTAAATAAAAGATTAATAAAAGAATATAATATCATAAGAATAGAAGATAAGACTTCTAAAGAAGAAGACTACAAAATCAAGTTTGAAAACACTTTAACTATAAATAACTTCACAATAATAAAAGAAAAGCAAGAAGAAAGTGATAGCAACTCTATATGTCGTATTAATCTAAATAATATATCTCCCCCACTATACTTTAGAAATAGAAAAGAAGGCGACTATATTATACTAAAAGGATGTAATCATAAGAAAAAAATCAAAGAAATATTTATAGAAAATAAAATACCAATAACTAAAAGAAATAGCTATCCCCTATTAGTAGATAGTAGTGACAATATAATTTGGATACCAAACATCAAAAAAAGTAAATTTTGTACTAAAAAAGAAGAAAAGTGTGATATAATATTAAAGTGCCAAGAAAGAGAGGATAAGTATGAATAAAAAAAATATAAGAAAGAGCCTAGCTCCCTATACATTTTTACTAGTATTTATTATAGGTTGTCTTATAGTATTTAAATTATTTGACAATAGTGTAAAAGAATTAACCTATGATGAATTTATTCAAGATTTAAACGGAGGTAAAATAACAGAACTTACTATAACTCCAAAAGTAAGAACAGAAACTTATGAATTAGTAGGAAAACTAGAAGGTTATAAAGATAATGAATCTTTCATTCTATACCTACCATATTCTGATGAATTTATATCAAAAATTACTGAAGCAAAAGAAAAAACAAGCGATTTCCAATTAACAGTTAAAAACGATCCAGAAGCTTCATCTTGGCTTGCTGTTGTAATTGATGTAGTTCCCCTACTAATCCTTGGAGGAATAACTATTTGGATTTTCACAAGACAATTAGGAAGTGGAAGTAAATCAATGGACTTCGGTAAATCAAGAGCAAAATTAGTAGAAGAAAGTAGAGCCACATTTAAAGATGTCGCTGGTCTTACTGAAGAAAAAGAAGAAGTACAAGAACTAATAGATTTCTTAAAGAACCCAAAGAAATTTACAAGTATGGGTGCTAGAATACCTAAAGGAGTTATGCTAGTAGGCCCTCCAGGAACAGGTAAA
This sequence comes from uncultured Bacilli bacterium, assembly GCA_934091055.1. GTDB lineage: Bacteria > Bacillota_I > Bacilli_A > RF39 > UBA660 > CAG-302. The sequence continues at coordinate 18,055 of CAKOKN010000007.1, read as the reverse complement.
ACATTACTTGCTAGAGCTGTAGCTGGAGAAGCTAAAGTACCCTTCTACTACATAAGTGGTTCAGACTTCGTAGAATTATTCGTAGGTATCGGTGCTTCTCGTGTAAGAGATATGTTCAAACAAGCAAAAATGAATGCACCTTGTCTAATATTCATAGATGAAATAGATGCTGTAGGTCGTCAAAGAGGAACAGGTTTAGGTGGAGGACACGATGAGAGAGAACAAACACTAAACCAACTACTAACAGAAATGGATGGTTTTGGAGCCAACGAAGGTATAATTATCATCGCTGCTACTAATAGACCAGATGTATTAGACCCTGCTCTACTTAGACCAGGAAGATTTGATAGACAAATAACAGTTAATCTACCAGATAAAAACTCTAGAATGGAAATACTAAAAGTTCACGCTAAAAACAAAACTCTAGATAAAAATATAACTCTAGAATACTTAGCAAAAAGAACTCCAGGTTTCTCAGGAGCAGATCTAGAAAACCTACTTAACGAAGCTGCCCTACTTGCAGTAAGAAGAAACAAAAATGAAATAACAATGGCAGAAATAGACGAAGCAACAGATAGAGTTCTAATGGGACCAGCTAAAGTAACAAAGAAATATACAGACAAAGAAAAGAAACTAGTAGCCTTTCACGAAGCCGGTCACGCTGTAATGGGGCTTAAACTAGATGGTGCTAATGAAGTACAAAAGATAACAATAATACCAAGAGGTAATGCCGGTGGTTATACTATGATGACACCAAAAGAAGAAGCATTTAACTACACTAAAAATGAACTTCTAGAATCTATATGCGGATTATTAGGTGGAAGAGTAGCTGAAGAAATAACATTCGGTGAAGTAACAACAGGCGCTCACGATGACTTCAAAAAAGCCACTAAAATTGCCAGAAGTATGGTAACAGAATACGGTATGAGTAATCTTGGACCAATGATGCTAGAAGAACCAGACGGAAACACTTTCTTAGGTAGAGATTACACAAAGAACAGAAATATATCTGATACAGTAGCTCACGAAATAGATGAAGAAATGCGTTCTATCATCAACAACTGCTATGAAAAAACTAAAAAAATAATAACTGAAAACAAAGACTTATTAGCATTAATAGCTAATACCCTACTAGAAGAAGAAACTATTACTAAAGAAGAAATAGATTATCTAGTAAAAAATGGACATCTAAAAAAAGATGAAATAAAAGATGAAATAAAAGATGAAACAAAAGAACAAGATCAAAAACAAGAAGATGCTCCAAAAAAAGAAAAGAAAGCTAATAAAAAGAAAACAGATAACAAGCAAAATAAAAGCGAGATTTAATTCTCGTTTTTTTATATACTAATTATCATCTGGAAGTCTTATAATAAGTTCCCCATCCTTAGAATACAAATACTTCTCTCTTGCATATCTAGCCACATACTCAGGATCCTGAAGTTTCTTAATATCCGAATTCAAAACCTTTTCTTCTTCTTGTAAATCAGCAAGCTTAGTATTTAATCCACTCTTCTCTTTCTTAATTTCAATTATCTTTTCTACATTAGTAAAAAAACTATAACTAAGTGATCCAATAATAGCTCCAAAAAATATAAAAAAGACAAAAATTCTTCTCTTAGCTTTTTTATTACTTTTTCTCTTAGCCATTTATTTATCACCTTCTTATACTGTCATTATATCACACCTTATTTTTTTTTACAATTAATTTTATTATATATGACAAAAGATACCAAATAACCTGTAAACAAAGATAATAAAAAATATATATGAATAATTCCATTATTAATCTTCAAAAGACCCAAAAAATATCCCAAAGAAATTATTATCACAAATAAAAAAGAAATTATTATTCTATAAACAAGCTTACCTTCATATAAAAATCTATAATTAACTTCAAGTAACAAAAAGAAAATAATACCAAAAAAGAAAGAATATATTAAAGATAAAATCTGTATCTTCAATATCATTTAAACAACTTACTAAGTAAAGAATTCTCTTTATCTTTCTTATTTACTTCATCTAAATAAACGAGACTATCTATTCTTCCCTTTATTGAAACATTTCCCTGATAAGTATCCAATTTAATAATTTCTAAATCAGAACCTTTTATAACTAAAAAACCAAGTGTTGTTTCCATCAAAAACTCTTCATTATCAAAACTCTCTATTTTTTTTACTCCACTAATAACTATGCTCTTTCGTTCTGCTATCGTAAGTCCGTGATTAAAACCATTATCTATCTCTTTTACTTTATCCATATATTTCCTCCTAAAAAAGTTTATGAAATAAATAAATAAAATATCACAAAAAAGTCATCAGTTTAAAACTAATGACTTTTAATACATCACAATTAATAATGTAACTATTCAGCTTTATTGTATTCTTCAAAGATAGCGTCTTCGAACATCTTTCTTGTATCTTTATCAATAGGATGTGCTGTATCTCTATGTCCACCAGTAGCAGTAGGCTTACTAGGCATAGCAATGAATAATCCATTATCACCTTCGATTATTCTAATATCGTGAACAGCAAAACAATCATCGATAAGTACAGATGCAATTCCTTTCATTCTTGAATTTTCTTTGTCAATTTTACGAACAGTCACTGAAGTAATCTTCATGTCTATCAACTCCTTCTAGAAAATACTTTCCAATTACATTGTATATTATTTCAGTTATAATTGCAAGTAATTTTATCAAATTTTACACTTTATCAAAAAAAATCTCTATTGTATTTGTCAAAACATCACAATAACTAAAACTTTTTACCTCTGCATTACCTGTTTTTACTATAAAAATATAATTATAAGTTTCCGCAATCACTCCAGAATATTCTTCTTTCTTGTTCCTACTACCATTATAAATAATTTTTACACTATCGCCCACTTTACTATCAATATCATCTTTTATTTTTTTTAATGTCATATTCCTACCTAGGATAACCAATATACATAGTACCCTTAGTAATAATCCCCCCTATTCCATCAGGACCATATTTAGTTTTATTCAATATCTTTATTAAATCTATGTCCTTATTTCTATCCGAAAAAGCAAGACAAGTAGCAATAATAGCTGGATCAAGAGCGTGTATATTAATTCTCTTAGGACTAGAAGCAAAGTTAGCTCCAGCTTTAATAAGCTCTTCATAATTAGATTGACAAGCACCCGCTATCACAATAAGTTTCTCATGTGAATTCTCATACCCTCTAGCAGTCCTAATAGCATTAGCAAATTCACTACTACTCTTATACTTACCATCTTTTCTTTTCTTACGATATAATGCATCGTGCCCTGTAATAACAAGTATATCTGGATTATATTTAGATAAATTATCCTCTACCACCTCTGATAAATCTTTATTATCAGCATAAATTCCATACGCTTTGATCCTATTCTTCTTATAGAAGCTCATACATTTATCAAGAAAGCTCTTATCTTGATCAATATGTACTATCTTCCCAGGTAGATAAAAATAAGAATCCCTATCTAAACTTCTAAAAACATCTACTGATGGCTCAAAATCATCCTCTTCTTTTTGACCATATATCTTTAAATCATCCTTTGGACTATCAGCATACAACCTAACAAATTCTCCTTTTAATATATAATTATTATCACTAATATCAATAATTCTAAATACTATATCATTATCATAAGACTTTCTAGTAACTAAATCACCTACTTGAAACATATTCATTCACCCATAAAATAATATGTAAACAAAGTAAAAAATATAACAAAAATGAGTTATTTAACTAACTCATTTGCCAACTCTACAAAAACATAATAAGGTATAGTCTCACTACGAGAACTAATATCAAAACCATATTTATTTAAAATATTATCTACTTTAACCAAATCATAATTACTAAGATTATTTTTAATAGTCTTTCTCTTATATCTAAAACTATCTTTAACAAGTCTTTGAAAGAAAGAAAGATCCTTTAAATATTCCCTATTTTCTTTTTTCTTCATTTTAATAACCGCAGAATCAACCCTAGGTTTTGGTACAAAACAGCTTTTACTAACATTAACAACTCTTTCAATATCATAAAAATAGTTAAGAAATACTGTTATTTGTCCATATTCCTTACTACCTGGTAAAGCACATAACCTATCCGCTACCTCCTTCTGAATCATAATAACTATCTCTTTTACATCTATATCAGATTCAATTATCTTACTTATAATCGGAGTAGTTATATAGTAAGGTAAATTAGCTACAACATAAAGATTATCATAATTATATTTGGCAATATCACTCTTAATATCTCTATTCAAAAAATCATCAAAAATAATTTCATAATTATTATAACAAGATAACTCTTTATTTAATATTCTCTCTAATCTAGTATCTATTTCATATAAAACTGCAAAAGAAACTTTTTCTAGCAGTCTCTTAGAAAGAGCACCTGCTCCAGGACCTATTTCAAGTACAAGAGCATTATCACCATATTCAATAGAATTAACTATCTTATCAACTATATTATCATCTTTTAAAAAATTTTGCCCTAAACTCTTCTTATAATCAAAATTATACATATTAATAAATTCCTATAACAAAAAACTCACTAATAATAAGAAAAGCAGATGCTAAAGCCAAACCAAGCCCTACTCTATTACATTTATTATCTTTATTCATTAAGGCAAAAATAAGAGATATAACAGTACACATAATAGGAAATATCGTAAAACCTAATGCATAAAACAATCTTTCAGAAATAGTAGTATACATTCCTACTTCACTTATATCAACAAAAAAACACATAAAAGATAATATAAAAGAAAATACTCCAAAAACTATTCCAATAACTCCTGATAAATTAGAGCTATTTCTATTTGTCTTTATATTACTTCTATTATGTAATATAACTCCACAATTAACACAAACATAAGCATTATCATCTACTTTATTTCCACAATTTATACAATACATAATTCTTCCTCCTACTAAACAATTTTATCACATCAACAAAGTTTTATCAATGAAAAAAATAGAATTAAATTCTATTTCATTTATGATATGTTTCATTATGCATAATTTTAAAAGCTCTATATAGCTGTTCTAAAAATACTAATCTAAATAATTGATGAGGAAATGTAAACTTAGAAAAAGATAAACTAAAGTTTGATCTTTCTTTTACAGTATCATCAAGGCCATCAGATCCTCCTATTACAAAACAAATATTAGAATTAGAAATAAATGTCTTATCAATTAATGCAGAAAATTCTAATGAACTCATCTCCTTACCATTTATTTCTAATGTAACAACAAAACTCTTATCATCAATACATTTTAATATTTTATTAGCTTCTTCTTTCATATTAGAATCTTCAAGCTCAATTATTGAAATCTTATGATATTTACTTATTCTCTTAGTATAATCTTCAATACCATCTCTCAAATATTTTTCTTTTACTTTACCAACACAAATTAATTTTATCATATAGTAATCAAATCCGTTTCTTCATCTTGTTTAGCAACAATAACATTTGATACCCGCTTATTATCTTCATTTAGTCTATTTATTAATGTATCATAAGCTAAACTTTCCGTATTATTTTCGTGAGACAAATGAGCTAGTAATATATACTTAGTATTGTCTCCTACAAAATAGCTTAAGTATTTAGAAGAATCATAATTTGATAGATGACCTTTATCTGACAAAATTCTCTGTCTAAGATTAAAAGGATAACTACTATTAGAAAGCATCTCTATATCGTGATTAGATTCCATTATATATAAATCTTTATTCTTTAAAATATCAAAATATTTTTTATTTATATAACCAGTATCTGTTATATAAACAATCGATTTATCGTCATTAGTAATAATATACCCTCTAGAATCTGGAGCATCGTGTGACGTCCTAATAGAAGTCACACGAATATCCTTTATATCAAACTCATCTTCTATATAATTATAATTATCAACATAATCTAATGTTTCTCTCATAATATCCGTCATATATACCAGAGTATGATATTTCTTTTCAAATGTTTTAAGTCCCTTTATATGATCTATATGCGTATGAGTAATAAGTATAGCATCTATTGATTCAGGAACAGTACCAAACTCCTCTAATTTCTCCTTTACATATTTAGCACTATTACCAATATCAATCAATATCTTAGCATTATCAGTTTCAATATATGTAGTATTACCTTTACTTCCAGAAGATAAAACACTAACTCTCATCAATATAAATTTAGAGGATTAATCGTAGAACCATTAGGACTACCCATTCTAACAGAAAAGTCTAAGTGTGTTCCACCATAAGGATTATATGAGGAAGGAATTGGATAAACAGAACCAGAATTCCCCATAGTAGCAATCTTCTGTCCTCTTGCAACAGTCTGTCCTACTGAAACATTAATATCTTTAAGGTGCATATACATTGTATAATAACCACCAGCATTATGATTAATAACAACATAATTACCTCTTCCACCATTACAACGAGTATTACCAGCATAACATCCACCAATAGCCACCGCAACTACACCATTATTAGCAGCATATATAGGAGATCCATAACCAACATATATATCAATAGCATTATGGAAAGTTCCCCAACGATACTCATAATAAGTAGTTATAGTATAAGGCTTTTCAGTAGGCCAAGCCCAATATGAAAGATCTGCAACATTAGGAGCATATTTTTCACCCTTAACAATAACCTTATTTACTGCTGGCTTAATCTCTGTTGAATTAGCAACAGTACCAGATATCAATTGACCATTAACATATTGTGATTTTCTAGTTACTTTATATAAACCATTTTCCCCTTCACGAACAACAGATTGATAGCCGACATACTGACTAGAATCATATTGAATTTCAGTATCATAATCTCTCTCTTCTTCACCAACACTATGTACATCTACAACTACCGAAATAATAGGTTCAATAAGTCCAACAACTACTGACTGTGATTCATAGAGCAAATTATTCTCACTAGTAAACTCAGGATTAGCCACTAAAAACTCTTGAACATTAAGTTTATGAGCACTAGCAATAGATTCAATAGTATCATCTGCTTTTACCTGATAAGTCTCTTGTTGATCTAGTGTTCCATACAACAAATACTTACTAAGTTCACCAACATCAGTAAATATCTTCTCATCCGTAGAAATAAGTGCTTCCTTATAAGTAATAGTTTCCTCTAAATCAATATTCTCTATTATACTGCCTAAATCTTTTATCTCTTCTTGTGTACCAGAAACAAACTTCTCATATTGATCTTTATCAACAAAAGCCTTAATCGTATTTTCTACAGCCTCATCAAATATATCTTTAGATAAAACATAAATCTTCTGCTGCTTATTATCCTCTTCAGGATCAGTTATAGTAATTTCATAACCATTTACAGTAAACTTCTTATTACTAATTATTTTATTATATACATCTAAATCAGTATCAACTTTAGTATTATAAGTTAAATTCTTCTTTATTTCTACCCCTTTAGGAGTATGAACTGTATCAACTTCATATTTCTTTTTTAATTCATCTTCTTTAGTATTTATAAACTCTTCAAAACTATCTTTAGAAGCAATAGTTCCAATATTCTTACCATCCAAATAAACACTATATACTATTGATGGTTCACTAGAATAATCTCTAGTAAACACAAGTAAAAATATAAATAAAGAAGTTAATATAACAAACACTATTAAACCAAATCCCCATTTATTATTTTGCACTAGCACCACTCTCCCTTTTTATAGACAAAAACGTCGAAGTCCTCTTTTTAAACAGTAAATCAATAGTTTTAGTAGGACCATTTCTATGTTTCAATATAATAAGTTGAATAGGATTAGGAACTTCATCACCTACAGGTACTTCAACATCTGGTGCGTGAAGAGCTGCTACTATATCAGCATCCTGCTCTATTGATCCAGATTCTCTCAAATCACTAAGTACCGGTTTCTTATCTTCTCTTTTTTCAACACTTCTAGATAACTGTGACAAAGCAATAACAGGAACTTCAAGTTCTAAAGCCATAGTTTTAAGTGATCTAGATATTTCAGACACCTCTTGTTGTCTTGAACCAGAATACCTAGAAGAAGAATCAATAAGCTGCAAATAGTCAATTATAACAAGACCCAATCCCTCACCACTAGTAGCCAGTCTTCTACATTTAGCCTTTATCTCAGAGGGAGTAACTCCTCCAGCATCGTGAAAGTATATATTAGTATCCGATAATATACTAATAGCCTCATTAAACCTACGCCAATCTTCATTCTCTAACTTACCAGTAGATAATTTCTTATTATCAATTTGTCCTAAAGAACTAATCATTCTCATAATAAGCTGTTCCGCAGGCATCTCAAGAGAAAAAATAGCAATATTTTTTTTTGTACTCTTAGCAGCCGCTAAAGCTAAATTAAGTGCAAATGCAGTTTTACCAACAGCAGGTCTTGCTGCTATAATAACAAGTTGTGTTGGATGTAATCCTTCAGTCAAAGAATCCAACTCTCCAAATCCAGTAGTAAGTCCATTAATCTTACCATTATTTTTAGATAACATCTCTAAATCATTTTGAGCTTTTACAAGTACATCCTGAACATTTCTAAATTCACTTGTCTTCCTAAACTTTGATATATTAAGAATTTCTCTTTCAGCATCATCAATTGTATCCGCCGCACTAACATCAACATTAGTAGCCTTAGTAACAATCTCTGTAGCCACCTCAATCATCTTTCTCAAAGTATACTTTTCACTAACCAAATTTATATAATATTCAATATTAGCCCCTGTAGCAACAGAGTTAACAACCTCATTTAAATATTCTACCCCACCTACTTCTTTTATCTTATTAGTACTAATTAAATAAGTAGTAACAGAAGTAATATCAACAGGTGAATTATTCAAATAAAGCTCTTTAATAGCCTCGAATATTTTAGCATTACTCTCAAGATAGAAAACTTCTTTTTCTACCTCTTCACATCCCTTTTGAAGGGAATCTCTAGACCAAAACATCGAACCAATTAAACTTTTTTCCGCCTCAATATTCTTAGGTAATTCTTTATTCATAATCTCACCTACTTCTTAATTAATCTAACTTTAATCTTAGCAACCACCTTTTTATATAATTGAACATCCACAAAAAATGTTCCAAGTGAAGATAAACTCTCATTTATTAAGATCATCTTCTTATCAACATCATATCCCTTACTTTTTAATTCATCACAAATTTGCTTACTAGAAACTGAGCCAAACACTCTACCATCTTGTCCTGCTTGTACTTTAAAAACAAATTCTTCCTTCTCTATTTTATTTTTAATTTCATTTGCAGCCTTAGTGTTTTTTTCCTCTTCTTTCTTGTTATTTAATAATTCTTCATCTAATCTTTCACTACTAGACTTAGTATATTTTACTGCATAACCATTTTTAATTAAAAAGTTATTAGCATATCCATCACTAACTTCTTTTATTTCATTCTTTTTACCTTGTTTTTTAACATCTTTTAAGAAAATAACCTTCATACAATAATCCCACCTTTACCAGTACTATTATACAATATTTTTTACTAGTTGTCATTAACAAACAAATAAATTATCCAAAAACACAAAAATATCTAGTCATTAAAACTAGATATTTGATATATAAATATTAATTATTTACAAAATGGAACAAATCCCATATGTCTTGCTCTCTTAACTTCTTCAGCAACACGTCTTTGGTGTTTAGCACAAGTACCAGTTACTCTTCTAGGTAAAATTTTACCATTATCACTAATATATTTATTAATAATAGCTACATCTTTATAATTAACTGGTTTTCCTTGACACATATGACATACTTTTTTTCTCTTTTTACGAAATTCTGCCACTTCATTATCCTCCTTTTTAGAATGGTAAATCGTTGTCACTAATCTCTATAGAGTCACCAAAAGCTTCAAATGGATCTTTCTCAACAGAAACTGTTGGAGTTTGTTGTACATCTTCCATTGGTGGTTCAGGCATATTATTAAAGCTTCCACCCGATGTACTAGTTCCTTTTGAATCTAAAAAGCTAATACTATTTGCTAAGATCTCAGTAACATATACTTTTCTACCATTATTATCATCATAATTTCTTGTTTGAATTCTACCTTCTACCGCAATTTGGTTTCCCTTCTTTTGGTATCTACATAAATTCTCTGCTTGCTTATCCCAAACTACACAGTTAATAAAGTCTGCTTCTCTCTCTCCATTAGCAGAAGTATATGTTCTATTTACAGCAATTGCAAATTGACAAACATTTCTACCAGTAGGAGTAGTTCTAAGTTCAGGATCTCTTGTAAGTCTTCCTATTAGAATTGCTCTATTCATATTACTCAACTCCTTATTTGTCTAAATTTAAAACAAGATGTCTAATAACATTCTCATCTATTCTAGCTACTCTGTCAAATTCTTTAACAGAAGTATCATCTTTAGCCTCAATATTGTATAAAAAGTAATAACCAGATTTAAATTTCTTAATCTCATAAGCAAATTCTTTTTGTCCTAATTCTTTTGACAAAGTAATTTTAGCCTTTTTATCTGTTAATATCTTTTCAAATGTCTTTACAGTGTTTTTTACAGCATTTTCATCAATATCAGGTCTTACGATAAACATAATTTCATAGTGTTTCATTATTACACCTCCTTTTGGACTAACGGCCTTGTTAAGGCAAGGAGCTCTTCGCTCACAAAGTATTATAACAGTTTTGATAAGATATGTAAAGCATTTTTATCTACTTTTTATCAAAATTGCCATCATCATCAAATACAGTATTTATAGAATAATTACTAATCTTTTCTATAACTTTCTTTTTATTATCACCAGATAATAAAGAAGTCTTATAATTATTCTGTCTGCAAGGAATAAATTTATATTTTGTGCTACCATCATTACTTATAGTAACAGATAATATTCCTGTATCTTTTGTTTCTCTATTAAATATAAAATCTCCTAAATTATATGCAATTAATTTATTATTATATATCTCCATTCCCTGAAGTACATGTGCGTGACTACCTATAACCATATCAGCACCAGCATCAACATAATCCTTTCCAGTAGATAATTGCACCTCTTCAAGTGTACTAGAGTCCTCTTTTCCCCAATGAATTAAAAGTACAACATAATCACTCTTTTCTTTCTCTTCCTTTATTCTCTTAAGTAATAACCCATTATCATAACACCAAAATATACCACTAGAAGTATCTGTCGCAGAAGGAGTAACAACATTCTTCTCTGCTCTACTAGAAGACAAAAAAGAAATTTTATATCCATTCACAACATAATAAAAAGCACTACTAGCTTCTTCTATATTAGAGCCTCCTCCAGCATAACCGATATCATATTCTTTTAAATATTTTATAGTATCCAAAAATGCTTCTTCTCCATAGTCATAAATATGATTATTAGCAATAGACACCATATCAACGCCCATCTCTTCATATATAGAAAGTCTTTTAGGATTAGCTCTAAAATTATATAGTTTACTAATCTTAGTTCCTCTATCACTAACAGCAAACTCATTATTCGCAGTCATTATATCAGAATTCTTCATAATATCAACAACATCTTTATCAAGTATTCCATATACCCCTTGTCCTCTAGAATCATAATAAGGCATAATATCAAAATTATCTGCAAGAGATATATCTCCAACAAAACTAAGTACTATATTATCCTCTTTATTATCAATAATCTTAACCCTATCATTATCTTTATATACATTTTTATAATAATCAATTAATACTTTATATGATTTACCAGTCAAATTATGCCATAAACTATCATCATAACTATTATTTTTCAAACTATCTAGAATTTTATTAAGAACATCATCATAATTATTATTAATGTATTCCAAAAAACTTTTATCAAAAGAATTATTATAAGAAATAATATCATTTATAATAGTATCTTTATTTTTATTATTAGAACAGCCACAACTAATTAAACAAAACACTATCACTATAACTATCTTTAAAATTCTATTTACCACTATAAACCTCATACCAATCTTTTATTTTACTTCCACCTTCACTCAAAAGACCTTTAACAAATCCCCATCCTATCTTACAATTATCTTTTATATCACCAAATATTTCTTTAGCAGTATCACATCCATCTTCATACTTACTGCATAAAGAAGAAGAAATATCAAAATATAATGTAACTAACTTCTCTTTAGCATTTGTATATACTCTATTACTAGTATTAGATATAGTCTCTTTATAATTAGGAATTTTCTCTTCTATCTTACTATCTAACTTCAAAGCAATACTAATAACTTTTAGTTTAGCAGTACTACTGAGATCATTAAAAGTATGACCCTTTATTTCTTTATCATAAAATATAAAATCAACTATCGTAATAAAATACTCTTTAGACTTATCTTTAACCTTATCCCAAGTACTATTATTTACTTCATTATAATTACTATCAAAATAATTAACAACATCCTCTTCAGTATAATTACTATCATCATTTACTTTGCCATTACTCTTATTATCACCACTATTATCTTCTATAGTATTTTCTTCATTATTATTTTCTCTATTATCTTCTTGACCATCACCTATATTACTATTTTCATTTATTTCTAACTTAGGAATATCACTAGAACTCTTTCTAAAAAATATAAAATAAGAACTAACTCCTAAAAGTAAAATCAAAGCTATAATTGAACAAATTATTATTATTTTCTTTTTCTCCATAACACATCACATAAATATAATAACATTTATTATTTATTTTTTCAATTTATATTATAATTTTAATACCAATAATATTGACACAAAAGAAGATTTCAAGTATCATATATAGAACCAAAGGAGAAGGAATATGGATAAAAAATATGTTACTATTGGAACATCAAACTTATCTAAAGATATCTTTAGAAGTATATTAAGACCTGCTAATAACTTTAGTCTAAAGCCAAGTGGAGGCCTATGGGCTTCTCAATACGAAGAATATACATTAAGTAATTGGCTCTATTATTTAACTAATGAAAATACTGGCCTTCAAGCAGTAAAGAATATTGATGTAGGAGTTATATTCACTTTAAAAGAAAATTCTAATATTATTGAATTAGATTCTAGACAGAAAGTAAAAAATCTCGAAGAAAAATATCCATCTATGCACCATATTCTAGGTTACTATCAAAATAGGGACAATAATCTACCTATTTTTGATTTTGAAGATTTATCTAAACATTATGATGGAATATATGTAAACTACTATATGCTAAAATATAGAGATAATATTGAGTCATTCAAAGAATGGAGTTTAAATAGTTTAACTTTATTTAACTTAGATTGCATCAAAGATTACCAAACTATCCATATATCAAATACTAGATATTATGATACATACGAAGTAATACCAAAAATAGATTATATAAGCAAACCTAAAACAATAAAAGAACAAAGTTCTCTGTATATAGAATTATATAATTACATAAAACTAATATTCAATACTCTAGTAGACACTAAATTACCTACTAACTATGATAACTATTTTACAATATTAATGCAAAAAGTAGATAAATGTATAAAGATAGTAAAAGAAAACAAAAAAGAAGAAATAAAATTACTACTAAATAATTTATTCAAAGAAGATATTCAAATAAAAGAAGACACTGTCTTATTAAATATAGCTCTAAACTATTTAAGAGAATATTTAGATCAAAATAAAAATAAAGAAAAAAATATGTCAAAAACACTAATCAAAAATAAAAAATGGTATCTTTAAAAATATTTCTTGCTCTAATAACAATTAAATGATATAATTTTATCCGGAAGGTGATATTCTATGACTGATATAATATTAGATACATTAATAGATACATTAAAACTAATACCTTTTCTATTCATTACTTTTCTAATTATTGAAGTAATAGAACATAAATTAAATAATAAAAATATAATTAGTAAATCAAAAAAATATGGCCCACTAATAGGTTCCCTCTTAGGAGCCATTCCTCAATGTGGTTTCTCTGTTATGGCTACTAATTTATATATAACTAGAATAATTACTTTAGGTACATTAATATCTATATATTTATCTACTAGTGATGAAATGCTTCCTATATTAATATCAGAAAACATAAATATAACTACTATAATAGTAATAATACTAATTAAAGTAATATTTGCTATAATATATGGAGTAATTATAGATTTAATATTATCTAAAAAACAAAGAAAACAAGAAAAAGAAAACTATTCTATTTGTGATGAAGAACACTGTCATTGTGAAAAAGGAATATTTATACCAGCCTTAAAACATACTCTAAATATAACAATATTTATAATGATAATTACTTTTATAATAAACATAATATTCTCTTTTGTAGGTGAAGATATTTTATCTAAAATACTACTTAAAAACAGTATATTTAGTCCATTTATAACAAGCCTAATTGGTTTAATACCAAACTGTGCTTCTAGTGTAATGTTAACAGAACTATATATTAATAATGCAATAAATGTATCATCATTAATAAGTGGTCTCCTAACAGGTAGTGGAACTGCCCTACTAATACTATTTAAAAGTAATAAAAATATTAAAGAAAACATCAAAATATTATTTATACTCTACATACTAGGAGTATTATCTGGTATAATCCTTGAATTATTTGAAATAACATTAAAAATGTAACTAACACTAGTTACATTTTTTTCTTACTTATTATCACTAACCATCTTTTTATTAAATAAGAATACTGCTAATAAAACTATTATTATAGTATAAATAACTACTATCAAATAAGACTTTAACATTCCATCATAACCACTATTTAATATACCCTTAGTAATATCTAAAGTACTTTTAAATGGTAATATCAAACATATTCTACCAAAAGTTTTACCAACCATATCTGTGCTAAAATAAATACCACTAGTAAAAGCCACTAACTGTACCACTATACTAGATACCCCTGAAGAAGATTTCTCTGTAGTTATAGTACCAATCAATATACCAAGCATTATAAATAATATTGAAATAGGTATTACAACTAAAATAGTATAAATAATATTAACACTAAAACTAAGCCCTAACATAATAGCTACAATAAAAAATAATATATTTTGTAATAACACTAAAGGTATCACTGCTAAACTATAACCAAGTATATAAGATATTCCTTTCATAGGACTAACACCAAGTCTTGCTGTAAAAGAAGTACTTCTATCCTTTGCTACTAAAGAAGCAGTAAACATCGTAATAAAGGCTAAACTAAATATTATTATACCAGGAGTAAAATTCTCAATACTATATACCTCATTAGGAATTTTAAATTGTTGAAATATATAAAGAAGAAACAAAGGTAATATAATAGCAAAAATAATACTTAATGGATCTCTTATTATCTCTTTAAAATTTCTTTTAGCAAACACTAAAGTTCTCATTATACATCACTCTCCACTATCTTAATAAAAGCATCTTCAAAAGTCTTTGTTTTAGCTTTCTTCATTAGTTCCTTTGAAGTACCAACTTCTATTAACTTACCCTTATTCATTATCCCAATCCTATCTGATAACTTCTCTGCCTCCTCCATATAATGTGTAGTAAGAATAATTGTGGTCTTACCCTTTAAACTATTTATTACTTTCCATAAATCTTGTCTAGATATAACATCTAATCCAAGTGTTGGTTCATCTAAAAATAATATCAAAGGATCGTTTATTAAAGATATAGCTATGGATAACTTTCTCTGATAACCACCGGATAAAGTTTTAGCTTTCTGTTTTAAAACTTCTTCTAATTTAAATAAAGATATTAACTCTTCTATCTTTTTTTTCTTATTCTTTATTTGATAAATACCCGCCATAAAATATAAATTTTCTAATACTGTCAAATTAGGTGCCACCGCAGTCTCTTGAGGAGATATATTTATTATTTCTCTTATCTTATTTCTATTTTTAACTAGGTCAAAATCATTTATTACAGCAGTTCCACTACTAGGTAATATTAATGAAGATAATATCTTTATTGTTGTTGTCTTACCAGCCCCATTAGTACCAAGTAAAGAAAATAGTTCTCCTGTCTTTATTTCTAAATTTAAATTATCTACAGCTAATTTATTTTTATATTTTTTTGTTAAGTTATTTATCTTTATCATTAGTTCCTCCTAATATATTATTAGTAACAGCTTCTATTACATCTGATTTTACTAGTGCTATTCCCTTTTTAGAATCTGCTAGTACTATTAAAGAATCTCCTGGATTTATACCAAAGATATCTCTTACTTCCTTAGGTATTACTATTTGTCCCTTTTCTCCTACTTTACTTATACCCATATATTTATTTTTCTTCATTATATTCTTCCTTTCCAAAGTTATACAAATCATACTTTTCATACTAATTATACTATTAATTATATATATAGTCAATACTAAACAAAACTATTATTAGAAAGACATTAAGCTTTCTAATACCCCGGAATACTACAGAATGAAGGGGCAAAGAAAAAGAAGATTAATTTCTTCTTTATTTTATTTGTACCCCAAATAATGATACTATATCACTAGCTTGAAGAGCATTTATTTTTATTCCCTTTAATGAATCTATATCAAAGACTATTCTTTCAATATTACAAGTAGAAAAATCAACATCTTTTAAATTAGTCTTAATAAATTCTGTTTCATTAAAAGTACTATTATATAAACTTATATTCTTAATCTTAGATTCAGTAAATATACTATTACTAAAATCACTATCTATTATTTCAATATTGTTTAGACTACTACCAAAATAATTAGTATATTTAAAATTACTACTATTAAAAGTAACATCTTTTAAACTACTATTAACAAAGGAAGTTCCAAGTAACTTACAATTATCAAATACCACTCTACTTAATAAGTTATTATCAAAGTTTTGATTAGATAAATCACAGTTTTTAAATATTACATCAACTAAATCAACATTATCTAACTTTATATTACTAAAGTTAATATTATTAAAAATACAGCTATCAAATGTTATATCACTAATTATAACATTATCTTCTATATTAGTATTATATAATTTATTACTAAATTCTTGATCTTTTATACTATCTATAATACTATATTCTACACAGTTTTTAATTTTAGGACTAGCTATTTTCATTGTATTTCTCCTTATATAAATAACAATTTCGATCATGTGAGTATATTATACCTATAGCTTGAAGATATGAGTATATAATGGTGGTACCTACAAATGTCATACCTCTTTTTCTTAAGTCTTTAGATATTCTATCAGATAATTCAGAACTTGCCATATTTATTTCATAGTATATTTTATTATCTGTAAATGTTAAAAGATAATTCTTAAAACTACCATATTCTTCTTTGATATTTTTAAATATCTTAGTATTATTTATACTAGCCTTTATCTTTAATTTATTTCTTATGATATCTTTATTTTCTTCTAATTCTTTTATTTTATCTTCATTATAATTACATATTTTATCTATAGCAAAATTATCATAAGCTCTTCTAAAGGCTTCTCTTTTATTTAGAACACATTCCCAAGATAGCCCAGCTTGAAATGATTCCAAAATAAGCATCTCTAATAGATAGCTATCATCTAAATTCAATACGCACCACTCGTGATCATGATAATCTATATACTTAGGATTATTTAAATTACACCACTTACATCTGTTCATCTTTATACCTCCTTTAGTAATTAATATTCTTCTAGGTTATAACCTTAGTTATTTTTTTATATCTCCAAACTTTATTTGCTATTACTCCATAGTAAGCGGCTCTAGATTTATCTGAAGCAATTATATTTTTTTTAGCTTCTTTTTCATTTTTCTCCTTTTTTATTAAGCCAACTTATAGTATCTTTTATAGTTTCTTTCATATCTCTATTTTTATATCCTAACTCTTCTTTAGCTTTTTTATTACTAAAATTAGAATTAGAGGATAATGTGTATAATGAATACTTGGTAAAGAGAGGTGTTTGTTTTTTTAAATTATAATATGCTTCAAAAAAAGGGGCTATTATTTTTGCTAAACAAATTGGTAATACTATTTTTATTTTTTTTATACCTTGTACATCACATATTAAATCTG
>CAKOKN010000006.1 GCA_934091055.1 uncultured Bacilli bacterium | reverse complement strand
TTCTACCAGCTGAATCTCTTCCATTACTAGTAGATGATTGACCTTTTTTGTGGGCAAATAATTGTATATTAAATTGCATTAATTTATTCATTATTTTCCTCCTTAATTTGTATGTTTTTAGGATATGCTCTTTCTAATTCATATAAATTAGATATCATATTATTGATAATTTTAGTTGTTACTACATCGTTTTTTTTAACATTTATTATTAATCCTTGTTTATCAGTATAGTCTATACTTTCGTTATCGATTAGTAATAGAGCATTAACTGAAGTTATAACAGTAGAACTAAATGCTGCGCATACGATATCTTTTCCAAAATCATCATATAAAGCGTGTCCCTTAACGATAATATTTTTAATATTATCTTTTTCTTTTACTAGTTTTACTTTAATCATAAAACCACCTTATTTGATCTTTTTAATCTCTACTTTAGTATATGGTTGTCTGTGTCCTTTTTTAACTCTTGTAGATTTCTTATTTGGTTTATATCTGAAGATAGTTATCTTTTTTTGTTTTCCTTGTTTTAAAACAACTCCTTCTACTTTAGTACCAACATAAGGATTTCCTACAACACCGTTAGCCATTAACACTTTATCGAAAACTACTTTGTCTCCTTCAGCAGCATCTAGTTTTTCAACATAGATAACAGAACCTTCTTCAACATAGTATTGTTTTCCACCAGTTTCTATAATTGCTTTCATCTTATTACCTCCTTACATTTATTTTTAAGACTCACTCTGAAGGTGTCCTAATGGAGCTTATACCTTTTTGATGTGGTTGAGTATAATCAACTCGAGGTCTTCAAAACAATCTAATTTTATCATAAATAATAAGTAAAGTCAAATAAATTAAGGCTTTTTATTAAAAAAATTAGAAAGATATTCTTTTTCTGAGATTATTTTTTTATCTTTCTTAAATAAATGAATTCTATTTTTATACATTTTATTTTTATCTTTGATTAGTTTTGTTCTTTTATATGTAAAGTTATATAGATATCTTTCTAAGAGAAATCTATTATATATATAGTTAATATTAGTATAGAATTTATAGATATTTTGCATTAGTACTCCTATTGTTAATAAGAGACTATAGTTTTTTTGATAAGTATTACTTTGGAGGAATATTATTATTGTTATAAGAGAAATATAGATAGTTAGTTTGTTAGATAAGTTAAATGATATTATTTTAGATAGTATTAAGTTTAATATCTTTCCTCCATCTAATGGAAGTATTGGTAAAAGATTAAAGACGAGCATACTCTTATGATATAAAAGAAAGAGATTATAAGTATACTCTCTTATTATATTATTTTTATATAAAAAGAAGATTATTATAAAGTATAGAGTTTGAAATATAATACCTGAGACTGCTACTAATAGATCTTTAGTTATATTAGTATTGATAATAGTATTTAGTTTAGTTACTCCTCCATAAGGGTAGATTATTATTTTATCTACTTTATATTTAAATATTATTGAAGTTATATAGTGCCCTAGTTCGTGAATTATTATTAGAGAAGTAAAGACTATTAGGTTTATAAAGTGTCCTGTTAAGACAAGACCTAAAGCCATTATTATATAGGTATAGTGAAACTCTATCTTAGTTAATATATTTTTCATAATCTAGATAGTTATCATCCTTACTAAATACTAAATATAGATTAGTAGAGGTTTCACCTATTAATGATCCTTTTTCGATATAGTCATATAGTTTTAATGAAGAGGTTGTTATATTGCCATACCAATATCTAACACCATCTAAGTCTTCTACTATGATAGTGTTGCCATAGTTTTCCTTATCTCCTACAAAGACAACCATTCCTTCTTGTAGAGCAGGTACTAAATAATTATTTCCTACGGATAATTTTATGCCATCTTGATATATTGATAAATCGGTATATTTTAGTTTTTCTTGGAATACTTTTTCAGTATCTACTTCTTTTTTTATTGGAAGGAGACCTCCTAAATATTTATTATATATTTTTTTAATCTTAGTAAAAGATATATCTTCAGTATATAGATATTTATATACTTTATCTTTTATTTGACTATTACTTTTACAGGCTATTAGAGCAGTTAAAAATAATAATACTACTATTAATAATCTTATTACTAAGCCCTTAAAATACTTTTTTAGATTATTATCATTACTTTTTTTACTACTATTTTTATTTATTATATCTTTATATTTTTTAACATCTATTCTCTCCACATTATCACCAGTTAATTATATGAAGTATAATTTAAAAAAGAAGAATTTTCTAGTCAATTCTTCTTATTTTCTTACTTTAGTTTTAACTTTTGTTTTTTTCTCTTTTGGTTTCTTTTCTTTTGCTTTAATATTTCCATAGACAGATACGATACTATTTATAGTTACTGGTATTGTTGTTACTCTGTCAATGTATTTTTGTTGTTCTTCTTCTGTTAACTCATCATAAACATAGTATAGTGACCATTTAACTCCTGTTCCTCTATATGCAAGGGGAATTTCTGCAATATAAACATCGTCAGCATTTCTCCATAACATTCTTGGATCACAAGACATATTTCTTATTTCTTCATTTGATAGATTGTTAACTATTATTGAAGATTTTTTTCCGTTCTTTTCTCTAATTATTTCTTTTGAAAAAGGTATAACTCTTATGTTATAAATTTCCTTTTGTTTATGTTGTTCTTCCATAAAAATATTCACCTCCTACCCTCTTATATCTATTTTAAGTATCTAACTTTAATATCTGTATCAAAATTATTATCAAAGAATAAGTTACTTAATTCTTTTTTATCATAAACCAATGCTAGTGAATTATTTTCTATATATATACTAATTATATTATCGAATTCATCAATTATTCTATTTACATACTCTTGCTTTTTCTTTTCAATATCAGAACTTGTAAGAGATATATTAGTATTTTTATCTATTACTACTTGTCCTTTTGGTATTAATACATCTTCTTCGAATAGTTTTTCTGATATATATTTTTTGGCATAATTATATTTAGATAATAGATCTTCATTTGATAATACTTTACCTGTTCCTAGATCTATATTAGTTGTTACTATATAGTTTCTAATGTTATTATCAAAGTAGTTCTCATCTAAAGAGAATGATATTTCATAAAATACTGATAATATAGTTCCATTTATTTGTGTTTTTATAGTACTACTAGCAGAGTTTATTGGTGTATAGTCTTCTTTTATATCACTTTTTATTTCACTATAATAACCATTTACATAATTTATAAATTCATCTTCTTTATCGATGAAGGCTTTTGTACTAGCACTATCAATATTTTTAATATTTACTTTAGATATATTAATATTAGTAAATACATCACTATAATCATTATAAATAACTGGTGTTGTTTCAATATAATCTTTTATATTATAAGATACAAAAGTACTTCCTTTCTTAACACCATATCCTTGTTTTTCAAACATAGCATACATTCCTACTCCCATTAAAAGTAGAAATATTGCTGAAGCTACTACGAGCATTTTAGCTTTTCTATCGTTCATACTACCCTTCCTTCTTGTAATTATTATAATACATTTTTTTTATTTTGAAAAGAACTTTTAATAATATTACTGTTTTGTGTAAACTATAATACGAATATATGTTTGACATTTGATATTTTATATGTTACCATTATATGAGAAAGGAGATATAATGGTAAAAGATAAAAAGTTAACTAATAGACAGAAAGAAATATTAGAATATATAAAGAAATTCTCTGCGAGTAAAAAGTATCCTCCATCAATTAGAGAGATAGCTGCTAATTTTAATTTAAATTCTCCTGCTACTGCACATGTACATGTAAATAAACTTATTGAAAAAGGATATTTAAAAAGGGGTAAAGGAAGTAATCATTTACTAGAGTTATTAGTTCCTAATGAATATGAAAAAGAAAGTGATGGTGTTGTTTCAGTTCCTTTAATAGGTAAAGTAACTGCAGGTAACCCTATTGAAGCTATTGAAGTACCTAATGAATTAATTAGTCTACCTGCGTATTTATTACCAAAGAAGAAAGAAGTATTTACTTTGAGAGTTGATGGAGATTCTATGATTAATGCTGGTATATATGATAAAGATATTGTAATTGTAGAAAGAGCTAAGACTGCTAAACAAGGTGATATAGTAGTAGCTATGGATGAAGAGAATAATGTTACTATTAAGAGATTTTTTAAAGAACAAGATTATGTAAGACTACAACCAGAGAATGATTATATGCTTCCTATTATTTTAAAAGAAGTTACTATACTGGGAAAGGCTATTGGTCTTTATCGTAAATTTTAATATTAATAAATATATAAAACAAATAAGTAATTGAGCTTATTTGTTTTTTTTGCCTATACAGTATTAATATTTAGTCATAACTTATTATAGTGGAGATGATATTATGCTAGACTTCTTAACTAATTTAAATCCTGTTATATTAGCACTTATAGCTACTTTATTTACTTATAGTGTTACTGTTATTGGAGCATCATTAGTATTTTTATTTAAGAATGTTAAAAAGAATGTTATGGATGCTATGCTGGGGGTTGCTGCTGGTGTTATGATAGCAGCTTCTTACTGGTCTCTTCTTTCTCCTTCTATTGAAATGGCTACTAGTCTAAATATGATTTCTTGGTTAGTTGCTTTTATTGGTTTCTTTGGAGGAGGACTGCTTCTTTATATTGGTGATAAAGTATTTGATTGTATTGATAAAAGAATTATTAAAAAGAATAAAAAAGATGGTAATAGTAAAGATAAGAGTTTTAAGAGATGTTTAATGCTTATTATTTCTATTACTCTTCATAATATACCAGAGGGATTGGCTGTTGGAGTAGCATTTGGTTCTGTTATATATGGACTTAATGGAGCTACGATTAGTTCTGCTGCTCTACTTGCTTTAGGTATTGGACTTCAAAACTTTCCTGAAGGTACTGCGGTTAGTGTTCCATTAAGAAGAGAAGGTATGAGTAGAAAAAAAGCTTTCTTCTTTGGACAACTAAGTGGTATTGTTGAACCTATATCTGGTGTTATTGGAGCTCTTTTAGTACTTAAAGTTAGATATTTACTTCCTTACCTACTTGCTTTTGCAGCAGGAGCTATGATATATGTTGTTATAGAGGAGTTAATTCCTGAGAGTCAGACAAATAAAAAGAAGGATCTTATGGCCCTCTTTACATTAATAGGATTTTCAATAATGATGATTTTAGATGTATCATTAGGTTAGAATAGTAACATTATTTAGTTACTATTTTTATTATTTGTTGCAATCTGAAGTACAGATATTACTTTTAGTATCTTGAAACATCTTAGCTAGTTTATCTTTTAAGCCTTGTAGATCTTCTTGACTCCAATAGTCTTCTGGGGTTTCATAACCTTTTGTATCCCAAGCTGTTTCGTCGTCAAAACCTACTATTTGGCCTTTGTTTACACCAATTACCATTGGAACATATATTCTTTTATTGCCTTCTTCATCGTTAGCAGCGTAGTCTCCTAATAACTCTATTATTTTTTGATATTCTTTGGTATTGTTTTTTCTATCTTCTAGAATATTATAATAGTATACTTTTTCTACGTCTTGTTCTTTGGCTACTTCGTTTAAGTATGTAACATAGGCTTTACACCAAGGACATTCTGGGAAACCTAGGTATACTACTCCAGTACCTTTTTCTAATATGTTTATTATTTCATTAATATCTCTATATACAAAGACATTATCTTTAGTTACTGTTTTGTATTCATTAGCAAATCTTTCATTATCATTAGTAATATTTTGTTCTTTTTTATTATTAGTAGATACTGCTAGATATAGAATTACTCCGAGTAGTATTATGGCTCCTATTATAATTAGTATTTTCTTTTTATTCATATTTTTATCACCTCTTCGTTAATAATTATAGTTTATTATATATTATATAGCAATAAAGTGTATGTTGAGTTATCTAAACTGTAGGTTGAGTTTTATGTAAATACTTATATTATATGGTTTTATTTGTAAGCCTTATAGTCTTACAAATGTTTTTGAAGCCTTGAGGTCTTCAAAAAAAATTTAGAGCCTAAGGTCTCTAAATTTATTGGTTGTATAGTATAAGCTAGTAAACATTATATAGTTTTTACTATTAGAATTATTAATTTTTTAAAATATAAAAACCCTTATTAGATAAGGGTAATAATCACTTGGTGTTCTTTAGATAGAAACATAATTGCCACTAGGTATAAATTATAGGGGGTAATAGCTGCTAATTGATATAAATATACTACAAAGATTTGCAACTGAATTTGATAATGGTGAATTTTTGCAACATAATGCTGCAAAATTACCTTGAACTTCAATTACTACTATTATGGTTCAAGTAAAGGATAAAGAACAGCGCAAATGGTATATAAATGAATCTATACAAAATGCCTGTAATAATTCATCAAATCGCTAGTAAATTATATGAAAGACAAGCATTATTAGAAAATAAAAGCAAGTTAGACGCATCCAACTTGCTCAGGTGTAGTCCGAAGACATTCACCGCCATTCACATTTATAATATACCATAATTAGTAAAATTATGCAATATATTCGCTATTTTTTTATATAATTTAGTAAAGCAGTTAATTTTAGCTTATTATCTGTATAAATAACTTGATTATAAATATTAATCTTTAATATTAGTTTGAACCAAAGTTTTCTTTTTAGGTGTGAATTCTAATTTTGATTGTGGTGATCTCAGCCCTCGCATTTGTTTGCAAAACTGAATTTCACTCCATATTCTATCTGCTACTTTTTTATCATCACAAATCATTAATAGCCACTCATAAGAGCATTCATACAAATCAAATTCTTCAATTTGAAATGCAGAATTACTTGCTGCTAAATAAGGAATTCCCCACTCCCAATGTTCTAAACACTCAGCATATGCTTCTTCATTACTCCAAAAATTCATAATTAATTTTTGTTTTTCATTCAAAGACCAATTTGGATTTCTCAAAATTTGATATCTAATATCAAATTCCCCTGTTCCGTGTGCTTGAGTTGTACTTAATGTAGAAAACTTATAATTCATATACTGTAGGCCTGATTTTTGACCAATTGGATTAATGCACCCATCAATATCAATAAAAGCAGTATTATCATCACTTATACCCTTATCATCTAATTTTTTTGAAAACTCTTCTTCCATTTGCTGCCAACGAGTGGTACCAATTTTATTCATTGCCTCATTTACAGCAAAAGTTTTTTGTTCTTCTGTTAATTTCAAATTATGATTCCATAAACTCATTAATAAAAATGAATAACCACCATTTGAAGCACCATCCAAGACTATTCTTGCAATATCTGTGTTAGTATAAATGGAGTTAATTAAGTTGTTATATGCAACTTTATCTACAGAATTATAATCTATTAATATCGAATCACATATAGTTAAGCCTTTAACTATATCGTGTTCATCAAACTTATCTCTTTTAACTTGCACTGCTTCTCTCAAAACTTCTGGATTGCTTTTTATTCTAGACCATATTTCATTATAATCTCCAGTTCTTGGTCTTACATAAATTGATTTATATAAAACATCATCTAATTTTTCTATATCAACCATATTTGTACCTCCTTTTGTTAATTATTTATTATAACATACTTTTATTAAATATTTACATTTTATTATAAATATTTTTAGTCTTTAAAAAGACAAGTCCTTTTACACATGCCAATTGATTATGTCAATTTGCAAGTGTGTTTCTAAATAAAAAAATAAAACTACTTTCAAATTTAATTTGAGAGTAGTTTTATATTATCTCGAAAAGTTCGAGTAACTATCAATCTGGTGCGGGTGAAGGGACTTGAACCCCCACGGATAAACCACTAGATCCTAAGTCTAGCGCGTCTGCCAATTTCGCCACACCCGCGTAATATTTAGTGGTGGACCCTGCAGGACTCGAACCTGCGACCGCCCGGTTATGAGCCGGATGCTCTAACCAACTGAGCTAAGGGTCCATCTTTAAAGTATTCTTCTTGAAGAACATATTAAGTATACCATTTTTAGTTACTTATGTCAACAAAAATAAAAATTATTTTAGTTGTTTTTTACTATTTCATACATTTTAGAATAGAATTTACTATGAATAACAGTAATTTGGAGGATAAAGCACTAACAACCCTTGCTTTTATTATTGGTCTTGCTCTTATCGATAACTTATCTAGTACAGAACAAAATGCTGTAGGGAACTGGATAATGTTAATAGCACAAACTTTATGTACTAATGGTAGTTACACTTTTAATAAGGATTGGAAAAGTCATATTGGTACTGACAATGGTGTTTCTAAAGATACTCTTAAGAGAGCAAGTGATATTATTAATAGAGAGATTAATAAATTATGAAATAACTTGTAAGAGAGAACACTTACAAGTTATTATTATTTATTGAAAAAATCTAGCACATCTTTATATATTATATTCTTTTCTTCTTCATTTAATATTTCGTGTTTTAAATCTTTGTATAACTTACTTGTCACATCTTTATATCCTAATTCTTTTAAGAAATCTACTAGTTCCAAAAACTTTTTCTCGTCTTGAATTACTGGATCTTCACTGCCGGCAATTACAAAGATTGGAAGTGATTTATTTTGCATTTTATAATTTTCTCTACAAAAGGCATTATCCATTAATTTATATAGATTTATAAAACCATTACCTGTAAAAATGAAACCACATAATTCATCCTCATTATAGTTGTTTACATTATTTATGCTTTTAGATAACCATTCATTATTTATAGTGTTACCTTTATTGTAACTACCAAAAGTTAGTTTATTTAATAGTTTGCTAGGCTTAGTATCTTTATTTATATATTTACTTACCTGTGATAGTTTTATAGCAAATTTAGTTAATTCATTTTTAGTAGGAGGTCCACATAATACTAATTTTTCTATTTCATTATCATATTTTTGTATGTAACCTCTTGCTACTAATGTTCCCATACTATGACTAAATAGATATATTTTTTTATCTTTATATTTATTTTTTATATATTTTGTTACATCATATAAATCATTTATTATATAGCTTATATCTTCAGTATAAAAATATCCTAAATCTTCTTTATTCTTGACACTACTTCCGTGACCACGATGATCATTAATTACTACAACATAGCCTTGTTCTTTTAAGTATTCCATAAAGTCATAATATCTTTCTTTATGTTCACTCATTCCGTGAGATATTTGTACTACTCCTTTTATTTCTTCTTTTGGCTATATATAAGCTAATTCTAATTCTAGATCATCACTACTTGATTTTATTCTTTCGGTCTTCACTTTATCAACTCCTGATATAATTGTATCATAAGTCAAAAGAAAATTCTATCTTACTGATATAGTTATTATATATTTTAATACCTAAGACTATAATAATAAATATAATTATTATTTTCATTAGTATATTTTCATATAATATTTCAACCTTTTTTACTATTTCATACATTTTAAAATAAAATTGAACTTGTTCAGTCATATTATTTATGGTTCTAGATTGAACCCATTAATATCTTTTTTCTTTATCTCCCAATTCGAAATAAAAGTCTAACAAAAATCTTTCTGTATTTCTTTTTACAACCTTGCTAATATTCTTCTTTCCTTTAGTACATTGATATAATTTTGCTAGTTCATAATCGAACATCACCTGTAGCTCCTCCAATTTCATAAATTACGTCTGCTATTATTTGTTTTTCTTTTTCTATTATTCCATTATTGTTATATCTTTCTTTTAAAAAAAAGAGAAACTTATTTTGTCATAAGCTTCTCTGTATTATACAGTATTAATTTATTTCTTTTAACTTAGCTTGAGCTGCTGCTAATCTTGCTATTGGTACTCTATAAGGAGAACAAGATACATAATTTAGTCCTATATTATGACAGAACTCTACTGATGATGGCTCTCCACCGTGCTCTCCGCAGATACCAAGTTTAATATCTGGTCTAGTACTTCTACCTTTTTCTACAGCCATTTTAACTAATTGTCCTACACCTACTTGGTCTAATTTAGCAAATGGATCGATTTCATAAATCTTATTTTGATAATAAGCATCTAAGAATTTTCCTGCATCATCTCTTGAAAAACCAAATGTCATTTGCGTTAAATCATTAGTACCAAATGAGAAGAATTCAGCTTCTTTAGCAATAGCATCTGCTGTTAGAGCTGCTCTTGGTATTTCAATCATAGTTCCAATATGATATTCTATATTAGAATTTTTTTCTTTTTTAACTTTTTCAGCAGTTTCTACAACGATATCTTTTACAAATTTTAATTCTTTTACTTCACCAACTAATGGAATCATAATTTCAGGTACGATATTGTATCCATCTTCTTCTTTTACTTCAATTGCTGCCTCTATTAAAGCTCTTGTTTGCATCTTAGCTATTTCTGGATAAGTAACTGCTAATCTGCAGCCTCTGTGACCCATCATTGGATTGAATTCGTGAAGCTCATCTATCTTATTCTTTAGATGCTCTATAGTTACATTCATATCTTTAGCTAAAGCAATTATGTCTTCTTCTAGGGTTGGTAAGAATTCGTGAAGTGGTGGATCTAAATATCTAACAGTCATTGGTAGACCTTTTAGTTCTTTATACATTGCTTTAAAATCACCTTTTTGGAATGGAATTAATTCATTTAAGGCTTTTTCTCTATCTTCAATTGTTTCAGATAAAATCATTTTTCTAATTTTTGGTATTCTATCTTCTTCGAAGAACATATGCTCTGTTCTACATAATCCAATTCCTTCTGCTCCTAGTTCAATTGCTTTAGCAGTATCTCTTGGATTATCTGCGTTAGTTCTTACTTTAAGGGTTCTATATTCATCAGCCCACTTCATTATTCTACCGAAGTCACCACTTACAGTAGCCTCTTTGGTAGGAACATCGCCTTTATATATTTTACCTGTATTACCATCTAGAGAGATATAGTCTCCTTCTTTGAAAGTGTGTCCTCCTAAAGTGAATTCTTTCTTTTCTTCATTTATTGTGATTGCTCCACATCCTGCTACACAACAAGTTCCCATACCACGAGCTACAACAGCAGCGTGTGATGTTCTTCCTCCTCTTACTGTTAGAATTCCTTGTGATGCAACCATTCCTTCAATGTCTTCTGGAGTAGTTTCTAATCTTACTAATACTACTCTGTCACCTTTTCCACCTTTGCCTTGAGCTTTAGCGTCTTCAGCAGTAAATACTACTTTCCCTGCTGCTGCTCCAGGAGAGGCTGGTAGAGCTTCACCGATTGCTTCTGCTTCTTTTAAAGCATTAACATCAAATGTTGGATGAAGCAATTGATCTAAACTTTTAGCCTCTATTCTAAGTACTGCTTCTTCTTTACTTATCATTCCTTCATCTACTAGGTCACAAGCTATTTTTATAGCTGCTGGAGCAGTTCTCTTTCCATTTCTAGTTTGTAAGAAGTATAATTTTCCTTCTTCAATAGTAAACTCCATATCTTGCATATCTCTATAGTGGTTTTCTAGTTTATGTGCTAAACTCATAAATTCTTCATAACATTCTGGCATATCTTCTTCTAGTTTAGTTATTGGTTCAGGAGTTCTAACACCTGCAACTACATCTTCACCTTGAGCGTTTATTAGGTATTCTCCATAGATACCTTTTTCTCCAGTTGCTGGGTCTCTAGTAAAAGCTACACCAGTACCAGAAGTATTACCCATATTTCCAAATACCATTGATTGAACATTTACCGCAGTTCCCCAGTCTCCTGGAATATCATTCATTCTTCTATATACTATAGCTCTAGGATTATCCCAAGAACGAAATACTGCTTTTACTGCTCCTAAAAGTTGTTCTCTAGGATCTTGTGGGAATTCTTCACCATTCATATGGTCACTATAGACTTTTTTAAATCTTTTTACTAATTCTTTTAAGTCATCTACAGTAAGTTCTGTATCGTAGTGAACTCCTTTTTCTTCTTTTAATTCGTCAATTATCTTTTCAAAGAAAGATTTATTTACTTCCATAACTACATCAGAATACATTTGAATAAATCTTCTGTAAGAGTCATAAGCAAATCGTGGATTGTTTGTTTTTTTAGCAAATCCTTCTACTGACACATCATTAAGTCCTAAGTTTAGTATAGTATCCATCATACCAGGCATACTTGCTCTAGCTCCACTTCTTACTGATACTAATAGTGGCTCCTTAATGTCTCCAAACTTCTTTCCTTGTTCTTGTTCTAATTCTTCAAGAGCTTTAAAAATTTGTTCTTCTATCTCTTTTGATACTTTTTTACCATTATCATAGTAGTTTATACAAGCTTCTGTTGTAATGGTAAATCCTTGAGGGATTGGAAGTCCTAAGTTAGTCATTTCTGCTAGGTTAGCACCTTTACCACCAAGTAAATTTCTCATATCTTTGTTACCTTCTTTAAAGGCATATACATACTTTGTCATCTTTCATCTCCTCCATTTTACTATCATAGCAAAAAGTAATAAAAAAAGCAATGATTTTACAGATCATTTTACTTCTTTTTTACAACATAATTATAATAAAAAAAGTTACAATTAATGTAACTATCTTTATATTATCTCTTACTAAATTGTGGAGCTCTTCTAGCAGCTTTAAGACCATATTTCTTTCTTTCTTTAACTCTTGGATCTCTAGTAATAAATCCATTTGCTTTAAGAATTTTTCTATATGAATCTTCTTTACCAACATTAGCTTCATCATATACTAATAATGCTCTTGTGATACCAAGTCTGATAGCACCAGTTTGTCCTGAAAATCCGCCGCCTTTTACATCTGCTTTTACATCAAATGTAGTTTCATTATTTGTTACTACTAATGGTTGTTTTAAATCCATTACTAATACTTCATAAGGCATATATTCGTTTACATCTTTACCGTTTACAGTAATTTTACCAGTACCTGGAGTTAATGTAACTTTAGCTACAGAACCTTTTCTTCTACCAGTTCCATAGAAACTTCTTTTTTCTTTAGCCATTATTTGTTACCTCCCATTTCTATTACTTTAGGTTGTTGTGCCATATGTGGATGTTCACTTCCAGCATAAACAAATAGTTTCTTATACATACTTCTTCCAAGTCTATTGTGTGGAAGCATTCCTTTTACTGCTCTTTCTACCATTTCTACTGGATAGTCTTTTTTCATTTCTTTAGCAGTTCTTTCTCTTAGACCACCAACATATCTTGAGTGATCGTAATACATTTTGTTTTCTAATTTATTACCTGTTAGTAATACTTTGTCAGCATTGATAATTATAACATAATCTCCACAGTCGATGTGTGGTGTATATGTTACTTTATGTTTTCCTCTTAAGATAACTGCTGCTTTACTAGCTACTCTACCTAATGCTATATCTTCTGCATCTATAACATACCAAGTTCTGTTTACAGTTTCTTTTGATTCCATAAATGTGTTTTTCATCTTTTCTTCTCCTTTATTAATTTTATAATTTGTTGTCCTCTATTTAAATGGTCCCAATATTTAAATAGTCTCCAACGCAATGTACCGATTATGATTTTACTATTATTTTATGATTTTGTCAATAATTTACGAGTTTTTTCTTTATTTTTATGGCCTTTTTCCGAAAAAAGTATTATTTTAGTCTTAAAACTAACAAC
This sequence comes from uncultured Bacilli bacterium, assembly GCA_934091055.1. Taxonomy (GTDB): domain Bacteria; phylum Bacillota_I; class Bacilli_A; order RF39; family UBA660; genus CAG-302. Next base: position 40,734 of record CAKOKN010000006.1, on the reverse strand, counting down.
ACTTATATTATATATAAGTATAAATTATATACTTATTATTAATTATCAATTTATTTTTACATATTACAACTAATAAAAAATTAAGGTTTATATATACCTTAACTTTTATCTATTTTTTATATGAAGTAATAATCCAATTATTATCTTTTAATTCTAATGTTATATTTACTTTATCATATGTTTTATTATTAGACATATCTATTAATTCCATAGTTGCGATACAGTCTATTTTATTATCACTTTGATTTGTTATTTCTATTTCTACGTTTCCGTTGCCATAAGGATATCCTTTATTTGTTTCTTCACAATATAATTTTCCATCTTTTTCTAAGTAATATTCTTTAGCAGTTGCTCCCCACGGAGATTTACCTGCGATTACTTCAACACTCATATATTTTTTTAATGAATTAAGCATTTCATCGTATGTAGTAAAATCTACTGATACTTTTCTAGAAGTTCCATATATTTCTACAATTTTACTTTCTGTTTTTCCACAATAAACTTCTGGTAATGCATAATAATTATATACCACTTTAAAAATCTCTTTAATGTTATCCACTGTAATATTCTTTGCTTCTGAATTATTGGTATTTTGTTCTAAACTATCATTTTTAGTATCATTTTGATTTGAATTATTAACCTCCGTATCGTTTGATTTAAAACTAATTGTACCTGTTGCAAATAAAACACATAATGCTGATAAGATAGCAATAATAATTATAAGTAATGCTATAACTACTTTTGTATTTTTTTGACTTTCCATCCCTTTTTCTCCTCTCTACAAAAAGTATAACATATAATCAAAAATAAATAAATATAATATCAAAAAGTAGTTGGCATTTTTCCAAAAAAAGTATAATTTTTAAAGACTTTTATAAAAAAGTTATAGAAAAGGCTTTAAAAATCTAGTTAAAGACCTAAGGCTTTAACTAGCACCTGGAGACCATAGGCTCAAGGTGAAAATAGAAAGAAAGTTATTTATCATAATTAGATAAGAACTCTATAAAAGATACTGCTACTTTATGAGGTAAGATCTCTTCTAATTCCTCTAGAGGAGCCTCTTTCATCTTATTTATAGTTTTATATTTCTTAAGAAGTTTATTCTTTCTAGTACTTCCTATACCATCTATATTATCTAGAATACTAGATAAAGCACCCTTACTTCTAATATCTTTATGATAACTAATAGTAAAGTTATGAACTTCATTCTGCATCTTAGTAAGAAGTAAGAATAAATCACTCTTCTTATCTATCTCTACTTCCCTTATAGGATCAAAAGCTAATAAGGCATTAGTACTATGTTTATCATCTTTTTTAAGACCCGCTACTGGAATATCTAAGTTTAGTGAATTAATTATTTCTCTAGCAGCATTAATCTGCCCAATACCACCATCTACTATAATTAAGTCAGGTCTTTCTAAATTATCTTTTAATACTCTAAAATATCTACGATATATTACTTCTCTAGTAGTATTATAGTCATCATTCTTATCATCAGTAATCTTAAACTTACGATAATCTTGTTTAGAAGGCTTACCTCCTACAAAGACAACCATTCCTGATACATTAAAACTACCAAATAAATTAGAGTTATCAAATAATTCTATTCTATTTACACTATTTATATTTAGTTTACTTCTAAGTTCTTCAAGTGCATTATTTATCTTATCTTCATCTTTCTTTATATAAGTCATCTCTTCTTCATAATATATTCTTGCATTATCAAAAGCTAAATCTAATATTTTCTTCTTCTCTCCTTTAATTGGAGTTATAAACTTGATATTAAATACTTCACTAAATACTTTAGGATCTATTATGTCTGGAACTAATACTTCTTTAGGATTAGATACTTGCTTACTATAGAAGTTAGATAGATAGTTAGATAACTCTTCATAGACTTCTCCAACCATAGGAAAGATATTTCTCTTTCTATCTAATAGTTTTCCTCCTCTTATAAAGAGTATTTGTATACTTATATAGTTATCTTTACTATAATAACCTACAACATCTAGATTAGTCTTGCTATCTAGATCTACTTTTTGTTTTTCAGTAGTAATATTTATATAGTTTAATAATTCTTTATATTCTAAGGCTTTTTCATACTCTAAGTTATTTGAATATATAAGCATTTTTTCTTTTAATCTGTCTGTTAGTACTTTGGTATTTCCATTTAAAAATGATACTATTTCACTTCGCATCTCTTTTATTTTACTCTCTTCTACAGAGTGAGTACAATATCCTAGGCACTCTCCTATATGATAGTATAAACATTCTCTTTTTTGATAAGTAGAACACTTTCTCAAAGGATATATCCTATTTAATATTTCTACTACTTTTTTAGCTGCTCCGACATTAGGATATGGTCCAAATAATTCATTCTTAGTCTTCTTGATATTTATCTTTCTTATTGTACGAAGTCTTGGTACTTTCTCATTAGTTAACTCTATATATGGATAAGATTTATCATCTCTATATAATATGTTATACTTAGGATTATATTTTTTAATTAAATTAATTTCTAATAATAGACTTTCCATCTCAGTATTAGTTACTATATACTCAAAATGATCTATCTCTCTCACTAGCATCTTTGTCTTACCAGTATGTTCTCTTTGAAAGTATGAACTTAATCTATTCTTTAGGTTCTTACTTTTACCCACATAAATAACAATATTATCTTTATTACGCATAAGATAACAACCCGGTAAATGTGGTACTAATGATAATTCTTCTTTAAACATAATATACACCTCCTTATATATAAGAAAAAACCCTTTCGGGTTTAGTTTTTATTATGGCGGAGCAGGAGGGATTTGAACCCTCGCACCAGTTGCCCGGTCTACACCCTTAGCAGGGGCGCCTCTTCAGCCTCTTGAGTACTACTCCATCGCTACATACTTAATTCTATATTATTTTTAGTAAAATGTCAACTGCTTTTCTTTATTTTTAGAAATTAACATTTATTTACAAACTTTTATTGAATAAGAAAGTTATTAACTATTATCAAAGTTAATAACTTTAAAATTTGTTTACATTTTTAGATTCTTTTCTTTTAAATCAACAAATGCTATTGCATTAAAGTATCCATCAATATTTTCATAAATAATACCAGCATCACATCCCGAAAGTGATAATTCACTTTCTAAAACTTCCAAAGGATTATTATATTCTTTTTCTGATATAGGATATTCAATGAACGATGTGTAATCGACATTAGCAAAGTAAGCCTTAATTTCTTTACATTTTGACAATAACATCACATATTGGTATGTTGATAAATATTTTGAATCATATTCTGATAAACCATTTTTTAAATAATTATCAAATAATTCTCGCATAACATCCTCCTATTATCTACACATTTTTTTAGTTGGTTTAATAGTTTCTATATTTGCTTGTTGATATGTATAAATCATATCTGAAACTGCAAGAAGTTGTTCCTTATTCATTAAATTTAAAGCAGCCTTTAAATTGTCTTGTGATAAAGTTGATAGCCATCTTATAGCATTCATTCTATCTAATTCTATCCATGGATGATTTGGATCCTCACTAATTGCCCTTGCATATCGGTGTCTTCCATATTCATCCATTATTTGATGACTATGAGCTTTTCCATCTGCAGTTACATTATATGTATGATATACTAAAGTACCATCATCTAACATAAATGTATCTGTGATAGCTCTATCACCATTCCAGTATGTATCAGTTTCTCTAGATATGAACTTTCCACTATTTCTGCTCATAAAAACCCTCCTTTCATTTATATCAAAATTATAACACAAAATATTATAATTTTAATAACCTCTTTTTACTTTCATATTCAAATAATGAAAGTGTTGGGTTGGTATGTATATCTAAACCGTATATTAATTTATCATAAGTATTTATGTTATCATCAATTATTTTTGAAATGTTTTTATCGAATTTTAAAATACTTTGATATGGAAAAATTGATATTTTCTTTCTGTAAAGGTATCCATTTATTAAATAGAAATTTAAATTTTTTTCAGTTTCTTTGTGCTCTTTTATATTTAATAGACTACTTTGTTTTGCAAAGTCATATATCAATTTTGCACTTTCAATACTTGCCTCGCGTTCATCGGGAATCAAATCGTGTAATTGAGTATTTAGTTTTCTATTTTGCTTTATATTAATGGATAATTGTTTCATAACAGATATTAAATAATTATCATAATTAATCATGTATTGGTATTGGATAGCATGAAATATTTCGTGAAATAATATTGTTAAATATTCAATTACAAAACTTTCATTTGAAAGTATATTCAAATTTCTTACTTGCAATAATTTTTGAATATTTAAAGTTAATTTTTTCTCTTCAAAGTTATAACAGCCACCTACATAGGAAGTATCATCACCAAAAGAAATATTTTTTATCTCATCTACTAAATTTAAAGTTTCTATTATTTCATAAGTCAAAGATAAATAATTTACTAAATTTTCTTTAGATATTGATTTTAGCAAATTCCAATATGTAGATAATAATTCTTTTAAATCAGCAGATAAAACTATATAACTTTTACTTTCTAATCCATGTAAATTTATTGTTTTATCCATATTTTCTCCTAATTCTCAAACTATACTATCAAAAAAAAACTAATTTGTCAAGGATAAATAAATGGCGAAGCCATCCTTGACAAACATAATACTTTTTTATGATATGTTTATAGGCAGAAAAGAACTTTTTATAAAAAAGTGTAACATATGATTGATTTCTCTAGACCATATTTTAAGGCAAATTCACATAACCTCTTCCTAAATCTCATTTCTTCTGTTATAATTTTCATAGATACCACTCTTTCTGTATAATTTTTGTCGTCAACTTAATTATACCAGAATGGTATCTTTTTTTATATTAAATTTGTAACATATGTATTATAACTCAACATTTTCTTTATTTTTAGAAATTAAGTATAGTATTTATATATTAAGTTTCTATCTTACTTATCTTTATATTATCTTCTCCTTTATAGATATTTATTACTTCTTCAATGATATTTTTAATTTCTTCTTTATCACTTGTATTCTTTATTTTTATATCATATTCTTCTATTTTATTATTTATCTCTTCATTACTAAGTAAGTACTTTACTACTTTTAATTCTTTATCATAAACATCTTCGATCTTTTTGATATTATCTTTATCTCTAGTTATTGCTAGTACTGTATTATATTTATTATCTTCTTTATAATAGATATAGTTTGCACTTAATGTACTTGCTTTCATAGTATCATAGTCTTTATATGAAGCGTCCTCTAGCATATATATAACATTTGAAGATAAGGTATTACTACTCTCTTCTTCATATATACTAAACATTAACCTACCACATATAAAACCACATAGTACTGATAAAAAAATGGGTACTACTATCTTCTTTAGTCTCTTCTTCAACTTAATCACCAAAGTTAGTATATACCCATTATTATAAAAATATTGTCGAACTATCTTACTGTGTTTTCTTTATTAATATATTTATATCATAGTTTTTATCTACGAAGATATCTCTTGCTTTAATAGTTATTATTTGATATGGTTGATTTTCTTCGCCCTTTCCACCTACTGATATTTCTTCAAGAGTTAAGTTATCACTTACTTTCTTAGTATAAGTATTACCTTCTTTTAAACCTGTATATATTACTTCTTTACTACCATTATTTATACTTAAAGTACTTTGCTTTGCTATTCTGTCATCAAATGTAAAAGTACATTTATTTTCTTCTTTTTTACATTCTATATTAGTAATTTCTCCAACATAACCATTTTCTACTTCAGCAGCTTTATCTATATTAATAGCCTCTCTTATATTTTCAATAAGTAGTGCATTATCAGTAATATATAATGTATCTAACTGAATATCATCTGTTTTATTAGCAAACTTTATTGTTAAATCTATTAGAAAGAAAGCTATTGTAAAAGCTAGCGTGGCCGCTAATACTATTTCTATTGTTAGGTAACCTCGTCTATTTAATTTCTTCACTTTATCACCTTACCCTCAATCCAAAGTAATAGCATTCCTTTTCTGTTTCTGCATTACATCTTTCTACTACTATAACATATCTAAAGTCAAGATTAAAATCATAATGAGTACTTTGATAATTTAAGTAATCTTTAAATGTAGCATTTATATCTCCTGCTTCAGTGAAACTATTACCATTATTATCACCAGCATATTCATATACTTTTCCCTCTGCAAATACATCTATATTATAAGGAATAAAGTATCCTGTATAAGTATCTTGATATTTTCCAAATAAATCATCAAAGTTACTAAGAAGAGCACTATTAGTAGAGTCAGATAACTTAACTATCTTATCTTCATTACATAAGCCATCATTTTCATAACCTATTTCTATAGCTCCTATGTAATCTCCTGTTTGTTTATTAATTAGTTTTAACCCTTGTTCTTCTAAAATATTATTTGCTTCGATGGCAAACTGAGAAGAAGTAATATCATAATATTTATTTCTTTTTTCATAAGCAGTAGATACTTTATTTATACCTGTAAAGAGAGTTACTAAGACTGTAACTATAACTGCTGATACCACAACAACTTCCGCCATCATAAAACCTTTTCTATTCAATTTCATAAATTTTATCACCTTTTTGCTATTGCTATTTACTTAAATATATTATATAATATTTATAGAATAAAATCTAGTCTTTTTAACAAAAAGAATAAATGAAAAGAGGGATATAATGAATGGTACTACTAATGGTATGCAGGGTAAACCCAATGTAAATAATCAAAAACCAAGTATGCTATCTAATATTAGTAATAGTGGTAATATTACTCCTAATAAGGGGGTAGATTTTAGTAGAATGCCCGTTGTTAATGCTGTTAATACTATTATCTTGACTGCTGTTAATAAAGGGGCTAGTGATATTCACTTTGATCCCACTGACAGTGGTATAACTATTAGATTTAGAATTGATGGTATATTAAGTGTATTTACTAAGTTAAATAAAGATATAAAACAAAATGTAACTACTAGAATTAAGATTATGGCTGGTATGAATATTACTGAGACTAGATTACCTCAAGATGGAGCAATTAAAGATAAAATTAATGGTAAAGATCTAGATCTTAGAGTATCTTCTCTACCTACTAAAAGAGGAGAGAAAATAGTTATAAGAATTATGGACTACTCTATGAGTTTAAAAGGTATAGAGTATTTATATTTTAGTGAAACTAATTATAAGAAGATTATTAAGATGCTTAATTTTCCTAATGGTATTATATTAGTTACTGGTGCTACTGGTACTGGTAAATCTACTACCTTATATTCTTTTCTTCAAAAACTTAATGTTGAAGGTGTTAACTTAGTTACAGTTGAAGATCCAGTAGAAATGGATATTAAAGGTGTTAACCAAGTACAAGTAAACAGTGATATTGGTCTTGACTTTGCTACTGTCCTTAGAAGTATTTTAAGACAAGACCCTAATATAATTATGATTGGTGAGATAAGAGACTCTGAGACTGCTAGAATAGCTGTTAGAGCTTCTATCACAGGACACTTAGTATTATCTACTATACATACTAATAATTCCCTTAATACTATCGAGAGACTTCTTGATATGGATGTTGAAAGATATTTATTAGCATCTGCTCTTACAGGTATTGTATCACAAAAGTTAGCTCGTAGACTTTGTGAAAAATGTAGAGTTAAAAAACCTGTTACTATTACTGAAAAGAATTTATTTAAATCAGTTCTTGGTATTGATGTAAATGAAGTATATGAAGCTAATGTAAGTGGTTGTCCTTATTGTAATCACGGTTATCGTGGTAGAATTGCTATACAAGAAGTATTATTAATTACTCAAGAAATAAGAGATGCTATTAGTGCAGGTATTAGAAAAGATGAACTAAGAAAGTTAGTATATAATAAAGATGTAATTACTATGCTTCAAGATGGTTTATTTAAAGCAATTGCAGGCTTTACTACTACTGACGAAATACTAAAACTAATTGAAATAGAAGATGAAAAATAATTGTTAAAAGAAAGACTACAGGCTTTCTTTTTTCTTTGAAGACCTTAGGCTTCAAAGATAATAAAACAACTGAATTATCAGTTGTTTTATTAATCCACCCTCTTATCTTTATTATCATATACTGGTTTATAACTTAAACGATGATACTTACAAATACCATATTTCTTTATACCCTCCATATGCTTCTTAGTACCATATCCTTTATTATGCTCCAAATCATACATAGGATAATCTTTAGCTAGATCATACATCATCTTATCCCTAGTTACTTTAGCTATAACTGAAGCTGCCGCAATAGAAATAGATTTAGAATCTCCTTTTATAATACTAGTAGTAGGCACTTCTATTGAAAGAGGCATAGCATCTATAAGTACGTGATCTAATTTTATATTAGTATTCTTGATAGCTTCTTTCATAGCAATCTTAGTAGCTTCATAAATATTTACTTCATCTATCTTCTTTTCATCAACAATACCTACTCCAATAGCAATAGCTTTTTCTTTAATTATTTTATAGTATTCATCTCTTTTTTTCTCACTAAGCTTCTTAGAATCTGTAAGCCCCTCTAGTACAAAATCTTTAGGAAGAACCACACAAGCTGCTACTACACTTCCTATTAATGGACCTCTTCCTACTTCATCTACTCCTCCAATATACTCTAATCCTTTACTATATAGTTCATTTTCATATTTATATAAGTCAATCATTACTTCCACTTACTCACTATATTATTTACTTTTACTTGTCTATTAAAAGAACTAGCATTATTTATATTACTCTGCAATTGTTTAGCTTGCATATCAGGAGTTACTTTTTCTACTTTATTTAATGGTCTATTACTTGTCTTAAACATCCTACTCATAAATTCTTTTTCTTTTTCACGACCTCTTTTAGCTACATCATTATGATTAGCCTGCCAGGTCTTATCAAATACTTTTGTTAAATCCTCTTGTCTATTCATAAATATTCCTCCTAGAAAAAAGACTTAGGTATTACCCTATAGTCTTTATTGTCCTATTGTAGCTCCTTCACCAGTAGCATATAAATCAAATGATAGAGTTTGATTTTGCATAGTACTTGGATTATCAGTATTACCATTAAACCATAAGTATAATGTATATTTATCAGTAGTAGTATTTACATCTACTCCATCTAATAATGTTATAGTAGTAGTCCCACTAGTGGCATAAGTTGTACCTTTAGCATTAGTTGAAGCATTGTATACTCCAAAGTTACCACTATTTACTGGTGTTGTTTCACTATTTTTATAGATTTCCCATTCAAAAGTAGTTTCTTTTAGAGCTGCAGGCATTGTTGTTAAATCTAAGAATAAACTCATTGTACTTCCTGTTTCACTAGCAGACACTGTAACTTCTTTTGATATTCCTTCTTCTTTAGTAGCAGTAGGTATTAATGTACCTGTAATATTAGTTCCTCCTACAAAAGTAACAGTATTACCCTCTACTACAACACTTACATTAATGTCTTCAGTACTAGTCCATTTATAGTAGGCATAAGTAAGTCCTGCGACTAAAGCAATAAACAGAACAACTCCTAGTATTATTCCATAAGTTTTGGTTTTTTGTTTCATAATTTTACCTCCATAATTAAGTATAGCATCGATATTTTATCAACTTACCTCTACTTAATTATAACAAAGTATAAAATTAAATTCAAGTACTTAATTTAATATTTAATAAGTTCCTTGAATCTTTTTTATAGTATCATCATCTAGAGTCTCTAGTGTCCAATTATTATTTTCTTTCTTTACTTTAAAATCTATAGTATATTTTACTTTATCTTTAGCCTTCTCTAACTTATCTAGTTTTTCATTATTATATTCTTCTTTAGTATAGTTTTTATTTTGATAATTATTATTTACTTCATTTATTATTTTTTTATAATCTAATACTTCTATTTCAGTAGTTACAGTACATATATCACCATTATAAGTTTCATCCTTTATTTGATATGTTAGGTTTTTATATTGCTTTTCTATTATTTTTTTATATCTATCTCTTTCTCCTCCTGTTAGAGATTCTTCTCCTACAACGGTATCTATACCTTTTTCAATATCAGAATCTAATCTTTGATACTTACTTAAGAGATCTTCTACTCTAGAGGTTGGTGTGTTTGATAGAGAACATCCTACTAATAAAAGTAAAAATATAAATATTGACAATATCTTTTTCATTTAATCATCTCCATTTATATTTTTACTTATTTAATTCTTTTTATACTAAAAATTATATTTATTAATTATGCTTATAACTTTTGACTTACTATATCCTTGTGATACTAAATGATTATATATTTTATTTTTTAATGTAGTACCTGAATATTTTTTATTTGTTCTAAGATCTTTTTCAATAGTCTTTTTCATTTTATCTTCAAGTAGGTTGTCATCAATTAGGCTAATATTGTCTTCGATGATACTACTATCAACACCATATCTTTGTAGTTCTAATTTTATTTTATAGTCTCCCATCGAAGTAAAAGCTAACTTATCTTTAATAAAAGCTTTTGCAAATTTATCATCATCTAAATAGTTATTCTTAAGTAGGATATTTATAACATCATTTATTATATCTTTGGGTACTTCTTTCTTTAATAGATAATTTTTGATTTCTAACTCGCTTCTTAGTCTTATGTCTATATATTTAATAGCTAGGGCAACACTATCATACAGAGTATTTCTTTTAAGTAATTTATTATATAGTTCTTTATCTATTTCTTTTTTTAGAAGAAGCTCCTCCTCTGTTATTACTTTTTCGTGAAGTGTTAATACCTCTCCATTATCTAAGTATACATTATATTTATCCTTCTTTGTACATTCATATTTTTCTATCTTCATAAGTCCTCCATATATGTAGTTATTTATTTAAATATAATATATGTTTTAGATTTAGTCAACCTAATTTATAGAAAGAATATAGAAAAAAGAGACTATTTTTCTATATTTAAGTCTCTTCCATATTTTTTCTTTTCTTCAATCATTGTCATAGTAATATTATCATCTATTTCCGCTAAGGCTCTAGTATCAATATTTGATAAAACTACTTCTTCTTTTATTGTATCAATGATTACTTTACCCCATAATATTCCTTGTTTAATTGTTAAGTCATTAAACATATCTGGAGTAATTACTCTCAAGAAATAACCAAACACTAGTCTTTTAGTAGCTACCACTAATCTTTTATCAGTTAATATTATTATATTAGTATTTATAATCTCATAACTGTTAGAGTTCTTTTGTCCTAAAAAGACATATTTTACTTCTTCATCATCCCCGACAAATTTTGAAGCTACTTTGGCGTGAGCCTTTATTCTAAAAGCTACTGTTAATGGATATTTTCTTTTGAATTCCTTTGCTTTTTCATAAATACTATTCTGCATTATCTTCTACCTTAATATATTTATCGATCATATCTTTTACAAATGTATCTTTGTCTACATAACCACTGATAGAACCTACTACTGTGTTACCACTCATAAGCAATGTTGTAGGAGTTCCCCATTGTTGTGATTTTAAATATGAATTAGATTTTGATAAAGCAGTATACTCTTCTTCAGTAATGTTTGTTAAATTGATATAGTAAATTGGTAAGTTATATTCTTCTGCTACTTCTTTTACTATTGGCGTGTATGCTTCACAGTATCCACATCCATCTTTAACAATGATTACTAAGAATGGTTTTTCTTCATTCATCTTCTCTACATATTCTGAATATGTTATTTCATTAAATCCTGTTTCTCCTTCTAGTGCTACTGGTAATTCTATATTTACTTTTGGAGCTTTATTACCAGTTACTACAAAAGCTACTACTAGTAATACTACTGCTAGTAATACTAATACGATATCTTTTTGTTTAGAAGTTAATTTAAATTCTTTCTTAGTTTCTTTCTTAGTACTTTCTTTTGGAGTACTTGTTTTTTCTTTCTTTTCTTCTACTACTTCAACTACTTTCTCTACTTTTTCTATTTTTTCTTCTTTTTTAGGAGCAGTTTCTTTTTTAGTAGTGTTTACTTGTTTTGCTTTATCATTATTCTTGTTGTTATTATTTGTCTTCTTCACATTTGTTTGTTTAGACTTATTGTTCTTTTGATTTTTGTTTGCCATATCTATCCCTCCCTAATTAACATTTTACACTTAAATATTTAAAAAAGCAAGTATTTACTTACTTTTTTCGACATAAACATATTAGCTTTAATCTTTTATATACTTATCTTTCTCTTTTAGTTACTATCTATTTGATACTCTATATATTTAATTAGCTAATTGATATGGACTAGATGATGATCCGTCTCCTGATGTTATCATCACGTTTTCATTTAAATATAATGTCGGTTTTACAGAAATGGTATTTGTACAATCATATCCTTCAGTACTTGCTCTTCCAGTATCATTTATTCCCCAGCAAATATATGAACGTGTATTATTCATATTTAATAACCATAGATATATGTTATTTTTATAAAGCCAATTATTTGATGTACAAGTAGTATCATTATATTTAATTAAAGTACTATTGCACTTATCAGTTCCAAACTCCGCAGCATAACCATAATCACTCATATAAAGCAAAGCTATCTTACCTCTCCAAATGGTTGGTCTACCAGAATAGACATCTTCTCCTCTTTCTTGCTGATATAATTTGTTAGAAAAAACGTTACTAGAATTATAGCCTCCTAAATACCAAGTATTTTCAGAGATCTTATTTCTTGTATCTTTGTTTCTAATACCAATAGTAGTAAGATCACAAGAAATGGTAGCATTATTATAACCACTATAACATTTACCTGTCCCACCATTGTAGTATAAGCTTTGTCCTAAACCTTTATCATTAGCGTCTATTGTAAAATAATCACTAGGATTTAATAATTTCATAAGTCTTGCTGTAGACCAATCATTCTCACCATAAGCTGTTGCTGCTCCGGTTGAGGTATTTTTATTATCCCAAGAATAGTTTTGTTGTAAAACATAATTTCTAACTATTTTGATTTTATTATCAAAAACACCAATTATTCTCCATAATTCACAAGTATTAGAATTTTGATTTAAATAATCAGTACAATTAAAATAAATATAATTATTTGGTGAGGCCCCATAATATCTTATATTTCCACCATCTAAAGATGTAGTTGTACCTCCTAATCTATCATTCATTAAGTTTACTGATGAAGCATAATTATATGTAATGTTGTTATTAATAACTTGGGTTTTTGTACTATCTTTATATAATTTTTTTATTAACTCTTGTGCATTGATTACAGAAGAATTAACTAATGTATAACCACTAGGCACTATTAGATCTCCACCGTGTTCATAACCTAACACTGTTTTTATTGTAGTTGTACTACTTGTAGCACTTTTATTACTAATATATAATTTAACAAATTTACTTTCTCCATACGCTATAGTGCCTTCTGCCTTATCGATGGTATCATCATATGTTTTAATACTTATATTACTTCCAGTATATCTTACACCATATTTAACATTACCTTTACTTGTATTTTTAATATGATATATTACTGTTTTAGTACTATTCCCAGGAACGGTTACTACAGTATTATTATTTTCTGTTAAATTTATTGTATAAACATCATTATCATTTGTTATTGTACTAGAGACTGCTAATGTACTATGTAATAGTGTTATCAATGCGATTATAACTGTTATGATTATTAGTGCTATTATTATTTTATTTTTCTTCATTTATATCACCTCCAAAAAGAGACTATAAAATGCTAGTATTAATACTAGCTATCCTATAGTCTCTAATTATATATTTAAATAAGTCAAATTCTATATTACTTAATAATAAATTTGACCCCCCCCTAGCGAACAATTGTATGTTTAAAAATGTATTCATATTGTACCTTCTCTCTTATTTTTTTATTCTACTTGCTCTGCTTCTGCTGTTATATAACCTGAGTATGATGAATTATGATATTCATTTCCTGCGATAGTACCATCTAACCATACCCATACTTCATATGTATATGTTGTAGTTAGATCTATATTATTTAATAATGTTATTTTATCTCTAGTAGTTATTTTATCTTCTTTTAATACTTCTTTAGTAGATCCATTTACTCTTACAACAGCATACTTTAAACCACCATTTAATATATTATCATCTGTTCCTACAGTATTAGTGTTTAAATATAGAGTTCCTACTGCTTTTATTCCAGAGCATCTAGAATTTAAACCCATTGTTACACTAGCATATTGTCCATCAGTGTATTTTTCTCCATATTTTAATGCTGCACTTTGATTAGCTCCTATTTCTTGACTTATAGTATAATCTATTACAAAACATTTACTACCACCACTTGCTTTTAAGTTACTACTATTCCAACTAAACCAAGCATATGCTAATCCTACTACTAGTCCTATAAATAAAACTATTCCAATTATCATTCCTATTAACTTTGTTTTTTTCATCATTATCCTCCGCCTACTATCTACATTAAAATGATATCATATTTTTATTATAAAAACAAGATAATGACAAATTTTTTAGTTTTTTTCTTTTTTGGTATTGACAAAATAGCATAGTTGATTTATTATATTAATCACCAGTTCGGTTTAGGCGAATTGGTGCTAGTATCACACTAGCCAACCCCTTTTTATTCTTTTTGGGAGACTGTTCCTTAGGGGGTCAGTCTCTTTTTATTTTATAAAAAAATAAAGCCTCAGTATAGATTATCTATTTATACTGAGACTTTTTATATACTAACTTTTACTATTTGTTTTGATAGTTAGATCCACTTATTTGGTTTTGTCCTAATCTTACTAATCTCTTAGTAATTTCTCCACCAACTGAACCATTAGCTCTTGAAGTTGCATCTGGTCCTAAGTTAACACCAAATTCGTTAGCTATTTCATATTTCATTTTATCGATAGCTTGTTTAGCTCCAGGTACTACCATTTTGTTATTTGAAGTATTATTACTCACTATTTTCACCTCCTACACTAATAGGTTGTGGAAAAGATGAGTTTTAATACATCAAATTAGTTGGTAATTTTTTCTATATATCAAATGTCTTTTTCTTATTACTTATTGTTATTACTTCTTCATTAGAAACAGCTTCTTCGATTAATGATTGATAATCAAAAGTCTTTTCATATTCTTCTGCTTTTAATGGAGAAGGATTTATTACAGGATGTTTTGGTAAAAATATAGTACAACAATCTTCATATGGAAGAATTGAAGTTTCATATGTTCCTATTCTTCTAGATATTTCTATTATTTCTAATTTATCAAGACAGGCTACTGGTCTTATTACTGGTACATTTGTAACAGAATTAATAACTCTAATACTTGTTAATGTTTGACTTGCTACTTGTCCTACAGACTCACCATTTATAAGGCAAAGAAGGGTATTCTTTTCCATTAGTTTTACAGATATTCTATACATCATTCTTCGCATTATGGTTATCATATAGGTAGAGTCAATGTTTTTATATATTGCCTCTTGGATATCGGTGAATTTAATCACGTGTAATTTAATACTTGGGTCATATTTTGTTAGATGCTCTACTAGTTTTTTAACTTTATTTTTTGCCATTTGGCTAGTATGAGGTGGAGACTCAAAATAAACACATTCTAGTTTAATTCCTCTTTTCATAGCAAGATAAGCTGCTACTGGAGAATCTATTCCTCCTGATAACATAAGAAGTCCTTTCCCTGCTACGCCAACTGGGTAACCACCTGCTGCTTTTACTTCTTTATGATATATATAAGTATAATCTTCTCTTATTTCTATTTTTAAAAGATAATCTGGAGAATGAACATCTACTTTAATATTTGGTATATTTCTTAATATTAAAGAACCTACTCTTCTACTAAATTCCATACTAGGTATAGAAAATGATTTATCTGCTCTATCTGTTTCAACTTTAAATGTTTTAAAGTTTGTCTCTTTAGATATTTCTAGAGCTTTATCTTCAATCTCTTTAGTATTAGTATTTACTCTTGTAGCTACAACTATACTATGTATTCCAAAGATATTCTTAAGTATATCTACTATTTCATCTATATTATCTTCTGTTTCAATAAACATTCTAACTCTATTTTTAACTATTTTAACATTATAGTCTTCGAGTGCTTTCTTAATATTATTGTATAGTATATTTATAAATAATTTTCTATTATCTTTCTTTGTGGTTAATTCTCCATATTTTATTAATATTATTTTCATATATTTCACCTATTTCTTTTTTTATAAAGAGTGCTACCACTAAAGGTAGCACTTTATTTAATTTTATTAACTAGGACAAACGCCTGAGCTCATATTTTTTAGTGTACAAGAGGAATTAGAACATTCAAAATCTCCTGTTATGCAATTTTCATCATTAAATGGATCTTTTAGTTGCTCAATTGTGATTAGTCTTTCATCGTATAATTTTTGTATTGTTGGACTAGAAGAATCATTATTATGTCTATCAACATAGATTTCAGCAGCAGACTCTATTAATTTTACTTTAGCATCTCTTTGTTTTGCTTTACTTCTATCTAATGATGATGTAATACTTGGTATAGCAATAGACATAATTATAACAAGTATTACTATGACTACTAATAACTCTACTAGTGTAAATCCCTTTTTATTTAATTTTTTCATTTCTCTCACCTAAACTAAGTATAAACTACTTTTATAATTTATACAAGAATTATTTTGTTTTTTCTTTTAATTTACTTAATATATTAAGTGCTTCGATTGGTGTAATATTTAATATATCTATCTTTTTTAGTTCTTCTTCCACTACACTTTTCTTTTCTTCAAAATTTAATGGTATAGTAGTTTGAATGTAAGTATCTTTTTTATTTTCTTTATTTTCATATACTTTTAATATAGAACTTGCTCTATCGATTACTTCTTCAGGTAAACCTGCTAATTTAGCTACATTTATACCATAACTTTTATCTACTGAACCATCTTTTACTTTATGAAGAAAAGTAATATTGCCCTCTTCTTCAACTGCGGATACGTGTTTATTCTTTAGATTTTTTAAATTTTTTTCCATATCTGTTAGCTCGTGATAATGAGTTGAAAATAGCGTCTTACATTTTATTTTACTAGCAATATATTCTAGTATAGCCTCTGCAAGACTAATACCATCAAAGGTTGCTGTTCCTCTACCTAATTCATCAAATAGAATTAAGCTATTTGGAGTAGCAAATTTTACTGCTCTTGATGCTTCCATCATTTCTACCATAAAGGTAGATTCTCCACTTACTAGATCATCTGAGGCTCCTATTCTTGTAAATATTTTATCAAATATTGGTAATGTTGCTTCTTCAGCAGGAACAAAGCATCCTATTTGAGCCATTATAGCTATTATACCTAATTGTCTCATATAAGTAGATTTACCTGCCATATTAGGCCCTGTAATTAGTAATATATCTGTATCTTTATCCATTACTATATCATTAGGTACATATTCTTCTCCTTTTAATACTTTTTCTACTACTGGGTGTCTAGAAGACTTAATATTTATTTCATTTGTACTTGTTATAGTAGGTCTTATATAATTATATTTTTCACTAACTAGAGCAAAAGATTCTAAGACATCTATTTCACTAATTACTTTAGATATTCTTTGTAATTCAGGTATGTATTCTCTACATTTATCTCTAATTCCTATAAACAAACTATATTCTAAATTAATAATTTTATCTTCTGCGGATAATATCAGATCTTCTTTTTCTTTTAGAAGAGGTGTTATAAATCTTTCACAGTTAGCAAGTGTTTGTTTTCTTATATAACCCATATCTTCTGTTATAAGAGGAAGATTACTTTTAGATACTTCAATGAAATAGCCAAATACTTTATTAAATCCTACTTTTAAGTTTTTAATACCAGTTCTTTCTCTTTCTTCTCTTTCAAAATTAACAATAAAGTCTTTGCCACCTTTACTTAGATCTTTTAATTCATCTAATTCTTTAGAATAACCTTCTTTTATTAAATAACCCTCTTTTAAACCGTTAGGAGCATCTTCATTTATAGATCTTTCTAATAATTCATATAAATCTTGAAGAGTTGTAATACTATCATAGAAGTTTATTTTTTCTAATTTATCTTTTATTTCTGGTAGTACTTTAAGGGACATTTTTAACTGAAGTAAATCTTTTGCATTAGCAGACCCAAAAGATATTCTACCACATAATCTTTCCAGATCATATACTTCATATAAATTATTTCTTAGTTCATCAGCAAGAATAAATTCTTCTAATAATTTAGATACAACATTATATCTACTATTTATTTTTGTTATATCAAGTAATGGGTTTTCAATAAAATGTTTTAATTTTCTACTTCCCATTGCTGTTTTAGTATTATCTAAAAGCCATAATAATGAGTATGTTCTTTCTTTAGTTCGAAGACATTCGGTTAATTCTAGATTTCTCTTAGTATGAATATCCATCTCCATATAAGCTTCTCTTTCTTTTACTATTACTTTTTGGAAATGGGATAAATTTCTTTTTTGAACTACTGATAAATAGTATATAATATTTTGAATAGTTGTTATTATTCTTATATCTTTAATATTATCATATATATTAGTATATTCATTAGTTAGAAGTTCATCTTGATATGTAATTGGTATTTTACTATTTTTTATTTTAGATAATAATTCTTTATCTATATTACTTTTTACTATTAGTTCTTTTATTTCTAATGCCATTATTTTATAGATTATATCATTAATATTTCTTTCTAGTACTTCAGAGTATACTTCTCCAGTTGTAATATCACAATAAGTTATTACAAAACAGTAATCAAAATCATATAAAACTCCTATATAGTTATTTTCTTTTTCATTTAATGAATTAGAGTTTATGATAGTACCTGATGATATTACTTCTACTATATCTCTTTTTACTATTCCTTTAGCAGTCTTTGGATCTTCTAGTTGTTCACAAATAGCTACTTTAAATCCTTTTTTAATTAATTTGTCTATATATACTTCAGAAGCGTGATGTGGTATACCGCACATTGGTACTCTCTCTTCTAAACCGGCACTTTTTCCTGTTAGAGTAAGTTCTAAAGCGTGGGCTACTACTTCAGCATCCTCAAAGAACATTTCATAAAAGTCTCCTAATCTATATAGAATTATAGTGTCTTCATATTTGTCTTTTAGTTCTACATAGTGTCTCATCATCGGAGATAGTTTGTTTCTGTCTACATCTTTTCTTTTCATACTTCTATAACCTTCTTTGCTTTATAATTATATCATTTTAACTAATTATTGTAAATTAATTTTTAATACAACATTGTTATTTTTAATAAAATAATATATAATTATAGTGTGGTGATGAAAATGAGTAAAAAGAAAAAAGGAAGAAAATTAAAAAAGAAAAAAATAATTTTATTTAGTTTTATTTTAATACTTATTATTTGTGCTATATACTTTGTTATACCTAAAAATTATGGTTATAATAAAGAAGCTACTAAAGCATTTAAAGAGATGAATATCTATGATAAGATTAAAGATAAAAAAGTATACTCTAAAGTACTTGAAGAAGCTGTTTTAAATGGTACATTTAATGAGAAATATTTAGATAGTTATCTTGATATTAAATATATTGATGGAAAGACTAATGTTAAAGATATTAATAATCTTTTGAGTATTGGCTACTCTAGTAGTGATATTAATACTTTTTATGAGAAGATTCCTAATAGTATTAATGTTATTATAGATAATGATTATGATAAAGAAATAGCTAACTATTTAAAACTTAAGTATTTTAAGGAAGATAACTTAGATAGATATATTAAGTATGAAAATAATACTGATAGACTGTCTTCTGTATATGATACTGGTACAATAGAGACTGATTATAATTATGAAGATACTGTTACCTTTGTTAATGCTTATTTAGATAAGAAATATTATTCTAATGATATTGATATTAGTAATGAAGAAGCTGAAAAGATAGATGTTATTGTTAATAAGTATTATAAATTAGATAAGAATTATGAACCTAGTGACTTAACAAAGATTAATAGTAAATTTGCTTCTGGAGATAATCAAAGACTTAGAAAAGAAGCTGCGGTTAAGTTTGAAGAGATGGCTACTGAGGCTTTAAATAATAGTTATAAAATTTATGCTGGTTCTACTTATAGATCTTATGAATATCAACTTGGATTATATAATAGATATGTTAGGAAAGATGGCTTTGATGCTGCGGAGACTTATTCTGCGAGAGCTGGTTATTCTGAACATCAGCTTGGTCTTGCAGTAGATGTTATTAATGGAAAATGGGAATACTTAAGTGAAGATGATAAAGAATATGATTGGCTTACTAAGAATTCATATAAGTATGGTTTTATATTGAGATATCCTAGAGGTAAGGAATATATTACTGGTTATATGTTTGAAGATTGGCACTTTAGATATCTAGGTATTGACTTAGCTACTAAGGTATATAATAGTGGTCTTACTTATGATGAGTATGTAGCGAGAGGACTATAATAAAAGAAGATGATTAAACATCTTCTTTTAATAATTGTTTTATGGCTCTTTCTACAATTATTTTACCATAGTAATAACTTATAGATCCTTGCTGATATGCTATATAAGGACTTCTAAGAGGTCCATCACAAGATAATTCTATTGAGCTACCTTGAGTAAATGATCCTGAAGCCATTATTATTTTATCATCATAACCAGGCATTTCTGAAGGCTCTACTATTGCATTAGAATCTATCTTAGAATTAGATTGAATAGCACGAACATAATTAATTAGATCTTGTTCATTATTAAAAATTATATTTTGAACTATATCTACTCTCTCTTCTTGGTATTTAGGGCTTACTTTATAACCTAATTTTTCAAAAAGATATGCTGTATAAATTGCTGTTTTAACTGCTGATGAAACAACTATAGGAGCAAAATATAGGCCTTTTAAAATATTAATGTTTTGATTCATTGATGGTCCTGTTTCACTACCTTGACCCGCTACATTTAGTCTTTCACTAGCTAGTTCTACTAAGTCTTCCCTTCCTACTATATAACCTCCATTTGAAGCTATAGCTCCTCCAAGATTCTTTATTAGAGAACCTACTACTAAGTCTGCTCCTACTTCAATAGGTTCTTTCTTACTTACAAATTCACAGTAGCAGTTATCTATCATAATAATTACTTCTTTATCTACACTTCTTATTTCTTTAATTACTTTTTCTATCTTTTCTATATTTATACTTTCTCTAGTACTATAACCTTTACTTCTTTGTATTTCAATTAATTTTATTTTATTAGTTTTTAATACTTCTCTTATGCTGTTGTAATCAAAGTCTTCCTTTATTAAATCTATTTGTTTATAATTTATATTAAAAGCTTTTAATGAAGATGGATTATCGTTAAAACCTATTACACTGTCTAGAGTATCATATGGTTTACCTGAAATGGATAGTAAAGTATCTCCAGGTCTTAAAAGGGCAAATAAAGCTGTACTTATAGCGTGTGTGCCGGAGATAAACTGACTTCGAACTAAAGCAGATTCAGCTTTAAAAATACTAGCATATACTCTTTCTATTTTATCTCTTCCTATATCGTTATAACCATATCCAGTAGTAGTATTAAAGTCTGTTTCACTAATTTTATTTTCAATAAAAGCATCTAATACTTTTCTACTGTTATATTCTTCAATATCTTCTACAGTATTAAATATTTCTTGTAAATCTTTCTTACTTTCTTTTATGATATTTTCTAACATTTTTTTCCTCCATCTATTCTAATTATACTATTGTTTATATATTTTGCTTCATCACTTACTAAAAACTTTATAAGATGAGATACTTCTTCAGGTTCTCCAAAACGTCCTAGTAGTATTTTGTCTATTTCTTTAGCAACAAAATCTTTATCTAGATCTTTATTAATATCGGTATTAATCCAACCAGGACAGACTGTATTTACTCTAACATATGGTGATAAATAATTAGCTAAGTTATTTGATAATGATATAAGTCCTGCTTTTGAAGCATCATAATCTATACTCTCTATATATGGAGTATCTATTCCATTAGTAGAACTAATATTTATTATAACACCATATTTATTTTCTTTCATCTTTGGTCCTATTTTTTTACTTAAAAGAAAAGGCGCTACTAAGTTTACATCTAGTGTTTTTATAAAGTTTTCTTTAGTTTTGTCTTCAAAGACAGTATCTATTGTAATAGCAGCATTATTTATTAATATATCTATATTTTGATACTGTGAATATATTTCTTTTAACATATTATCTATTTCTTCTTCGCAAGATAGATTACATTTTATAGTTAATACTTTTTTATTATATTCTTTTTCTAGTTCTTCTTTTAATGTTGTTATTCTATTTTCATTAGTATTGTAATGTAATATTACTTCATAATCTTTTATTAGTTCTCTTGATATAGCCTCTCCTATTTTTGATGAAGCCCCTGTTATTAGTACTACTTTTTTCATAAACTTCCTTCTTTCTTTTATGTATTATATCACTATTTTTACTTTTTTTAAAGAAAATACTTGTCAAATATTAAAATATATGATATCATTGTTATTGTCTTATGGCGGAATTGGTGAAGTGGTTAACACGGTGGATTGTGGTTCCATTATTCGTGGGTTCGATTCCCACATTCCGTCCCAGATATAAATATAAAGTCTTGAATGTTCAAGACTTTTTTTAGTTGTTTTTTAAGTAATCTACTGCTTCTTTAAAAGTATCTACTTTAACAATTTCTAAGTCGTAGTTATATTTGTTTTTTGTTTTTAGAGCTTCTTCATAATTAGCACTTGGAACTAGAACAATATCAATATTATTTTGGGCTGCTCCCATTATTTTATATTTTACGCCATCTATTTCTCCTACTGTACCATCTGTAGATATTGTTCCTGTTCCAGCAATATTTCTTCCCTTTAATAAATCTTCACCACTTATAGCACTGTATATAGTAAGAGTTAACATTAGGCCTCCTGATGAGCCAGATTCGCTATCTTTAAATTTTATATCTATTTTAGGATCTGCTTCATAGTCATACTCTGTAATAATTACTACTCCTATTATCTTAGTATTGTTCTCAATAGTTACTTTACTTTCTACTTCCATTTCTTTATTATCTCTTAATATTTTTAGAGTTATAGTATCATTTTCTTCCTTGGTATTTATTAGTGATCTTATTTCATCAACACTATCTTGCTTCCTGCCATCTACTTCTAGTATTATATCTCCTACTTTAAGATTATTATCTTCTGTAGTAGCAGCTACAACATTCTTTTTATCTTTTACTTCAATTCTTTTACCCGCTTCTTGATAGGCTACTAATGTTGCTATATCTAGTGAGGTATCACGCATTATTTTATTTCTTTCTCTAACTTCTTTTTCACTTTCATTTGATATTTTTCTATCTTCTTTACTATGAGTATCCCAATCTCTTAATTTTGCTACAATATAAGTTATTGGAGTGGCATCATATTCACTTACATATAGCATATTTAAGCTACCCTCTTCTTTTTTTTGGTAGTCATCCATTACTACTCTGTCAGTAATATCAATGGTACCACCTGGAGCCATTATATAGTACGGAAGTTTAATATAAAAAAGTGATACTAGTATTATCATTAATAATATAAATTTAAAATTTTCTTTTAATATTTTTTTCATTTAGTATTCCTCATTTCTTTTTTTCTTGTTATATCATATAATTTACTATGAAAAAATATTCTAATTTAATAATTACTTTTTGTAGTTTTATTGTTCTTATATTTATTTTTTTAAATAAGGAAATTGTGTCTTCTACGATTATTAATTCTTTTTATATTTGGTTTAATACTTTAGTACCTTCAATGTTTCCTATGATAGTGTTATCTAATATTTTAATTAGTTACAGATTTACTGACTATATACCTAAATTTATAGTTAATTTTATTTCTAAGTTATTTAATATTAGTTATAATGCTACTCTAGTAGTTATTTTATCTTTAGTATCGGGTTTCCCTGTTAATGCTGTTAACATTAAGACTACTTATGATCAAGGTCTTATAACTAAAGAAGAAGCCGAGCATCTCTTATTATTTAATCATTTTGCTAATCCTTTATTTGTTCTAGAAACAGTTGGTGTTTTTTACTTAAATAATAATAAGTATGGTGTTATTATTCTAATAACACTTATTCTTAGTAATGTTATTATAGGAATTATATTTCGAAGAAGAAATACTCCTAGTGATAAGAAATATACTATTAATGTTATGGATAAACACTTTACTGAAGTATTATCTTCTAGTTCTAAAAAAGCTATTGATACTCTACTTATGGTATCTGCTAGTGTTACTATATTTTTAATTCTAAGTACTTTGATATCTGAAATATTTAATTTAAATATTTACTTAACTACTGTTGTTAGGAGTATACTAGAAATGACTATCGGTTTAGCTAGTCTAGCTAATACTCCAATTAAAGATATATATAAAGTAGCATTATCTACTTGCATCTTATCTTTTGGAGGACTATCTATCCATCTACAAGTTATCTCTGTTTTAGATGATACTATTTTGTATTATAATTATTTTAAAGGAAGAATTTATCAAGTAATTATATCTTTTATTCTTTCTATTATAATATTTTTATTGTCATAATAAAACTGAAAGGTATTCTTTCAGCTAATCTCATATTGGTGACCTGTATGGAATTCGAATCCATGAATGTTGCCTTGAGAGGGCAATGTGTTAAGCCACTTCACCAACAGGCCATATACATTTTTTGAATGCAATATTATTTTATCACAATTATATTCTTTTGACAATATAATTTTTTATTTTTTATTAAATAGTGGCTTACCTAATACTTTTTTATGCTCTAATATAGCACTTTCTATTTTATTAATCTTCTTATTACCTACTTCTAAGTATTTTAAATTAGCTTCTTTTTCTTTTTGGATTATTTTAATATACTTGGCATAATTTACTTCCTCATTAATATTTCTTAAATAAAATATTAAAAATACTATACTAGATATTACACATAAACTAAAAAAAGTTATTTGAATAGTTAGTGTTTCTGACATATAAATAATCTCCTTATAGATACTTGTAGTTTAAGATATAACAACTGCAGGTTCTTTCTCATTATTACCTTTTTCATTTTTTTTACCATCTTATTATACTTATCATAATTACTATCATATAATATGGTCTTTTTATAATAAGTTATTTTTTTCTTTTCACTTATTATAATATAAATACTGTATGTAAGCATTATTATAATTATGATAATTAGTAGTATTATATATTCAATCTCCTCTTTATTCATATTGTACCCCTTTAGTTATTGATAATTTCTTCTATACTATCAATTAAATCTAATTCTCTTTCAATATCTTGATAATACTTTATTTCTTTATCAATACTTTGTTCTTTATTTATATGTTTATTTATCTTGATATTGTTAGTAATTAGTTTTAATATATTTTTTGAATTTTCTATTTGATAGAATAGGCCAAAATCTATTATTCTTTTATTAAAATTATTATTATTATCGTCGTGTTTTTCCATAATAAATTCCTCCAATATTACCATCTATATATAATTATAACACAAAATAGCCAAATTTATAACTAAAAATAGCAGATTATCTATATTTTGTCTCAATAATGGGAAAATTAATATAGGTGATTTGTATATGATAGATTTTTTTAGATTAAGAGATATAAGAGAAGATAATGATATTAATCAAGTTAGAATGGCAGAAATACTTGGTGTTAACCGTTCTACCTATTCACTTTGGGAACTTGGTATTAATATTATACCGTTGAATTATTTAGCTTTTTTCGCTGATTATTTTGATTATTCTATTGACTATGTTCTTGGACTTACTAATGTTAGAAGAAAGAATAACTTGATAAAAGGTTTTAATTTAAAAATACTTGGTAAGAATTTAAAAGAAGTAAGAATTAAAAATAGTCTTTCTCAAGAAGATATGGCACGAATTTTAAATGTTACTCAGCCTTGTATAACAAGATATGAGAAGGGTCTTATTTGTATATCCACATCAAATATTTATAAATTCTCTAAAGAGTTTAAAATATCTATATCTAAGTTATGTGGTAAAGAGAAGTAAAAGAAGAAGTGTATATATTGAATACAAATCTTCTTTTATTTTTATTTTTTTAAGACTTTTACATATTTAAAATCTTTATTCTCACAAAGAAGTCCACTATCATAACAGGATATTAATAGTTTTAAATTTTCTATTTGTTTTTTTAACTCTATTCCTTTATCAGTATGGGCAATAGTGATTCGTCTTTTTGATGGTTCTTGAAGATCTATTGAATAGTGAATATCTTCATTATTTTGGATTGCATCTTCAAGAGAAGTAAATGGTTCGTGAGCAATAATTCGCATTCCTGTTGATCCTGATACTAGAGTATAACCTGCTATTCCAGTTGTTTTTTGATAAGCTTTAGAAAAGCCACCATCTATTACTATTACTTTTCCATCAGCCTTTACTGGAGTCTCACCATTTATTTTTTCTACTGGAATATGACCATTTATTATATGAGCATTTTGTGTATCTTTAATACCAAAATTCTTCATTATATTTTCCATTACTTCTTTATCTTCTTGATATTTATAGTAGTAATTTCTTTTTTCTTTATGAGACTTCTTGTCTTTAATTAATACTCTTTCTAGAGTAGTCATTTTATCTTTACCAAAGAATGGAGAATCTGGTCCACACCATAAGTACCACATTAGATCTAAGTCTTTTTGACTATTATCTTCCCTACTATAGTATAATCTTCTTACTAATAGATCAATATAGTCAAATAGTCTTTTGCCTGATAGACTTTGATTATTGATATCTACTCTCTTTAGAGAACCATCTTCATTTAATGGTACTAGAGCGTGATACATTAAGTTATTATTCTCTATTTTATACATGCTTCCTTTATCTATAAAAACTTTCATATGTCTCTGAAGAGCTTCACTATTTAAAAATGATTTTACTAAATCGTTTATAATTTTTTCTTCTTCTTTAGTTAGTTTATAGGGATTATCTTTATCTATTGTAGGAAAATCTACATCCTCAAGATGATACTTAGTTCCATCTATTGTTATTTCTTTATTTTTATAATCTATTTTATCTAGTAGTCTTCGATGAGTCATTTTATATTCAGGATGTTCTAGAGCAAAAGTTCCCTCTAGTTTATACATAATAACTGATATAGCTTTATGTATTTTCGCAGACTGTTTTACTAGATAGTTGCTGTAGTAATCTTCTTCAGTAGTTTTTCTTGGTTTCCATACTAAAGCATCTTCATATGTATTTTCTGCAAAGTTAGCAAGAGGTCTTAGATTAATACCATAGATGTCTTCTAGGATATCTAAGTTGTTATGTCTAACACTGTTAGTTATAACTCCTGATACACAGATATTACTACCAATAGAAGCCCCCATCCATAAGATATCGTGGTTGCCCCATTCGATATCGACAGTATGATAGTTTTCTAGACTATCCATAATTTTATGAGGCTCTGGTCCCCTATCATAGACATCTCCTACTATATGTAGAACATCTACTGATAATCTTTTAATAATCGAAGATAATACTATTATTAGTCTTTCACCATAATTTAGACCTATAATAGTATTTATTATTTCTTTATAATACTCTTCTTTATTTTCTTCTTCTATTTTATTATTTAATAATTCATCTACTATGTAACTTAAGTTATCATCTTGATATACTTTTCTTACTTTACTTCTTGTATATTTTGATGAAAATTTCTTAGTTACTTCAATTATTCTAAGTAGGTTATCATAAAACCATTTATCTTTGTTTTCTACTTGTTTTAAAATAATTTCCATCTTTTCTTTTGGATAATATATTAGCGTAGCTAATTCGTCTTGTTCTTCTTTTGTTAGTGTGTCACTAAATAGTTGTCCTATACGGAATTTTATTCCTCCTGCTGAATTGTTTAGGATGTGAGTAAAAGCGTCTGCTTGACCGTGTAAATCACTCATAAAGTGTTCTGGACCTCGTGGTAAGGCTAAAATAGCATTTAAGTTTATTATTTCGGTCGCAGCATCATCTTTAGTAGGAAAGCGATTTGATAATTCTTTCATAAATTCTAACTTTAGGTTGGTATTTTTTTCTTTCATTCTTAGTTTCATTCCTTTCTGAAACCCTCTTTTTATTCTTTGGAAATTATTTTATTTGGTTTATCACCTACCTATAGTGGTAATTAAATAATACCATATATTTTATGAGAAATAAAGAGTATTTGACATAATATGTGTATATAAAAGAGAGTTTTTTATAAAAACTCTCTAATGTTTAGTCTATATTTATTAATTCATAGTCGGTTGTTCCGAAATTTAAGTCTATAGAGGCCTCTATTATATGAGTACCATTTCTTGACTCTATTCTCTCTATTAAGTGTTCTTTTCCTTTGTCACTGCTATTGTAGACTAAGTCTAAGCAAGCTTTATCAACGGCTACTGGATCTAGACTTGCTAGTACTCCTATATCTTGCATACAAGGATCTTCTGCTACTGCACAACAATCACAGTCAACACTGATATTTTTCATTATGTTGATGTAGGCGATATTGTCTTTAAATTTATTATGTACTGCAAAAGCAGCATCTGCCATTGACTCAAGAAATTTATCTTGTTCTGCAACATTATCCCATAGTTTATTTGGCTCAGTAGTCTTTCCTGCAGTATGTATATAGGCTTTACCAGCACTTGAAGCAAAACCTATTGATAATTGCTTTAAGGCTCCTCCATAACCACCCATTGGATGGCCTTTAAAGTGTGATAAAACTAAGACGCTATCATAGTTTGGTAAATGACTTCCAACATAATCTTTCTTAATTGTCTTTCCATTTGGAATATCAAGAACTAGATCTGGTTTTTCACTATCCATTATATCTACTTTGTAGTACTTACTCCAACCGTGTTCAGTCATTAATTTTTGATGTTTATCAGTAGTATTTCTAGCTCCATCATAGGCAGTATTGCATTCTACAACAGTACCTCCTACTCTATCAATGATATCTTTTACTAGTTCTGGATGAAGATAGTTTTGATTGTCTCTTTCTCCTGAATGTAATTTTACTGCAACATTGCCTTTTAATTCTATGCCTAGTTCATTATATATCTTAACTAGACTTTCATTTGTTATTTCTTTAGTAAAATATACTTTTGCTTTTTCCATAAATTATCTTCCTTTCTATCTATATATAATTATAACATAAATTAAATAAAATATTTAAATAACTATTGTAAGGAAGACCTTAGGCTTACTTACACTCTTTGAGACTACAGGCTCAAAGAGAAAAAGAAAAAGAACTAAAGTTCTTCTTCTATATGTTTTATTCTATTTAATATTCTATCTTTGCCTAATAATCTCATTATTTCATATAGGTCTGGAGTCATACACTTACTAGTCAAAGCTACCCTAAGTACTGTTGAAATATCTGCGACTGATCCTTTATAATTATCAGGATTTGCTTTATATTCTTTAATATTACTACAGTAACCCAAACTATCTGTTAATTCTTTTACTTTATTAAACCATACTTCTTTATCAGTAACATCATAATACTTATCCATATAAGTATTTAATATTTTAATTATTTCTTCCTTATCAGTAATGTTTCCCCATTCATAAGAAGTAGGATTATATAACTCATCATACATATAGAATATCTTACTCTTAATCTCAGAATAATTAGCATAATCTTTTCTAGGTTTCTTTTGTTCCCTTTCAATATTTAATATATCTTTAGTATACTCTTTATGCTTAGTAATTAATTCATAAAAATCTTTATCATACTCTTTAGACCATTTAGATAAACTATCATATACTTCTTCTTTAGTAATGCTACTAATATAATTTCTTGATATATTATTTAACTTTTCTAGATCATAAAGCGCTCCTGATGGAGACATCTTTTTAGGTGAAAACTTAAAATCTAAGAAAGTTTTATCTGGATTAGCAGTATGCCATTCTTCATAATTAGAGTTAATTATTGTCATTAATGATTCTATTACTGCGATAGTTGGATAACCTTTTTCTTTATAGTAACTCATACTTGCTTCAGGATCTTTTCTCTTACTTATCTTTCTCTTAACATCACCATCTTGCTTTAAAATTAGAGGTGTATGTATGTATTTAGGTGGTTTTAGTCCTAAAGCTTTAAACATTTCAATATGTTTAGTGACACTAGGTAACCATTCTTCTCCCCTTACAACATGTGTAGTGTGCATTAAATGATCATCTATTACATGTGCAAAATGATAAGTTGGTAGCATACTCTCACTCTTCATAATTATTTCATCTAAATCATTTTCACTTAGACTTAATTTTCCTTTAGATAAGTCTTCGAAGATTATCTTGTTATTAAAGTCACCTTCTGATTTAAATCTAATAATATATGGATCTCCTTTTTTAATTCTCTCAATAGCAGTCTCGATACTAATATTTCTACATCTTGCATATCTTCCATAGTATCCAGTTCGCATTTTATTAGCCTCTTGGCTTCTTCTTAGTTCTTCTAATTCTTCTTTAGTACAGAAGCAAGGATATGCTCTTCCTATTTCGATTAGTCTTTTTATATAGGCGTGATATATTTCTTTTCTTTCACTTTGAATATATGGTCCATAAGAACCTTCTATATTACCTTTGTATTCATATTCATCAGGAATGATATTATATTCTTCTAGTGTCTTCATTATTAATTCAACTGCAGAATCTACTTCTCTTAATTTATCAGTATCTTCATTTCTTAGATAGAAAACCCCATCAGTATTCTTAGCTAATATATAATCAGTAAGTGCTTGATAGAAACCTCCTATATGCATATACCCAGTAGGTGATGGAGCAAATCTAGTTACTGCTGCTCCCTCAGGTAAATTTCTTTCTGGATACATTCTCTCATAGTCTTCTACTGTCTTAGTAACATTTGGAAATATTAAGTCTGCTAAATCTTTATTTGTCATATTTTCACCTCTTTTTTATTAACTTGGGTATCCATTATATTCATCATATATTTTATTTAATATAATATATTGAAAGGAGAAATGTTTGTATGTATGGATGTGGATACCCTAACTATGGTTATGGCTATGGAGCCAATAATGGTTTCTGGATAATTATTATTGTGTTAATCATATTCTTTATTTTGTTTTGGAATAATGGTAGCTGTGGCTGCAACAGAAACCAATGTTCTGGCTGTTAAAATAAAGCCCTTGTTTAAGGGCTATTTTTTTATTTGGTTGCCCCGGTTAGATTCGAACTAACGAATGCCAGAGTCAGAGTCTGGTGCCTTACCGCTTGGCTACGGGGCAGTAACAACAATATAATTATAGCATTAAGTTATTACTTATTCAAGATTTTTTTATAATTTAAATAATTTTTAAGATAAAGACTAACCTAGTGAAGGCTTTATCTTCCTTCTAAAGACTAATATTAGGCTTTAGAAGATAAGAGTAGATAGAAACTCTATCTACTCTTACTATATAAATATATTATTTTATTACTATATTTACTATTCTATTAGGAACACAAATCACTTTAACAACTTCTTTTCCCTCAAGCCACTTCTTAATAATATCACTACTTAAAGCTAAGCTTTCCATATCTTCTTTAGAAGCATCTTTCTTAATCTTAATAGTATCTCTTACTTTACCATTTACTTGAACCGCAATATCTATTTCATTATCAATAACTTTATCCTCATCATATGTAGGCCAACTAGACTTACATAAAACTTCTCCAAGGTTATTCTCTTCATTTAATTCTTCTGCTAAATGAGGAGCAAATGGATATAGTAATAATAATAGTACCCTAAGATCTTTTCTACTAATACTTCCTTCGTCTTGATAGGCATTTACTAATTTCATTAACTCTGAAATAGCAGTATTATATTTTAAATTATCTATATCATAACTTACTTTCTTAATAGTCTTATTTATTATATTATCAAATTTAGGTGTATATTCTTCACTATCATTTAATAATTCTGGTAATCTTGCTATTCTATTTAGGAATCTACTTATTCCCACTACTCCTTGATCACTCCAAGGGGCTTCTGCTCCATAGTCTCCCATAAATAATACATAACATCTTAGTACATCTGCTCCATATGCTTCAATTACATCATCTGGATTGATAGTATTTCCTTTACTTTTACTCATCTTTTGACCATCACTACCAAGTACTAAACCAATAGTAGTTCTTCTTTGGTATGGTTCTTTAGTATTTACTACTCCTATATCGTATAAGAAACGATGCCAGAATCTTGAATAGATAAGGTGTCTTGTGATATGTTCTGTTCCACCATTATAGACATCAACATTCATCCAGTATTTCATTTTATCTTTGTCCGCTAAAGCCTCGCTGTTATGTGGATCAATATATCTTAAATAATACCAACTTGATCCAGCCCACTGTGGCATTGTATCAGTTTCTCTTTTAGCTGGTCCCCCACACTTAGGGCACTTACAATTTACCCAATCAGTAGCATTCGCTAAAGGACTCTCACCATTTGGCCCTGGCTTAAACTCTTTTAACTCAGGTAACTCTAATGGCAACTCTTCTTCTGGTACTAGAACTGTTCCGCATTTATCACAATAAACTATTGGAATTGGCTCTCCCCAATATCTTTGACGATTGAAAGCCCAATCTTTCATCTTATATTGAACTGCGGCCTCTCCTATTTTGTTTTCTTCTAAGTAGTCTAACATTTTACTTATGGCTTCTTTCTTGTTACTAGTTCCATCTAAGAAACTAGAGTTTATCATTTCACCATCACCAGTATAAGCTTCTTCTTCAATGTTGCCACCTTTTATTACTTCTATTATATCTATACCAAACTTTTTGGCAAATTCATAATCTCTAGTATCGTGTGCAGGTACTGCCATTATAGCACCAGTACCATAACCCATCATTACATAGTCAGATATATATATTGGTATTTCTTTATTATTTACTGGATTAATAGCAGTAAGTCCTTCTATTTTAACTCCAGTTTTATCTTTAGCTAATTGTACTCTTTCAAACTCAGTCTTTTTATTAGCCTGCTGCTGATATTCTTTTATAGCTTCAAAATTAGATATTTTATCTTTATGTTCTTCTAGCATTGGATGCTCTGGAGCTACTACCATAAAGGTTACTCCAAATAAAGTATCTGGTCTAGTTGTATATACTTTTAATTTGTCACCAGTTTCTTTAACCTTAAATTCTACATAAGCTCCTTTACTTTTACCAATCCAATTTTCCTGCTCTATCTTTACTCTCTCAGGAAAGTTTACTTCTTGTAATCCTTCAAGTAACTTATCTGCATACTTAGTAATTCTTAAAAACCATACATCTTTTTCTTTTTGAATTACTTCACTATCGCAGCGATCACATCTTCCACCTTGAGAGTCCTCATTTGACAATACTACTTTACAGTTAGGACAATAGTTTACATAAGTATGATCTTTGTATGCTAATCCATTCTCATATAATTTACAGAATATCCATTGTGTCCATTTATAATACTCTGGATCAGTAGTACTGAAGATCCTACTATAGTCAAATGAAAAACCAGCACTCTTAAGTTGTCTTGTAAAATTTTCTTCATTTTGTTTTGTTGTTATTCTAGGATGTATTCCCATCTTTATGGCATAGTTTTCTGCTGGTAATCCAAAGGAATCAAAACCTATTGGGAATAGTACATTTTTTCCTTCTAGTCTTTGCTTTCTAGATAATACCTCCATACCTATATAAGCTTTAATATGTCCTAGATGCATTCCTACTCCACTAGGATAAGGAAATTCTACCAAATTGTATTGTTTAGGAAGATTATAATCATCTTTGGCTTTATAGATACCTTCTTCTTCCCAATACTTCTGCCACTTTTTCTCTATTTTCTTAAAATTATACATGCTTCTTTCCTCTTTTCTGATAATATCTACCAAGTATTCCAT
Source organism: uncultured Bacilli bacterium (assembly GCA_934091055.1). Taxonomy (GTDB): domain Bacteria; phylum Bacillota_I; class Bacilli_A; order RF39; family UBA660; genus CAG-302. The sequence continues at coordinate 6,748 of CAKOKN010000006.1, read as the reverse complement.
AACAAATAATTATTAGTAAAGCTATAATAACTATTCCAAGTAATAACTGCCATATCCATTTATTTAATAAGTGATAAATAATTAGATATGTAACTACTATTATAAAAGTATTTATTAAGGCAGATATATATATAAAATGTTTATAGTTTATTTCTTTTTGATTTAGTTTATAGATACTAACTAGATAATAGAACTCTACTGGTACTTTATTTTTATTATAAGTAGTCTTCTTTCTAACAAATATTAAATAATTTAAAACAAATACTACTGCAAATGCTATTATAAACTCTAATAATATATCTAATACTGCCTTCATAAATCCTCCATATATCTCTGTATTATACTATGATTTTTCTATATATTCAAGTAAATTTATAAAAATTTTAATATATTTACTATCTAAACCCTGCTTCTTTAATTTTCTTATTTTAATTCTCTTTTTTCTTATTTCTAGATTACTAAATAATACTTTATCTAACTTCTCTTTAAGCACTGTCTCAATTTGAAGATCATACAATATTTCTTTTATTTCTTCATTTATAAATCTTACTGAACTTACTAGAATATCTTCTCCTTTTATATTTACTTCTAGATCTCTACCTACTATTTGATTATTTATTTTCACAATAAAATCACTCTTATCATAATAACAATTATATTTTATTGTTTTATCACTAATATTTACTTCTTTTATATTCTTAGTATTTTTAAAACGTAGTAGATAGCTTCTGGTACTAAGAAGATTTTTACCATCACTCTTTTTAATTGTAAATGTATAATTATCTTGTTGATATTGATAGTTAAACTTGGTTATCATATATAATCCTCTTAGATAATTCTTAGTTACTCCATCATCTTCATATAGATAGTATTCTCCTTGATCTAATGGATATATATCTAGTTCTAAACAACTAGGAACTACTTCGTTATAAGTATTCTGCATAGGAATAATAGCTCCTGCTTTTACAAATACTGGGTAGTCTTCATCACGATAGAAATTATTATAATATTTATTACCTGTATATTTTTTACCCTGCAAGAAATCAAACCATATACCATTTGGTACATATACTCTTTTCATTACTCTATTTATTAAAGTATTCTTTTTATTAGTAATGGGAGCCACAAAGAAATCTCTTCCTAAAAAGTATTGGTTCTTATATAATGGTTCATCATATATTTTAGGATAGTCGTGATAAAATGGTTTTACTAAAGCTTTTCCTGTTATATGATAATTATAACTTTCAGAATATAAGTATGGTAGTAGTCTATATCTTAAATTCATATAGTTAGTAATATGACTCTTAATTACATAATTCCATTTCCAAGGCTCTCTCTTATAGTACTTTCCTCCTTCACTAGCTAATAGGAAGATTGGAGAAAAACACGCAAACTGGATATAACGTAAGTATAATTCATCCTCTTCAATACCACCAGAGTAGCCTCCAATTGGATGAGCTATAAATGATATACCAAAATTATACCCCTGCAAATTATATCTTGGTAATAAGTTTAGAGTATACCAATTTACTTTTGTTTTACCACTAAAAATAACAGGATATCTATGCGGTGCTATATTAGGATTTCTAGATAGTATCAAACTTCTTTTACCTGATATCTCTTCTTTACCACAATGGTAATGATTTATTTTCCATAAATTTATTCTATCTAATGGATTATTATAATCTATACAAAAAGTACTTACTCCTAGGGCTTCTAAATTATTTATAATAAAATTTAAATATATGTATATTTTTTCATTAGTAAAAGGAATAAAACTTATTTCATCAGTATTTATATAATTTTTAATTACATTGTATTCATTACTTTCCTTTGTTATCTTTTGACTAGGATTTATAGTTACTCCTAGTTTTATATTGTTTTGATTTAAATACTCACTTACTTGTTTTAGATTAAGAATTGGTGTATATGAATTATTATTATGCCAAAAATCTCCTAGTAAGAATATTGATATTGGTATGTTATTATTATGAAAGTTACTTACTAGATTTATAATATCTTCTTCTTTATAAAGATCATTTTTATACCACCACGCTCCTAGTGCATATCTTGGTATTAAACTAGGATAACCTGTTAAAGTAAAATAATCCTTCAAGCAACCATCAAAGTCTTCATTATAAAGAAAAAGATACCAGTCTTTTATGCCTTTTTCTCTTTCTATAAAATTATCTTTTTCATCTAATACTAGACTATCACTATCATCTATTATACAAAATCCATCTAATGAATATAGCCCTTTATCTAATATTATTTTATCTTTAACACTATCTAATGAATAGTTAATTGCTCTTAAATTCTTTATCTCTGGGCTATTTACTTTCCACTCTTTATCAGTTCCATTTATGATAGCATTAATATTACTACCAAAAGTAGATGCTTTAAAGTCTTTATCTTTAGCGTAATTAACAGTAAACACTGATGTTGATATTTGAATTAACTCTTCTGTTTCAGTAACAGCATATTCTGTCTTTGGAAAAGCTCTATTTACCACTAATGAAGTTGGTCTATCTTCAAACTTTCCATTTACACTATATTCTAATCTTATTAATCTAGGAGATAATATAGTAAATCTATATTTATTTCCTACTATATAAGAACTTTTATCACTTAATAAATCTTCTTTCTTTCTGATATAGTAATTAGAAACATTACTCATAATATCTCCCTTCTTATTCTTTTATTATTATTGTAATTGATATGGATTTGAAATTGTTCCATCACCATCTAGAATTGTAGTTGTTGATTTTAGATATAGGACCGGAGTGATTCCGTAATCATAATATGCATTGTAGTTATAGTGAACATTGCCGAACGAATCGATTTGCCACGCATAACTTGAAGAGTCGGAATTAGGGGTTAATAACCAGTTCGAATTAGAAGTGCCTAAAATTGTTTTCAGCCAGTTATTTGATGCACAAGTAGTATCATTATAATAAATTAATTGTTTATTACAATAATCGGTTCCAAATTCCGCAGCATAACCATAATCACTTGGATATGCTAAAGCTATTTTGCCATTCCAAGTTGTCGGTCTTCCTGAGTATACTGTTGTTTTTCTTTCATATTCATACATCTGATTTGAATATATTGAAGCACTAGTCCAGCCTCCTAAATTCCAAGTTGTTTCTGCAATTAAGTTTCTGGTGATATCATTTTTTATTCCGGTACTGGTAAAATCACAAACTACTGTTGCGTTGTTTTTACCACTATAACACTTGCCAGAACCACTATTATAGTATAGACTTTGCCCTAAACCATTATCGTTAGTGTCTACTACATAGTAATCACTTGGATTTAATAATTTCATTAATCTTGCAGTACTCCAGTCATTTTTACCATTATTATTTTCTGCTCCTGTTGTAGTATATTTATTATCCCAAGAATATCTTCCTATCACAGTATTTCTTATAATTTTTATTTTTCCGTTAAACACACCTATTATTCTCCATACTTCACAACTATCTGATGTTTGATTATTATAATCAGAGCAATTAAAATAAACATAGTTATTTGGATCTGTTCCATAATATCTTATATTACCACTATCTAACGTTTTTGTTGTTCCGCCTAGCCTATCACTCATTAATTTTACTGACGGTGCTTTGTTATAAGTTATGTTATTATTAGTTACACTTTCTTTTGGTGCAGTATAATATAAATCTGATATATAGTTCACTGAAGGAACTGCTATTGGTTTCATTGAGGCCTCACATCTTACAGTAACTGTAAGAGTCTCTGAAGAAAGGTTTGGATTTAATTCTTCTTGTTCATCTAGCCATAAATATACTGTATAGGTTTTACTTGTTATGTCGAGAGGTATATTTGCTTTAATTAGAACTGAAGAACCTGCAGAATTACCTGCTAAATTACCAGAGGCTATTATTGAACCAGAGGTATCCAATAGAGTATACTTTAATGCTGTAGTACTACTAAGAGACGAAGATATAGCTCCTATATCTAGGTATATATGTCCATATATATCATAGGTATTATCTTTCTTTCCAAAAGTAATCGTAGCGCTATTACCGCCTGTATAATCAGTACTAGGATCTAATGTTCCTGATGTTATATCAGTTCCTTTATCATAACTAATATAATAATCTAGTCCATTAGTAATTGTATCTACTGTTAAATTATCAAATAAATTTTCTCTATACATAGCATAAGTACTTACTATGATACTAAGACATAAAGTACAAATACTAGCTATCATAAATATTTTACTTTTTTTCATAATTTCCTCACTATTCTACTAATATAATGATAGCATAATAAATAAAAAAGTGCAATAATTATCACACTCTTTTTTTAGTTAAAATATTCTTTATTATATGAAATATTATAGTAATAGATAAGTAACTTATAATTGTTAAAATACTTGTTAAAATACTTTTAGTATTTACTTTAATTATCAATGTAAATAGTATCAATATAAAACATAATATAATATTTTCATATATAATATTTAGTACATTATCAAAGTTATCTAATAATGTTATTTTTAGTTTATTTTTAATAATAATAACTCCTACTACTATACTTAGTATTAAACCTAAAATAATTGATATAACACTACCAAAGTATAAGTTATACCCCATTCTATATACTGTACTAATTAAAGGTATTTCAGATATTACTTTTAGTATTAAGCCTATTATTAAAGTAATAAATATTGTCTTCTTAGTACTTATATTAATTAGTATATCTATTACTAAATCATATATTATATAAAAGAATAATAGTATAAACAATATAAATAATGTATTAGTAATATCCCCTAGTAATATTAAACAAAGAGGCCCTGATATTATCATTAGAGTTGTTATTATTGGTAATGATACTCTTAGTACTATACTAAATAATTTATTAAATTCCAAACTAATATCTTTATCTTTATTAATTATTTTTTCTTTTAAATTATTATAATCTTTTATATATATACTCTTAATTAATAAATATATATAATAAATAATTACTATTCCATATAAGTATACTTCACTAATTAATACACTAACATCTTTATAGTTATAATTATATTTATTTATTAATGTATAATATAAAATTATAATTGATATATATAAGTAAGAACTTTTAATTATATTAGTAGTAGTTACTTCCCTTTTACTTATTAATACTTTCTTTATTTCTTTTAAAGTTATTACTTTATTTATTTTAGGATATTTCTTTTTCTTTTTAATTAGTAATATAGATATTGGAATTATTAATAAAAAGAAAACTCCTATATTATTTAGATAGATATATTTAACAGTATCTATTTTAGTTAATATTATAATTACTCCTGTTATAATAGAACCTATATAATAAATATATTTTATAATATTAGTTAATTTCTTATACGATAATACTTCTAAATAATCTGTAACTACCCTAAAGATAATATTAATATACACAAATAGACACATAAAGAGATCTACTATAACTAGATTATTTATATTCATTAAATTGCTTATAAAATATATTACTAAAGATATTATGATACTTATTATAGTAATTGCTAAGATTACACTAATAAGTAATTTATCTCTTAAATTATATTTTTTCTTATTTTGATATTCTAAAAGATATGTTTTTATATCTAATGTAGAGAATATACTAAATATTATTAAACTAAGACTAAAACTGACTACTAAAGGGAAAGTATTTACACTTTTAGTAAAGTTACATAGTAATAGTATAAGAATGAAACACAATATTTGGACTATCTTTTTCACTATCTCACCTAATTAAATTATATATTAAATGGTATATTTTGTAAATAAATTTATAAAAACCTATAAAAAAATGAAGAAATTTTAAAAAAGTGGTTGTTTTTTTTTAAATCTTGTTGTATAATTTATGTTGTCGATGTCCTGGTAGCTCAGTTGGATAGAGCAATCGCCTTCTAAGCGATCGGTCAGGGGTTCAAATCCCTTCCAGGACACCATTTTGATATTAAAGCCTTAAAGGCTTTTTTATTTTGTTAATAAAAATCCACTAGTTTAACTAGTGGTTTTTCTCCATCCCCTATAAGGGGTTATACTGGCTGCCCTCACACGAGGGCTTTTTAATTTGCCAATCGCCTTTGTCACTCTAACAACCCTTAAAAGGGTCTTCGTATTCTTTTACACTTCTTTTATCTTGTATCATATCTTCAGTCTCTTGTTCTCTTATATATTTTTTTATTGTATTTTTGTTTAATCCTACTGTGCTCACATAATACCCTCTTGCCCAAAAAGTTCTCTGGCCATATTTATATTTTAGGTTTGCGTGATTTTCAAATATCATTAATGCACTTTTCCCCTTTAAATATCCCATAAATTGTGATACACTTAATTTGGGTGGGATTTTTACTAGCATATGTATATGATCTATACATGCATGTGCTTCTATTATTTCTACCTCTTTATACTCACATAGTCTGCGTAGTATTACGCCAATGTCCCTTCTTAGTTTTCCATATACTGCTTTTCTTCTATATTTTGGAATAAACACTATATGATACAAACAATTATATTTTGTATGGGACAATTGGCTTTCATCAATATCTTTACTTTTTGTTTTAGTTTTTAACATAAATACCTCCTCTTGATTTATAGTTGATTGGCAAATCTTCTATATTATATCAAAAGGAGGTATTTATGTCTTCTTAAAGGCTTCGCTCTTTATTATTCACACCTGCATAGCAGGTGGATTTGTATGTGTCCTTGAGAGGACACATATTAAAAAA
>CAKOKN010000005.1 GCA_934091055.1 uncultured Bacilli bacterium | reverse complement strand
AGGCTTCGCTCTTTATTATTCACACCTGCATAGCAGGTGGATTTGTATGTGTCCTTGAGAGGACACATATTAAAAAACTTACGAACTTTAATTAGTCCGTAAGTTGTATTCAAATGGAGCAGATGATGAGAATCGAACTCACGCAGTCAGCTTGGAAGGCTGAGGTTCTACCATTAAACTACATCTGCATCAGTAGGCAATAATAATGATACTATAAAATTGCCTATCTGTCAATATTTTTATTAATTTTTTTCAAAAAAATCATTATTTTTTCACAATTTAATCTATTTTTTAATCAAATTAGGATTAATCAAAGACAAACTCACCCTATTCTTATCTAAAGAAATATCATCAACATAACAAGTAACAATATCTCCTACTGACACAATCTCACTAGGATGCTTAATAAACTTATCAGTCATTTTAGATATATGCACTAACCCATCATCGTGAAGTCCAATATCAATAAAAGCACCAAAATCCACAACATTTCTAACAGTTCCAGACAGCTCCATACCAACCTTCAAATCCTCAATCTTCAAAATATCACTCTTCAATAAAGGTTTATCAAAGTCATCTCTAAAATCTCTATTAGGCTTCTTCAAACACTCCACTATATCCTTAATTGTATAAATATCAACATTATTATTATTAGCATATTCCTCTATATCTATACCACTTAGTTTATCCACAAGATTTTTACTACCAATATCATCTAAAGACAAATTCAAATCATTAAGCAACTTCACAGCAGTTTTATAACTCTCAGGGTGAATAGGAGTCACATCCATAACATTATCCCCATCAATTACTCTCATAAAACCAATAGATTGCTCATATGCTTTAGGAGTTAAAACCTTATTTTTTAGAAGTTCTAACCTAGATTTAATCTTACCATTACCTTCCCTATAATTAATAATCTTTTCAATAGAAGATTTATTAAGACCAGACACATATTTCAAAATAGATGGACTAGCAGTATTAATATTAACACCAACATTATTAACACATTTAGAAACCACAAAATCCAATGACTCATCCAGCTTTTTCTCATTAACATCGTGCTGATATTGACCAACACCTATACTCTTACTGTCAATTTTTACAAGTTCAGACAAAGGATCCTGAAGTCTCCTCGCTATACTAATTGCACTTCTTTTTTCTACCGTTAAATCAGGAAACTCCTTTATTGCCAATTCACTAGCAGAATATACACTAGCTCCTGCTTCACTTACAATTACATATTTAATATCTTTATCTTTATATTCACCAATAGCTTCTGCGACCAACTTTTCACTCTCTCTAGAAGCAGTACCATTTCCAATAGCCACAACATCAACATCATACTTTTTAAATAAATCTTTAAGTACCTTTTTAGATTCTTCCCATTTATTATGTGGTTCATTAGGATAAATAACTGAAATATTAAGTACCTTAGAAGTCGGACTAACTACCGCTAATTTACATCCTGTTCTATATGCTGGATCAAAACCTAAAACAGTAATATCTTTCATAGGAGGAGTTAAAATCAAATTCTCCAAATTATCTCCAAACACTCCAATAGCAGCTTCTTCAGACACTTCCTTAAGTTCACTTCTAACTTCTCTTTCTATACTTGGTAATATTAGTCTTTTATAACTATCCAAAATAGCATTTTTAACAATTGCAGTACTATCCACATTATCTTGTTTTATTATTTTATTCTCTAAATAAGAGATAATATAATCATTATCAACAGTAATACTAACAGATAATACTTGTTCTTTTTCTCCCCTATTTATAGCAAGTACTCTATGAGGTTTTATATATTTTATTCTCTCTTCATAATCATAATACATTTCATATACTTTTTTATCATCAACAGCATTCTTTTTCTTTTTAGTAGATATAATACCATTATTCTTCATATTATTTCTAATATACTTACGGTAACTAGCATTATCACTAATCCATTCTGCTATAATATAACTTGCCCCTGTAATCGCAGATTCCACATCCACTACATTATCATTTAAATAAGATTCTGCTATTTTCTTTATATCAACATCCTTAAAGGACATTATAATCTTAGCTAGTGGTTCCAATCCATTTTTAATTGCCTCAGTAGCCTTAGTTTTTTTCTTTTCTTTAAATGGTCTATATATATCTTCTACTTCTACTAACTTATCACATTTCATTATATTATTTTTTAATTCATCAGTAAGTAGTCCTTTTTCATCAATTAATCTAATAACATCTTCTTTTCTTTTTAATAAATTAACTTGATACTCATAGACTTCATTAATATTTCTAATTTGTTCTTCATCTAAAGCACCAGTAGCCTCTTTTCTATATCTTGCTATAAATGGAACTGTATTTCCTTCCTTTAATAATTGTAATGTAGCTAATACTTGTCCTTTTTTTATGTTTAGATCATTTACAATTCCATCAATTATTACATCATTCATTATTATTCCTCCAGTTTATCTTGTGTTTTTATGTACTCTCTCATCATAAGAATTATTACTATAAATATCTTTTTCTCTATCAAAAGCTAAATCTACTTGATTTTCTTTTTCTAATTTAGTTTTTCTAATTATAACTATTGGTATATTAAGTCTTTCTGCTTCTTCTATATCAACACTTCTAACTTCTTCGTAGCAGACTATAAAGTCTGGCTTCTTCGCTGTATATTTTCCATCTTCATTTTGCAAATTAACTATTTCTACTTCACTATACCAAGAACTACCATTAGTAAGTTCTCTAGAAGTTGCTATTCTATTTACATATTTACTAACTTCACTATTACTATATGAATCACTACTAAAAGCATCTTGTTCTAACATATGAATGACTCTATCGTTTTCAAAAGAATTATATCCATACATAAACATACCACTAATTTCAGAATAACCATATGTATTAGTATTTTCATTAGATATAATTGAATAGCAGTTTCTTCTATTGAAGATGCTCTCATTATATTTAGTCTGTACTCTAACAAGCATTGTATATTTACTATCTCTTAAGTCATATATTCTCTGTTTATACTTATTGGTATTCTCTTTATCTATTTTATCTTGATATTTATCTAAATCAACTAAATCTTTTTTGATTAAGTCATAAGATAAATCTTTTAATTTTCTTAAATCTTGATAAAAGAGCATATTAATATTTTTATCTTTTAATTTATAAAATAATTTAATTTTATCTTCACAAAATACTTTATCAAAATTAAGTATTGTATTATAAAAAGATTGTTTATCTTCATCTAATACTTTTTTATCCAACTTATTATTAAATCTTAACATTTCTTTTATATTTAACCATACATTATATATATTGTCAGAGAATAGAGCATCAATAATAATTTCACTAAGTTTATTATTTGTCTCTTTTTTTAATTCTTTTATTAATTCTTCTTTTTCTTTAAATATTATATCTCCATTATCATCATAATCTCTATGTCTTCGAAAAAGACCCCAAACATCAGAATCTAGTAAATAACTATAGTTATAATAGTCGGCTATTTTTGAAGGATTATTAAGAATACTACTATATATTTTAAATATGCTCGTATTACTATCATACTGATTAATCAATTCTTTGTAATATTTATCAAGTCTATCTTCTATTAAAATAGCATCATTATATTTTTCCGCAGCATTAATATTTCTTCTAAATTCAACAAAACTATTACTTTTAAGTCTATTAAAGAAATCATTACTAGCTACTATTTCTTTATTAAACCTAACACCACTATTAACATAATTTATTAAGTTAGGAACTTTTTTATATAAATAAAGTGCTCTTTTATCTTCTGAAAAAAAATAGGATACTACACTAGGATGAAAATAACCAAGAAGTTTCATAATAAAGTCATCACTAAAATTCTCATCTAATAATCTCTTTTGTTTATCAGAACCAATACAAGAAATAAATTCATAACCACTACCATTAAAATAACTATCAAAATGTTCTAACTTCATTATAATATTTACTATTAAATCATAATCTAAAGAGGCAAAACAGGAATACATATCATCTGCCTTCTTAAAGAATTCCTTAAAGAGATTATCATCTTTTAAAATATACTCTACTGTTTTATTTAAATCTTTTTCACAAAGTACTACAAAAAGTTTATATTGGTTAGCATTTCTATTTCTACTATCATCTATTTTTTTATTAATCTCTTCTAACTTAATCTTGTCTCTATTTTCTTTATATTTTTTATAATTAGAAAAATCTTTATAATCTAATATTCTAAAACTATTATGTATAGCAGGATAATCAAATACTTTAAAGAAATAATCTACATCTATAATTTCAAAAATATCTCTATAATTACGATAAATATCTCCCCGGCAGCAGTCCATTAATAATTCATTTCTAAATTTATTAATGACCTCTTTAGAATTTAAAACATTATTTCTATCCTCTAAAGTTGAATTCTTTAATGACTTTATTATACTTAAAGTAGTCATATTTTCATAATTCATTTAGAACACCTACCTTTTTTCATCATTATTTCCATAACCAATTACATCATTTCCATACTTATTTCTAATTTCATCTATAACCTTTTGGAGTTTATCATCATCTTTATTATAACTATTATTTATATCAAAGATAGATAATTGTCTCTTTTTTACATCAGAAAAATTACTTATAAATATACATATGCTTCTTATACTATCATCATAATTCCAAAGATTATCAAATATCTTTAAAGCACTATTATATATTTCTTCATCAGTAGATATACTATTATCTAAAGTTTTTTGCTTACTAATTTTATCAAAATAAGTATATTTTAGCCATACTCCTATTGTATTAGCGTACTTATTTTCATCTCTTAGTTTTCTTCCTATTTCCATAGATAAATTCATAATAACTTGTTTTATCTTATTGATATCTGAATAATTATATGGTAGTACAGTTGAAGATGATATACTTTTTGATGCTTCTCTCTCGTAGTAGACAGGACTATCATCTATTCCATTAGCGTAGTTATGCATCATCTTACCCATAGATTTAAATCTTTTTATTAAAATATCTTCATTAGTTCTAGCTAAATCTCCAATTGTATTTATATTCATTTCTCTAAGTTTCTTACTTGAACTCTTTCCTATCATAAATAAATCTTCAATAGGAAGAGGAAACATCTTATTCTCTACTTCATCACTAAAAAGTGTATGTACTTTATTGGGCTTTTCAAAATCAGAAGCCATTTTAGCTAACAGCTTGTTATTTCCTATACCAACATTAACTGTAAAACCAAATTTTTTATATATTTCATCCTTAATTTTATAAGCAACATCAATAGGAGGACCAAATAAATTAACGCTATTAGTATAATCTAGAAAGCATTCATCTATAGAATATCTCTCTATAATATCTGTATAAGTACTTAAATATTCAAACATTTTATCAGAAAAGAATTTATATACTTTAAAGTTTGGTTTATATATTTCAAGATAAGGGCATTTTCTTCTGGCACTATAAATGGGTTCTGCAGTTACTACGCCCTTCCTTTTGCAGGGATCACTCTTAGCAAGAACAATACCCTTTCTCTCACTCTCATCTCCGCCTATTACAGCATATCTTTTTCTAATATCTTTGTCATAGCCTTTACTTAAAAACCACACTGCAGTCCAACTAAGAAAAGCATTATTGACATCAATATGTAGTATTATTCTAGTCATATTAACCTTCTACATAACTATTAGTTTTATATAACTTGTTTCCTACTTTAAAATATACTGTATATTTACCACGAAGAGAGGTAGTATTTATATATTTAATATATCCAACTTCATATACTCTTTTATCTAAAAATTTATCCAATATAACATAAACTTTCTGATCATTATCATTTGTTATTTTAATACGTTCACTATCTTGCTCAATAGAAATGCCATCTACTTTATCTTTATCATATTTAAGTAGCGATATCTTCTTATTACTAACTTTAGTTTCATCTAAATTACCGAATCTTCTTGAAGGTATAGTTTTATAGTTACCAATATTAAAATTAAATGTACTAAGAGGAGCAGTATATTCTATCTCTTCTAAATCATTATCACTTACTTTATAATAGATGTTTTCTTTTCCTACTATAATATCATTATCTAATATTCCTAAATAATTATAATTATCATTATCTATAAATGAATCTACTACTTCACCTGTTTGAATATCTATAAGTAATAGTTTATCACTAAGTACAAGTATATTATCTTTATATAATGTATTATAGCCGTAATAAGAAGTATTAAGTAAATACTCTTGATATATTTTTCCTAATAAATTCATTTGATAAAAAGATATAGTATTATCATTCTCAGTATATCTATCACTACCAATTATAATATTAGAATTATCTAAAACAGTAATATTACCATAATAATGTTTATTAAAATACCATCTAACTTCATTATTACCATCAACAGCATAAGGATAGTTACCATTATAAAAAGTATAATTATCTTCATTAGAATTATTAATCAAAATAAAATCATCAGGTAATTTATCTGTTTTAATATTTATAGTTTTTTCTTTTTCTTCACTCTTTATAATTACAGTATTATCATAATCAGCATAAAGTCCATAAATAGGTACTAAGTGATGTTTTTCATTAGGTAATGTATAGGTAATATCTTCGCTACCATCCCTACCTTTAATTGTAATAATAACACTACTATAATCGTCTGTTTCAAACATAACAAGTGCAGTAAGTGGACTATTCCCATAAGGATTTACTATAATATTAGGATTATCTACACTATATCCGTAGCCGTTAAAATAAACATCTTTATTATTTTGTACTACTAATAAATCTTTATTTTTTTTAACACTATCATTTCCTGTAACTATAATACCTCCGAAAATAGATATTAATAAAATAAAAACAATAAATATAATAATTAATATATAACTTTTTTTCATACTATCACAATATATATTATACTAAAAATAGGTATAAAAATAAAGGTTTTTTTTAGTTTTTCATCTCACACTAAAGTTGTTCGCTGTTTTAAGAAGCCAATCTGTCTTCTTAAAATAATTTTAAGCCGAAGTCTTAAAATTAACAATTTATATTTTCATAATAATTAAACATAATAATAATATAATAAATTATAAGGAGATATCTAATGACATTAAAAAAAATTAAAATAATTGCTATATTTGGAATATTTATTTTATCTTTTCTATCACACTTTGCTTATGACTTATTCCCTAATATAATATTCTCTTTCATATTTCCTGTTAATGAAAGTATATGGGAACATATGAAAATACTATTTACAACTACTATTATATATGGAATAATAGATTTTTATCTACTAAATAAATATAATATTAAGTACAATAACTTTGCCTTTCAATTATATTTTACTGCTATTGCATCTATACCAATATATCTAGCTATATACCTACCTATATATAAATTAATTGGTGAAAAGATTCTTATTTCTATTTTCTTATTACTAATAGTGTATACAATTACTCAATATATTAGCTATAATATATTAAAAGATACAGAGCAAAAAATATTAAATGCTATCGCAGTACCTATAATAATAACAATTTACATTTGTTTTATCTATTTAACATATAATCCACCACATAATTATATATTTTTTGATACTATTAAAAAAACATATGGTATAATTAAATGATAGAAATATAATTAGAAGTGGTCTACATAAAATATTGTAAACAAATAGATTACACCAAAATACTACAATATATGAGAAAATAGAATAAAAAAAGAAAATTAAACTAAAGTATCTACAGATGATACAATTTCTATGAAAGGAAGTAATATTATGAAGTTAAATGTTAATGAAGAAATTAATCCAAGTAATGATTGGACAAGAAATTGGGAAGAACTATTCTATGGAGCAGCACTTAGATTTCTTAAATCAAACAAAAAATACCTAGTAGTAGGTTTTGATGAAATAGATGATTTTAACGAACTATTTCTTGACGAAATGCCAAACGATAATTTCTTTATTGAATGTTATGAAAAAGATGGTTATAAAGCAGTGGCTATTTTTGAAAGAAATGATAAAAAAGAAGACGAAGAAAATCCAAGAAATTCGTTAACATATATTAACTCATATAACTTTCTTGATTAGAAGGAGGTTAAAATATGCCAAAAAAAGGCGAAAAAGTTGATGTTAAATACACAGGAAAGGAATTATTTAGACTTACAGGAAGTGACGGAAGCTACAATGGAAAAATAAGTGCCAAAGGAGATGGATCTTTCAGTGTCTATGAGACAAAATCAGATTGGAAGGATCACTCTCATACAGTATATGATAAAAATGGAAACAAAGTTTATGATAGACCAGAAGGATATAATCACCCTTGGGATCATAGACAAAAAGATTATGCTCTAAGTTTATTATCAAGTTTATCATTTGAAGAATTACAACAAGTAGAAATGATAACTACAAGTGATTATATTAAAAGAGCAGCAAGATTATTTATGAGTGAACCTCAAATTGAAGAAATTGAAAAACCATTCGTAAGAAAATTAACAAGATAAGTAAAAAGAAACTAACAAACTAGTTTCTTTTTTTATAACAAAAAACAATTCATAATTTTAAATCCATTTGAAGAATTAACATTTTATTTATTTTATCATTCCGCTAACAAAAGTACATTTACCTGAATTATTTGAAAATGAACCATTTAAATAACTTCTATCTTTAGAAACCCATGTATATCTAATAGATAAATAGGATTTTTCTATCACCGTTCCCTGAACATTACCAATATAAGAAATAAAATCATCATATGAAATTCCTTCTTTTACCTTTGATTGTAATTCATTATATCTTGAAAAATCAACTTTATTATTTATCAAACTATCAATATCGTAATCGATGCTAATACTACCATTTTTACCAGAATAATATGCTACTTTAACACCTGTATTTTCAGAAATCTTCCAATAATATATATTGTATTGTTCATCAATTAATTCTCCTTCAAATTCTATAATGCTATTAATTTGTTCAACAGTATTCTCTGGTTCTATTTTTTTTATGCATTCTATTGCTGTACAATTTCCTTTTATTTTTTCTCCAGATAAATTATTGTCATTAGAAGTAGAATTATTTCCACATCCAGTCAAGCTACCAATTAGAATAATTCCTAGCAATACGCCAAATATTTTCTTTTTCATTGTATTCACCACCTATTTTAATCCACCTTATAAGAAGCTTCATTAATGAATATTTTAATACCATCATATTTAATTAATTCATCATTTTCAGATTCCCAATCTTTAGGAATTTTAACTTCTTCAGTTATTGATTCACTTGGTTCTAAATATTTATTTAATTCTTCAATAGCGATAATTTTACCATTTTTTATAAACGCTACTACAGCAACAGTTTCTAGTTCATATTGTGAAGTGTTTCTGATGATTACATTTATATTTTCACTATCTTCAGTATAACTTGTTTTAATACTTTCATTATATAATTTATCAGCACCTACAACAGTTTGATATTCAGAATCAACCTCAAATGTTAAATCTATTTTTGATGGAGAAATTGGAGCATAATTACTATTTTGTGGCATATCTAATGCTACAACCATTTCAGTACCTGATTTAAAATTAAATTCTAAAGTATAATCTTCACCAAGTTTATTACCATTTTCATCATAATAAACAGCTTTTACTCTATATGCGCCAATATCTTCAGTTCCGCCATTTTCTATTTTTATAATTAAATATTCATTTTCGTAAGACACATAAGTCTTCATTTCTATTCCTTCAGGTGCATTAACGTTAACATTAAATTTAGATGAAGCATCTCCACCTAAACTACAACCTGTTAAACATAAAAACCCTGCAAGTAATACACCTAAAAACACAAATATTTTTTCATTTTTTTCCTCCTATAATTAAGCAGCAGCAAGTTGTAGAACAATAATAATTATTGATATTATTGACATAACAATTGTAGCAATAGCTTTACCTCTTTTGCGAGTTTTTAAACCTTGTGAAGCAAAATAAAAATTCAAAATATAAACGATTACGCCATAAGCTACACCTACAAATGAAGCAAGTAATCCAAATATTGATAACCAGAATCCCCATTCACACATTTTTTCCTGTTTCTTTATAGTTTCATCTTGAAAACTTTGTACAAATTGATTGTTTTGTTGTATTGGTTGTCCATAATTCTGATTCATAGGTTGTTGATAACCTTGATTTAACAATTGTTCTGTATTTGGATCAAGGTTCATTTCATTATTGTTACTCATATTTTGATTTAGTGATTGACCTGTATTTGGGTCAAAGTTCATTCCATTATTATTATTCATATTTGTCCCTCCATTATTTAATTTCTCTATTTCTTGAAATAATTTTCCTAATGAATTTCTATAATTCATTGCAAGCATATTAAGACTATTTTGTTCAATAGGCATATCTCCAAAAGCACCCTTAAACCAAGCTTGTACAGTAATGGTTTGTCCATTTATAAAATAATTAAAATATCTATATCCTTCTAGCATTGCATCTCCTGCTCTATAAACTTGTTCTCCATCTTTATTTTGTAAAACAAATTTGTTTCCCTGTATGTACGCTTGCAATAAATCATTAGCGACACTTGGATCATAATTTATTTGAAAAGTATATGTACTTCTTCCTTTATTCATTTTTACCTCCTCTATTATTTAGCAATTTCTGCAATTTTGCTAATATCTAATTTAGTTCCAATTTCCATATTTGAAGTTGAGTCAAAGTAAGAAACAGATGAAATAATTGGTGCTATTGTTTCTAATAATGAATAATCAAATTCATTATTCAAATTTATTGTTGTAACTACCATAAAGTACATTGAATTTGCTTTTGTTAAAGCTGCAATAGCATTTTGTCCACTATAAGATACTTCCATAGTGATAAACTCTACACCACCTAATGTTTTTTCTTGTGCAATTGATGAAGTATAACCACCTTGTTGCATTATAGCTTGAAGTTGAGATTTATTTGCTTTAATTTGTGCAAAACTCCCTTCTTCTATTTCAATTTGTGCAAGCCACGTTCCTTTTTCATCACCAATCAATAAAACATCGTTATCTTCTTCGTAAACTAAATTATCAGGAATATTAAATGCAAAATCTTTAAAATTTACTTTATAAGTTGATTTACTACTTCCTGTTTGAGTAATACCAGAATTATTATTTCCACTAGCAAAACTAGAAGAATTATCATTTTCAGCAAATATTGCTATAACTACGGGTATTGCTATAATAGCAACTACACCAAGTAGTATAAACACTACATATTTAGCAATATTAACTTTTTGTGGTGGATGATTATAATTTATTGGATTACCATAAGTTTGTTGTATTGGCTGTCCATAATTTTTATTCATAGGTTGTTGATTACCCATTTGATCTTGTTGTACATTTGCTTCATTTACAGGAGTGCCGCAATTTTTACAAAATTGGTCATTATCCGTTAATGTAGCATTACATTTTTTACATTTCATTTTTTTACTCTCCTTCTTAATTTTCTTTATTTTCTATATCAAAGTTAGTTAATTCATTTAATATTTCGTTACTAACTTCAACATCATTTCCTTTAATCTCTATTGACAAACAATTACCATCTTCAAATTCATAAAATAAAACTTTTGAATTAACATAGTAATACGTTCTCTTATAATTTGAGAATAATGCTCCTCCAATATCTGTATAATTTCCAGTATAAACTTTAAATGTTTTTTCATTTAATGTTATATCTTGGCTGTATGTAAGTTCACTGTAATTACCTTTATTTTTATTGATAGCATAACTTGAACTTAAATTCTTTACTCTTGATTCTACAGAAGTATATAAACCATAATTTATATCATACTTATATAACTTTCTGTCAGGATCATAGTCTAAACCATAGTATCTTGATTCATAGATATTATTTTCTTTATCAATTTCAACATATTTTGTTGGAATCTTTAGCGTAACTGTTCTAATTAAATCTTTATTATAATTAGGGTATTCTTTTAATTCCCCAATCAAATAACCATCGACTATATTATTCATTATATAGCTTGCATAATTCTTTGAACTATTTAATTTAATATTATCTACTAAATCTTTTGATATTTTTGCATTAGTAGCTTTTATTTCAAACAGTAATATATGACTTGAATCTAATTCATAAATTAATATTACTTCTTCATAATCGTAATCTCTCCATTGACTAGACGACTTATAACTATTTTTATACACATAACCTACATAGTCTTTATTATCTAACTTTTGTAAACTTTCTTTGAAATCAGAATAATCATTCTTGCTTTCTCTTTGATTATTGAAAGAATAATATAAAGTTGAATAACTACCATTTTTATCCATGTATTCATAAATATTAGTATTTATAATATTTGCAGTTAAAGTAATTGAGCCATTGCTTAAGCCTCTATAATTGAAATAAGACATTGTTGAATTAAAATTACTAAGTTCAAAATTTTTTGGTATAGAATATTTTACTAAATAATTTTTATTAGCGATCTCATATTGGTTTACACTACTAGGATCTTTAATTTCATCATTCCTAGACCAACTAATATTATCAGTATCAACTGATAATTTATATGTTAAATTAAAACTATTATCTAATATTTGAAAATCATAAACAATACTTTGAACGCTATCTAATAAAATATCAAAATATTCATTTGTAGCTTCATAGGTTACTAACAAAACTTTCTCAGCTTTTTTTCCCATTATAACCAATACCTGGTTTTCATCATCTTCATATAACAATTTATAACCATCATATTTATATTTTGTAATTAAATCTTTTTCTTTTGATAATAACTTGTATGAACTATTTTGATTTTCTAAATTGAATAACAATTCATCAAGTATATCATCACTTGTAGAATATTTGTATTCTTCTTCTAGTGAAACAATTTGAATATTGATTTCACTATCTTTATTATGCACTAACCTAATACTATCTTCTTTTTTTTCTTTTATTTTCCAAGATGTGTCATATTTAAAAGCATAGTTATCATTTTTATACTCTTTTATATTTGTAGAATCAAACAAATTTAACACTACAAACATTATTAACAATCCAATTATAAAAATACCTAAACAACTTAAAATAGCTATCCTATATTTTTTTACTATATTCATTATCTTATTCTTCATAATTTCACCATCACTACTATCAAATAATCAAATTCACTTATTATAATTACTTGATATTTTTTATTTTCATAAATACATTTCTTTGAACTTGATAATTTATTTTCATAACCATCTTTAATTAGTTGTTCTTTAAAGCCTGCTGCTAATTGCATATTGTCAATATAATTAGATATACCATTGTAGTATCTCAAACTAACTATTCCATCTTTGTAACTTGCTTTTACTAATTTTAAAGAAATATTTTCTTCTATATTTCCTATTTTAGAATAAATTTTCCATTTTCCCGATGAAATATCATTTTTTACTATTTCTTCATTATACTTTATGTAATAATATTCTTCTTTTAATTTATTAAACGGAACAACTTCAATATCTTCAAAATTTACATTATTGAATTTATCTTGAATCTCTTTTAATACATCAGAATTTATTGCTAAAGAAATACTTGTATTAACTTGTTTTGCAGTATTCATACCAACTATTTGTCCATCACTATTAATTAATGGACTCCCTTCATCAGTATTAGTTAATGGAAGTGCACTTCTTATATAACCATCACTGGATATAACAATACCACTTTGAACAGTTAATCCTATTCCTGTTTTACTACTAATAGATATAACAGGATCTTCTACCTTTAATTCGCTTGAATTTCCCAAAATAACCTTATTACCAACTTTATTTTTTAACTTAATAACTACAATATCAGTTTCTGGATTTGCAGTAATAATCCCATCTATTTCAAAAGAATTACCATCATTATCTTTAACTGCAATATATTGTGCCTCTATTAAAGATTTTTCTAAAAAATTCCAAGTTGTTACCACCATACCATTATTAATAAAAAATCCATTTGCTGATGTAACTAAATAATTATTATAGTAAGAATTAAATACTACAATATTTTTAGAGTTGGAATTATAGATATTATTTATTTGTTCATCTGTAATAGCTTCTAACTTAGAATAACTATAAATATCTTTTAATTGAGAATCATAAGATGATGCTACTTGCATTGTTGATTTAGTTTCTGTACTTTCAACTTCAGTAAAATAATCATCCAACTCATCAGTAGTTTCTCCCATTAAGTAATATAATTTGTATTGTCCATTTAATTCTTTAAAGTAATAATAAATTATTAAATTTGTACGAACAGTAACATATTCCATAGGATTTTCACTACTTTGTTCTCTAATTATTACATTAGGTAAAGAAATAACACTCATAACTGAATTTCCTGTATTTGATACCCTTATATCACCAAATGAACTATAAACCACATTTAATTCATCAAATATTAAAAACATACTAGGGACAGTAATGCCAGAAACTAAATCATCTTTATACTCTTGACTATTTTCATCTAGTCCCGTAAATGTTGATTCATCCTTTGGTACTTCTGGATCATATCTTAATTCTAAATACTCTTGATGTCTTTTGTAATAATCCTCGCTGCTTTCGCCTGTATTATTAAAATCGCCTAATAACAAATATGTGGTTTTTTTAGTTAGTTCTTCAATCTCTTTTTCTAATTCCGCATTATCTGAACTTATAGAATGTGAAAGATTATAACTTTGATTAAAATTTTCTACAATAGTTCCTTTTTTACCATTTGTTGAAAAAGAAAGTTTTGCGGTGTTAATAGTAAATTTAGTAGACAAAGCATAAACAGAAACAACACTAACTGACACTAAAAATATACTTAAAATTACCTTCTTCATCTACCCCTCCAACTTTTCTTTCAAAACTTTTACAATATACTTGCTTGCATCTTTAGCGGTTTCATTATTTAAATATACATCGTGAAATGCCTCAGCAATAGTCTCATCGTAAATATATTCTCCACTATTATCTTTAGCTAAAGCATATTTTGAAATAGTCCCTCTCCATTCATCTAAACTCATTGATGTATTAGTATCTTTTTTATAATTTTCATAAGCTTCATTAATCATAGAAAATGAATAATTACCATCACCAAAATCAGAATATAATTTGTAAAATGTATCAATACTATCATTGTTTATTAATAATATTGAATTTATTTTATAGTAATTCATCATTGCTAGAAACGATAAATAGTGACCAAGCTCATGTGCAACCGGAGAATAAATTGTTGAATTAGGTGGAAAATGACCTAATGATGAACCATCTTTTGTACTTGCTTCAAGCTTACTTCTATTCAAAAAAAATTGACTACTTAATAAAATCTGTGTTTTAATAACCCACGGATACGTCGAATCAGAATCTGATGTTGCAAAATTAAATACTGGCATAAAAGCAGCTATTACGCCCCCCTCTGATAACATATTAGTATTTCTCAAAGTTAAATTTGTAATATAACCTCTAGCACTTGGATAATCCTTATATATGACTTCAAATACATTTTCTAATTCTCTTGCAAATTCCACATCCATCTCACATAAATTAACTGCTGTAATATTATATTTTTCAATTATTTCATCTTCAACTTTTTTTATTTCAGTAGGACATTTATTTTTTTGTGAAATCGAATCTTTTTCAATCAATTTATAAGCATCACTACTATTACTAACTTTCACACCACTATATGTATTATCTGTAATTATAACTGTTTGGTACTTTCCTTTTTTAGAATTTTCTTCTCCTTTATTTTCAGTATTTGTTGTATTATTTTCATTATCATAATTTCCTGAAGAAGAAAAATAATAATTAGACTTTCCCCCACCAAATAAAGCTATCATTAAAACAATCACAACTAATAAACCCACACCACTTCCAACTCCTATAAATATCATTTTTTTATTATTAGTTTTATCAGCTAAACCATAATTTTGATTAACATTAGAAATTATATGAGGTGGATATTGATTTGAATTATCCATTCCATTGTTTTGTTCCAATGATGATTGCATAAAAATATTGTTAATAGGATATCCTAAAAATAAGCCACACTTATTACAATATTTAGTCCCACTTTCAATATAATTACCACATTTAGGGCAAAGCATATCAATACTCACTCCTTTCTATCATATACAATTATAACACAATTTACAAAATATTGCATTATTTTTGAATATTTTATACAAAAATTGCAATAATAGTCGATTAAAAATGCACTATTTTTGTAAGATAATTATATTGTAGGTAATTGTTCTAAAAAAACTATGACATTAAGGAGGTGTAGTTATGGAATTTAAAAAAGATGATGAAAACTATATTTACCAAGTAATAGGTAAAAATATTAAAAAATATAGAAAACTTCGTGGATGGACTCAAGAGAAACTAGCTGAAGAAATTGATTATTCGTTATCATTTATAAGTGGAATAGAATCTTCATATCATCAAACTTTTTCTCTCGGTGCATTATGGAGAATATCAAGAGCTTTAGGAGTCGATTTTTATAAATTATGTGAGGATGATAATGTTAAAACAAATATTAAGTACATAAAATACAAATGTGATTCTTGTGGAATTGAAAGTAAAATGCCAATACAAGTAGTTAACCACTTTAAAAATATTTATGAAATAGCCGGAAACAAAAATCTACCCGTGTTTGATTGTACTAACTGTGATGGACAATTAAAACCAGAAAATCCTATGGATATTTAGACAATAAAACTTTTAATGAAAATGTAAAAAAAAGAACTTAGTTAAAAGTTCCTAGAAACTAACAAATTAGTTTCTTTTTTTATTATATCTTTAAATACTTTCTTACAGCTTGATAACTTCCTATCATACCAACTACTATACCAATAAGAAGTAATATACCAGATATATAATATACAAATGGCATAGGAGCTATCAAAGATGCTAAAGCAGAACCAAATAGCTTACCTCCAAAGAAATCATACAAAGAAGTATAACCAAATATTGCTATTAATATAGGTATAATAGAACCAAGTATTCCAATAAACAAGCCTTCAAATATAAATGGTATTTTTATAGATACATTTGAAGCTCCGACTAATCGCATTATTTCAATTTCTCTTTTTCTAGAATATATTGCTAGCTTAATAGTATTAGCTATCAAGAAAGCTGTTACAAGTACAAGAGCAACTACTGCTACTATACATATCTTTTTAACTACATTAAACACAATTATCAATTGATGTACTATATCTTCACCATAATTTATATTATTAATTTTATCTTTAGAAAACTCTAAATTCTTAACAGCATTGACAGTATCATCTATTTTTTCTATATCCTTTACTTTAAACATATAACTATCAAGCAATGGATTAGTTTCTGGAGTCCAACCATCTACTGTATTAGAGAATATATCATTTCCCTTTTTTAATTCATTCGCAGAATCAACTTTAGATTTAAACTCTATACTTTTATTTTCAATATTTTCTATGCTCTCTAATTCTTTTTTTATTTTATCTACATCTTCAGAAGTAGTAGTACTCTTTAAGAACATAACAACAGTTACATCTTTTCTAATAGAATCTGAAAAATTTTCAACATTCGCAGACATTATAAGTGAAACACCCACTACTATTAAAGTTATAGTTATACAAGAAATAGATGCTAATGATAATGAGAAATTTCTAAAAACTCCGTGTATAGAGTCTCTAAAATATCTTTTTATTGCTCTAAAACCTTTCATTATAATAGCACCCCTTTTCTATGTCCTTAACAAGTCTTCCGTGATCAAGTAAGATAACTCTCTTTTTCATTCTATCCACTATATCTCTATCGTGTGTTGCCATTATAATAGTAGTTCCCATTGCATTAACCTCATCTAGAACTTTCATAATCTCCATTGAAGTGTCAGGGTCCAAATTTCCTGTAGGTTCATCACAAATAAGTAACTTAGGTTTATTAACTATAGCTCTCGCTATTACAACTCTTTGTTGTTCACCACCAGACAATTGATTAGGAAATTGTCTTACTTTATTCTTTAAACCAACTAAATCTAATACTTCCATTACTCTTCTATGTATTTGTTTTTTATCATAACCAAGTACTTCCATAGCAAAAGCAACATTTTCATAAACTGTTAATTTAGGTAACAATTTAAAATCTTGGAAAACAACACCAAGTTTTCTTCTTAGAATATATACTTTTCTATTTCTAAGCTTTGCAACATTAATTCCTCCAATAATAATTGAACCTTTATCAGGTTTTTCTTCTCTATATAACATCTTTATAAGTGTAGACTTACCACTACCAGAAGCTCCTATAACAAATACAAACTCACCCTTTTTAATAGTAAGATTGAAGTCATATAAAGCAACCGTACCAGTTTTATAAGTCTTTTGTACATCACTAACTCTAATTAACTCCACAATACTCCTCCATATCCGTAATATTAATTATATCACTTTTTACATATTTTTAAAATATCTTTAATGAAATTCACATATTTTTCCTTAATTGTTTTGAAACAAAATAACTGTCTGTTATTAAGAAGAAAGAATCTTTATCTATTTCTCTAATAACTTCTTTTACTTCACAATACTTAATCGTCGGAATAATACAAATAAGCATTTTCTTTTTTTGATTAGAGTATCCTCCTCTTGCATTAACTATAGTAACTGTATAATTTAAATTATTAACAACATAATCTCTAACTAATAAAGGTCTTTTAGTAACAATAAAGAAAGCTTTATTTCTAGATACTCCAAGCATTATTTTATCTGTCATTAAAGAACATATATATAAAGCAATAATAGCATATATGCATTTATCTAATCCAAATATAAATAAACTTAATACTATAACAATTGAATTACATAAAAAACTAGACTTACCTAAAGAGATTTTCAATTTATCATATAAAAAATCATACAAGAAATAAAAGCCTCCTAAAGTATAGCCACTTTTTTTAATGATACCAAAACCTGTACCCATTAAAACTCCACCAATAACTACTAAAAGAAAAAGTGACGTATCTGAAAATGTAATATAATTACAAATAAGTGATGTAGCTTTAATAAATATAGGGTAAAATAGCGTAGCCATTATATTTTTAGCTCCATACTCTGCACCAAAAACACAAAAACTTAAAGAAAGAAATATTGATGATAATGCAAAAACAGTAATTGATAAATCTATATTAAGAAAATGATCTATTACAATAGCTAATCCAGTACTTCCGGTAGTAACAATATCATTTGGCACATAAAATAAATTAACTGCTATAGAACAAACAAGCATTCCCATAATAAACATAAAAAAGTTTTTATATTCTAAGTCACTCTTTATTCTTTTTTCTAAAAGAGGCAAATTAATATATTTTCTTCTTTTTAATATCATAGTGATCCACTCCTATCACTAACTTCATAAGAATCACATACTAAAAAGAAAATATTTTTATCTATTTCTCTAAGACCTTCTTTAACTATAAAATAGTCTTTAGTAGGTACTACCGCCAACAAAAGTGTCTGAGAATCACTAGAATATCCTCCTTCAGCATCAATAACAGTAGTTCCAACGCCCTTAAGAGAAATTAAAAAGTCTCTTACCAAATCATCTTTCTTTTTATCAACAACTATATAAAAAGCTTTACTTTTTGATATACCAAGTAATACTTTATCTGTAAATATAGATATTAAATATGACACTAATACACCATACAAAATAGTACTCCAAGGAAAAACAATCTTTCCAAGAGCAACAATAGTTCCATTCACTATAAGACCAGCATTTCCCATTGACATCTTTAAATATTTACATATTATTTCAATAAGTACATCAGTTCCACCAGTAGAAAAATTACTTTTATATATAAGACCATATCCTATACCAGCAAGTACTCCTCCTAGTAATATAATAACAACCATCTCTATGCCATCTAAACTAATATAAGGTGTAATTTTACTAGTAATCTCAACAAGTACAGGATATGTCAAAGCTCCAACTAATTGATTTTTAGCATCTTTTTTACCAAGAACAAAATATGCAAGAATCATCAAAAGTATATTAGCAATCAAAATAAATACTGATGGATTAACTCCAAATTTATTTAGTACAATAGATATTCCACTGACACCAAAGCAAACTATACCATATCTTAAGAAAAATAAATTGAAGGCAAAAGCCACTATTAAACAACCACTTATTAACATTAAATATCTTTTACCAACATTTTTTCTTCTAACTATTTCAACAACATTATTAATTTTCTTTTTTCTAAAATAATCAAAAAAACTCATCACAAACCAACTCCATTTAAAATTACATAACCAACTTTATTTTTTTCTTATTCCTTCCTCCAACATAGTACTAATTTCACCATCAAGTATCGCAGATACATTACTGCTTTCAAAACCACTATCATTATCTTTTACTAAAGTATAAGGACACAATACATAACTTCTCTTAGCACTTCCCCATCCATTAGATAATTGTTCTCCTTTTATACCATTAATCTTTTCATCTTGTTTTGCCTTTTCAAGTAATAATAGTTTACCTTTAAGAACTTCAAGTGCTTTTTCTTTATTTCTAATTTGGCTTCTTTCTTGTTGACAAGTAACTACAATACCTGTAGGTATATGGGTAATTCTAACTGCACTATCAGTAGTGTTTACACCTTGTCCTCCAGGGCCACTACTTCTATATATATCTATTCTAAGATCATTATCATCTATTTTGATATCAATATTTTTATTAATTTCTGGCATAACATCAACTGCAGCAAAAGAAGTATGACGTCTTTTATTAGAGTCAAAAGGACTAATTCTAACAAGTCTATGTACTCCTTTCTCACCCTTTAAATAGCCATATGCGTTAAAACCATTTATTTGAAACATTACAGACTTAATCCCAGCCTCTTCACCATCTTGTCTATCTAATTCTTCAACTATAAATCCGTTATTGCCAGCATACCTTGTATACATCCTATATAACATTGAAACCCAATCACAAGATTCCGTTCCACCAGCTCCAGCATGTATTTCAACAATAGCATTATTACTATCATATTCACCATTTAAATACGTTTCAAGTTCTAAATTATATATATCTTTTTTTAGTTCATCACACTCTGCTATAGATAAATCAACAAGTTCTAAGTCATCACTAAAATTATTTATTATATCTATATTATCATTAATTTTTTTATTCAAATTATTGAACTTTTCTATAATTTCTTTAGTTATCTTAAGTTCTTGTACAACTCTATCAGCAGTCTCTCTATCATCCCAAAAAGAACTGTTAAGCATTAATTTATTAATTTCTTCTACTCTCTTAATTTTATTATCTAAGTCAAAGAGACCTCCTAAGAATATCTGTTCTCTCACTAAGATCTTTATATTCTTTTTTTAATTCATACAATTCCATCATATCACCTAGTATTAGTATACAGTAAAACCAAAAAAAAAGAAAGATTATTTATAAAAATATTGACACAAAATAATCTTAATGTTACTATTAAAATGAAAGTATAATTAGGAGGAGAATATGAATAAAAAGAATTATATTATAATAGGTGGTATTATAGTAGTAATTGCTATTGCAGTTCTATTTTTACTAAATAATAATAAAGCTAATTGGATGAAAGAGATAACTGAAGCAAATAACTATGAAATAACTATGAAAGATTGTAACAATCGAGAAACTACTTTTCCTAAAGAAGAAGTTTCAAAAATATTTGATAAATGGAACAGTTTATCTGATAATGGTCCTTGGACTGGAGAGGAAGACAAATGTTATAGTACTGTAACTATAACTTATGAAAAAAATAATGTAATCCAAAAAAGAGAAATAAAAATAATAGATGATAACTCTATAGTTTTAGTCTTGAATGATGGAAACAGATATTATACAAACGCCAAAAGTGTAGTAGACTATCTAAATGAATTATTTAATAAATATTAATTTAATATTATTATATCTAAATAAAAACAAACAAAAGAGACATTGTAATTGTCTCTTTTTATATTAACTCTTTATACATATCAAGTATATTTTTAAATTCATCAAGAGCGGTATCTACAACACTACTATTAGTTAAATCAACACCAGCCACTTTTAAAGATTCAATTGGCGATAATCTAGAACCGCACTTTAGAAAATCAATATAATTTTCCACAGCATTTTCTTTCTTATCTAGTATACCCTTCACAATAGTGGTCGCCGCACTTATTCCTGTAGCATACTTATATACATAGAAGTCGTAGTAGAAGTGTGGTATTCTCTCCCATTCATATCTGATTTCATCATCAACTACTACTCCATCACCAAAGTAAAATTTATTCAAATCATAATACATATTAGATAATTTATCCGCCGTAAGTGCCCCATCATTATCAACAATATTAGATATATCTCTTTCAAATTCAGCAAACATAGTCTGTCTGTATACAGTGGCTCTATATAATTCCATTAAATTATTTAAAATATATTTCTTCTCTTCTACATCACTACTATGCTCAAGTAAATAATGACTAAGTAATAACTCATTAACTGTCGAAGCAACTTCAGCAACAAATATTCTATATTCACTATTTTGATAATCATTATAGCTTCTAGAATAATAACTATGCATAGAATGCCCCATTTCGTGAATTAAAGTAGACATATCATTATACTTATCTTGATAATTTAGTAAAATATATGGATAAGTATCATAACTACCACCAGAATATCCACCAGTTCTCTTGTTTTTAGTGGGATATACATCTATCCATCTATTACCAAGAGCCTCTTTTACTTTATTTATGTATTCATCTCCAAATACTTCTAATACCTTAAGTATAACTTCTTTAGCTTCTTCATAACTATACTTTTTATCAAAACTATTATCAATAGGTACATATATATCATATAAATGAATATTATCTAAATTAAGAATATCTTTTTTTAACTTATAATAATCATAAATATAATCAATATGTTTATGAACACTATCTATTAAATTATTATATACTTTAATATCAACATCATCAGCATATAAACTCATTTCAATAGCACTATTATACTTATTAATCTTAGCCATCGTAGATAGTTCTTTCATATTCGAAGATATTAATGAAGCAAAAGTATTAGTATATTTTTTATACTCCTTATATAAAGTATTAAAAGTATCTTTTCTTACTCTTCTATCTTTACTTTCAATATATAGACTATAATTACTATTATTAAGTTCTACTTTATTACCATTCTCATCTTCAATACTATCAAAAGACATATCACAATCTTTAAATAGTTCATATGTGTCATAGCAGTTTCCCACCATCTTACCAATACTGGATAAAAGTCTCTCTTCTGCATCAGAAAGAGTATGTTCTTTATATCTATATATTTCTTTAATAGAAATTTCATAATCTTTAATTAAAGGATTCTCTTTCATATATTCTTCTATAACACTATAGTCTTGCTTTAAAAGACTAGGTACTATAAAATAACTATTCTCACTATACTTACTTCTCAAATTAGATACTTTCTCGCATAGTTCTTGTTTATCATTATTTGAAGTATCTAAATCAAAAGACAAATTAGCATAACAATATAGCTTATCAATTAGTCTTTCTATTTCAAATGATAGTCTAATAGAATCATAAAAATTATCACTATTATCCATCATAGTATTTTCATATTTTTTTAAAGAATTAATTTTATCTATTACTAAGTTATAGTCCTTATCAAATTCTGTAGTATTACTATAAATAACATCTAAATTCCAAGTATACTTCTTATCAATATCTTTTCTATCTTTCATATTTACCCTTTCTATACATTAAATCTAAAATGACAAATATCTCCATCTTGCATTACATATTCTTTTCCTTCAATTCTTGCCCTACCAGCTTCTCTAACCTTTAGTTCACTACCCGCAGCCACTAAATCATCATAAGACATAACTTCTGCTTTAATAAAACCTCTTTCAAAATCTGAATGAATAATACCAGCACATTCAGGAGCCTTCATACCTTTTTTAAATGTCCAAGCTCTAACTTCATCCGATCCAACAGTAAAGAATGTAGCAAGTCCAAGTAATTTATAAGTTTTATCAATTAACTTATCAAGACCACTTGAAGTAATACCAAGATCATTTAAGAATAGCATTTTTTCATCATCATCAAGTTCAGCAAGTTCACTTTCTATCTTCGCAGAAATAATAACTACTTCACTACCTTCATTTTTAGCATACTCAAATACTCTATTTGTATACTCATTACCATTAACAATATCTTCTTCACTAACATTAAGAGCGTATATAATAGGTTTTAAAGTAATTAAATTAAAAGAACTAATAATCTTCTTTTCTTCATCATCTAATCCAAGTTTCCTAACAGGAACATTCTTTTCTAAAGCATCTCTTATTCTTTCTAGTAATTCTATCTCTTTAACATCATCCTTGTTTTTAGTAGTCATAGCCTTTTTACCAATCTTACTAATTCTTGTAGTAATAATTTCTAAGTCCGAAAGAACTAGTTCTACATTAATAACTTCAATATCTCTTATTGGATCAACATTACCATCAACATGAATAATATTTTCATCATCAAAACATCTAACAACCTCAACAATAGCATCTACTTGTCTTATATGTGATAAAAACTTATTACCAAGTCCTTCACCAGTACTAGCACCCTTTACTAGCCCTGCTATATCCGTAAATTCATAAGTAGTAGGAATGGTTCTCTCAGGAACATACATATTTTCCAATACTTCTACTCTTTTATCAGGAACAGTAACTACTCCAACATTAGGATCAATCGTAGCAAAAGGATAATTAGCGGCCAATATATTCTTTTTAGTAATTGCATTAAATAAAGTTGATTTCCCTACATTTGGAAGTCCAACTATACCAGCAGTCAAACTCATTTATATCACTTCTTTCTTAACCATTTTATTATACCATAAAAAATAAACTTTCTAACAAAAATATAGAAAGTTTATTTAATTAATATGATTTACGTTCAAACTTCTTAACAATAACTAAAAGAACAATAATTAAAATGGAAAGAATGCAGCCTCCTATTATATCAAATGTATAATTTCTTTTAGTTTTATATAGTTCTAAATAAATCTTCTTATTCTTATAATTATCTTTATTTATATTCCAAGTATAAATACCTCCACCATAACGATCAGCATTAGTATCATATAAATCACCATCATAATGAATATTAATTGTTACATCATCTAATAAATTATATTTATCAAAACACTTAAACTCATCGCTTGTCTCTATCAATATCTTACCCTTCTTAGATATACTTATATTATCATAGCAGTCATAAACCATTGATTTTTTATTCATATTTTTCATATCATAAGAATAACTATAGCGGTATCCAGAAGTAGTATCATTTGATATTTCTTGTCTTTTGTAATCAAAACCGGACTCTAAACTATAAATATTATAAGATAAATTATCTGTATTAAATATTGTATCATCTTCCATATTATATTCTTTTATAGTCTTTAATCTTTCTTTATCTTCTAGTATAGAAATATCATCAGTCAAATTATTTCCTATATATAGATCATATGTGGCACTACATCCAGTAACTAAAATAAGCATCAATAATAATAATATTTTTTTCACTTAAATTACTCCTTCCATATAGCAGTTACATTATAAAATGTACCTTCATTATTAGCTATATTCTGTAGTGTATATGAACCATCACCATATCTTCTTGAAGAATCTCCAATTTTAACAATATTTCCATTTTTAATTCCTAAAATTGAAATATAATGTCCTGGAAAATTAATTATTAATCTTTTTCCTTCTCTTAATGCAGCATACATAGCATCATAATCAGTAACTCCTAAAGATTTACCCTTTAATCCATAAGTCTTATTAAGTAAAAAGAAATCATCAGGTACGGCGTGTCCAAATCTTCCTCCACCCAAGCTACATACTTTTTCAACTAATTGATTAGGATATATATCATTACCAAAACTTCTAAGTACCATTGTATAAGATACAAAACCACACCCAGATGATGCTATTGTTCTCTTATCATTACCACCTCTCTGATAATTAGTGCATAAAGGAACATTTCCCCATCTAGGATCAGCCTGCTTTAAATTTATAAATTCTACATTTTGATTACTCTCAGAATTTAAACTATTTACAGAACTATTTATAGTATTATTTAATGTTTCTTCATAAGCTTCTTTTATTTGTTGATTTTCTATTTCTACCGCCTTATCATACTCTTTCTTATAAATTTGAATATTTTCAAGTGTAGCATTATTTATACAAGAATCATAATCTGGTACCAAGCCATTTAAAACAGTAGACATCAAACTAACAATATAAGGAACTGAAAAAACCAAAACAGCATATATAATTCTTTTAAATACTAATTTAGATTTCTTAGCCTGCTCTTCAGTATCACCTGCAACAACACACTTACTAAAATCAAACATACAAAATATAATAAGTCCTATTGGTAAAAGTAACCTAACAACATTTATAAGTAGTTTTCCAAAATAGATAACTTCCAAAACTGCAGGTAGCTGACATACTGGTATATCAGCTGTAGTAGTTAATAAATACATATAAAACCTCCTATAACATTACACCAGTTCCAATACCTATAGGTATTCCAATTATATAGAATGCTAAAATTATAATTATCCATAATATCGTAAAGGCAATAGCATAAGGAACCATTAAACTCATAGCATCTATTATAGTAATAACACCATTTTTTCTCTTATTATAAATATGAAGAAAGCCAATCAGTATAACAAAATAACTAAATAATGGTGTAAGTCCTTTCATACTAGAATCTGCTGCTCTAAATACTGCTTCAGCAAACTCAGGAGTCATAGAACTCTGCATAAACATAGGTACAATTACTGGTGAAAGCATAGCCCATTTAGTTGAGGCCATAGGAACAAAGAATGTAGATATAGCAACAACTATAAATGTTATAACAACAAGAGCAAGACCAGAAAGCTGCATACCATTAAGTAATTCTGAAAGTGAAGCTACAATAAATAAACCAATATTAGTCTTTTTAAATATTAAACAAAATTGTGCTACAAAGAATATTAAAACTAATAAAGAAGCAACATCTTTTAAGTAGTAACTCATACCATCTACTAAATCTCTATTATCTTTTATACTCTTTACTCTTATTCCATATATAAGAGAACTAAATATCAACATAAATGATGCAATAGTAACAGATCCTTGATAAAAATATGAGCCTTCTCCAAACAACATATTAACATAATCAGACTGACTAAGATCAAGTAATAAACCAGAAAATGGTAAACCATCTATTAAACAATAAGCAAGCACTAAAAATACTAAGAAAGTAGCAAGTAATGATATGATAACACCCTTCTTTTCTTTTTTAGTAACTTCTCTTTCCTGTGATGGTTCTTCCTCATCAAAATAATATTTACCCAATTTTGGTATTATAAATCTTTCAGTAACTAACATTCCAACGTATGATAACAAGAACATACTAACTATTGTGAAAATTAAATTACCATATAAATTAGTAACATAAGATGTATCAAGTACTGAAGCAGCTTTATTAGTATAAGAGGTAAGCATACTATCTAATCTATTTATAACTACATTAGCACCATATCCAAAAGTTATTCCAGAAAAGGCTGCACATATACCTGCAGAAGGATGTCTACCTAAATTCATAAACAATATTGCTGCAAGTGGTATCAAAATAACATATCCAACCTCATAAAACATTGAAAATATAATACCCAAAAGAACTACTACAAATGTTAAAAACTTTCTAGGAACTTTTTCACTAATCATCTTAAATAGCGAGTTAAGAAAGCCTGATTTATAAGCTACTCCTACTCCTAACAAACCAACTATTAAATTACCTAAAGGTGCAAACTCAAGAAAATTATTTATCATATTACTAATTAAGTATTGAAGTCCAGTTCTATTAAACAAATTAGTAATAGTAACAACTTGAGTAGTCAAATCGCCAGTAGCTTCATTAACAACATAATAACTAGCCTCTAAATTAAGAATACTACCTATACTACTAATAATCATAATAGCAAGTGTAAGTATCAAAAATACCAAAGCAGGATGTAATCTAATTCTTTTCTTTTTCTTCATTATTTATCACCTTTTTTATTTTCTTATTAAACTCAACTCTTGGAAGCATAATAACTCTATCACAATTAACACATCTAATTTTTATGTCTGCTCCAAGTCTAATAATCTCAAATTCACTACACCCGCAAGGATGCACCTTCTTCATAATAACTCTATCATTTAAACTATAATTCATATAATCACTCTCAATAACATTATATCATTTATTTTTATCTAAGTAAATTAAATGATTAGATTTTTTTATAAGTCCTTGTAAAAATAAAGTATATTTGTTATAATAAAAAAGGTAGAAAAGGGATGATTTAGTGAATAAAGAAGTAAAAAAAGGTAGAAAAAGAAAAATAAATATACAAAAAGTATTTAATCTAGTTAGTTTCACATTTCTATTAGCTTGCGTTATCTTCTATGGAAGTAGATTTATAAAACTATATATAGAGAATAACAAAGTAGAAAAAATAACTGTATTATCAGATAACATTAAAGACAATAACAAAGATAACCAAAATTTTAAAGAAATAAATGAAGCCTACTATTTTACAAACGATGAAGAAAATAACTATGTAGAATATTCAAACATATTATGGAGAATAATTAAAATTAATAAAGATAAATCTGTAACTGTAGTAGCAGACAAAGCAATAACTTCTCTTGCACCAGGTCAAAATAAAAAATATGATGACACTTATATAAATAAATGGTTAAATAAGAGTAATGAAAATAATACTGGTATATTAGAAAGTAATTTAAACAACATAGAAAAATATCTTACATATACAGAAACTTGTAAAGATACAGTAACTGATACCAAAAATATTACTTGTAAAGATAAAATAAAAGAAACTTACATTACCCTACCATCAATATATGACTATGTAAACACTGGTGGCAATAATGGTTTCCTAAATAATGAAGAATACTTCTATTTAGCTAATGCTAATAAAGATAACAATTTAATGTATATTGATGACACAGGAAAGACAAACTATACAGAAGATGAAATACTAGGAGTTAAACCAGTTATCACAATCAAAAATACCATAACTCTTAAAGAAGGAAATGGTAGTAAAGAAAAT
Organism: uncultured Bacilli bacterium; assembly: GCA_934091055.1. Classification (GTDB taxonomy): domain Bacteria; phylum Bacillota_I; class Bacilli_A; order RF39; family UBA660; genus CAG-302. Next base: position 35,095 of record CAKOKN010000005.1, on the reverse strand, counting down.
CCTTATACATTTGAAGACAGTAAAGGACTATTTGGTAGTTATGTTAAATTAGGCAAAGACATATGGAGAGTTTATAACGTAACAGATAATTCAATAAAGTTATCATTAAATGACTATTTAAAACTTAACAATCAAGAAGTAAAATATAAATATTCAAATAATGGTTATTATCATAATGACACTACTAATGGCTCCCTTGCTTATTATCTAAAAAATACTTACTTAACATCATTAAGTTATAAAAACATAATTAATGAAGATAAATTTGCAAATGGAATATATAATAACACAACTAATTATGATTACACTAAAGTTTTAGCATCAACAGTGGATACTAAAGTAGGACTACTTAGTATAGGAGACATATTCCTAAATGACGAAACCACTAATTATTACTTATCAACTGGAGTATCTAAAGATAATAATCAAATATATGTAATGGAAAGTGATTATAAATTATATACTAAAGTATCTACTACTAACTTAAAAATTGTTCCAACAATATCAATCAAAAAAGAAATATTAACAAAAGGAACAGGAACAAGTTCTGACCCATATGAGGTGGATTAAAATGCACAAGAAAAGAAGTAAGAAAAAGATATATAAAACTACAATAGTATTTATTATTTTAGATGTTCTAGCTATAGCAGGTTTTGTAATGATGTATGGTCCATTTGATTATGTAAGAAACCTATATGTAACTACAGCATTAAAAACTATGAATCATCAATATTTTGCTAATATCTTTTATAGTCAAGAAACAATTGATAAAATAAATAAAAGTAATTATTTTGTAACTATAGATGAAGATGCAAATACTGAAGATGTCGTAATAAACACTAAAGAGAAATCTAAATATAAAGATAAATATGAAGAAGAACTATTTACTAGAGATAATCCTGATGATGCCTACAAAGTAATAAACTTAAAAATAGGAACTTCAAAAGGATATCTAGTGGCAATATATAAACCTGAAAAAGTTAAACTAATATCAACAAAACAATTTAATATTGGTGGTAAAGGTGAAAGAGTTCTAACAATGTGTCAAAGATATGACGCTAGTGTATGCATCAATGGTGGTGGCTTTATTGATGAAGGATATGGTTCTGATATACCAATTGGAATAGTTATACAAGACGGAAAAATAACTTGGGGTAAAGAAGACGCAGACACAGCTAGAGACAATATTATTGGAATAACCAAAGATAGCAAATTAAAACTAATGTCAAATGCCACTGCTAACGAAGCATTAGCAGCCAACATAAGTGATGGTATGATATTCGGTCCATTCCTAATAGTTAATGGAAAGCCATTAGAAATATATGGTGACCCTTGGGGTCAAGCACCACGTGTAGCCATAGCCCAAACAAAAGATGGAGTTATGATGTTCCTAGTAATAGATGGAGAAAACTACATCAACGGAGCAAGTCTTCAAGATATGGTTGATGTCCTATTAAAATACGGAGCATATAATGCTGCTAATCTAGATGGAGGACAATCCTCATCATTAATAATTGATAACAAACTATATAATAACCCACCTGCTGCTGCCAAAAGACAAGGCGGAAGATATGTAGTTACCGGTTGGGGACTTATGAATTAAAGCTTACTATAAAGTAAGTTTTTTTCATTTACAAAATATAATAGTTTTGTTATACTTATATAGTAAGGTGGTAAAAATGAGTAAACGAAGAAAAAGAAAGAGAAAACTTAAAAAAAGTGTAAAAATAGTATTAATTATACTTTTAATATTAATAGCGGGTTCATATCCAACATATAAACTATTAAATAAAGAAAAAGAACCAAATATAGAAGAAAAAACAGACAAAAATAATGATAATAAAGAAAAAAAATATGAGTTATCATTAATAGCAGTAGGAGATTATTTAATACATTCATCATTATATAAAGATGCCAATAAACATGCCAATTATGACGGTTATGATTTCAAACCAATGATAACAAATATAAAAGAAATAGTTTCCAATTACGACATTGGTTATTACAATCAAGAAACAATATTAGGAGGAACAGAATTAGGACTATCTGACTACCCAACATTTAATTCACCATATGAAGCAGGAGATGCAATGTTAGATGCTGGATTTAACCTAGTAAGCTTAGCAACAAACCACACTATGGACAGTGGCAAAAAAGCCGTAGAAAACTCTTGTAAATATTGGAAAGAAAAAACAAATGTATTAACTGCTGGTAGTTATTGTAGTGACGAAGAAAGAAATGAAATTAAAATAGCAGAAAAAAACAATATTAAATACACAATGCTTAATTATACATATGGAACAAATGGTATGCCCGTACCAAATGATTATTTAGTAAATGTTTGGCCTACTGATATAGACAATATTAATAATCCAGAAAAAGACACTAAATATCAAGCATATAAGAAACAAGTAAAAGAAGATATTGAAAAAGTAAGAGACAAAGTAGATGTCCTTATAGTAGCAGCCCACTGGGGAGTAGAATATACATTTGAGCCAACCGCTTATGAAAAAGATATGGCCAATTACCTAGCATCACTAGGAGTAGATATAATAATAGGAACACATCCTCACGTAATACAACCAGTAACTTGGATAGATAATACACTAGTAATATACTCTCTAGGAAATTTCATATCAGCACAATATCAAAACAAAGCACCTTGCACAGATTACAAATGCACTACAGGATTAATGACAAGCTTAAACATTGAAAAAACAGTAAGCAAAGACAAATCAAGTATAAAAATAACTAACGTAGAAAATGAATTAATATACAATTATTATAACCAATCAACTTGGAGAGGCTTTAAAGTCATACCATTTAGTAATAGTGAAATCAAAGATTATCTACCAAACTATAAACAAGTATATAATACCTATAAAGAAATAGTACAAAAGTTAGACAGTAACATATACGTAAAAGAAACTGTAGATTAAAAGAATATCACATCATCGTGATATTCTTTTCATTTATCGAATTAATAACTACTTCACTATTTCCCATAACAATATTATCAATAATAATACTCTCTATATTTTTAGAAATAATCTTATCTATTCTTCTAGCTCCAAACTCATAATAATCACTTTTATCTAATATTTCATCTATTACTCTTGGTTTAATATTAATAGAAATATTATTATATTTAGTTTGTAAATTATTAATTCTATCAGTAATTATATTTCTAATATCTTCTTCTTTTAATCTATTAAATACTAAAATATTATCTATTCTATTAACAAACGCACTATTAAAATAATTCTTTAAGCTTACCATAACATTACCATCAGATACTTTATTAAATCCAATACTATTCTTATCAAAGCCTACATTTGAAGTCATTAAAATAAGAACATTATTAAATTTAACATTAACCCCCTTAGAATTCTTTATTTCTCCTTCCTCTAATATCTGATAAAACAAATTAATAACTGCTTGATGAGCTTTATCTATCTCATCAAGCAACAACACACTATTAGGCTTATTACGAATTTCTTCTAAAATATTTTTATTATCATCATATCCGACATATCCAGGCGAAGAACCTAGTATCTTATTAACTGAAGTACTATCTGAGTATTCACTCATATCTAATCTAATAAGGTTTTTATGACCCACTAATAAATCAGCATATCTTTTAGCCAACATACTTTTACCAACACCTGAAGATCCTACAAATAAACAAGAATAGCATTTATTATTATAACCAGTTTTGATTCTTTTTGTAATATCTATTAAATTATCTATAATTTTGTTTTGTCCTACAATGACACTACTTAAACTATTATACATTGAACCACCATCAACATTATTCTTCATTATATCATATATAGGAATACCTGTTCTATTATTAATTACTGTAGCTACATCCTCTTTTGAAATTACATTCTTTTCATTCTTGCACATCAACTCAATTTTATTTAAGTCTGATGAAAGCTTAGTTATCTTCTTTCTAATTTCATACGCCCTATCTATTGAATTATCAATAATATAACTATTTCTTTCTTTATTTAATTTAGTAATTTCTTTTTTTATACTCTTTAGTTTACCAGTATCCTTATTTTCTTTAATGCTAACCATAGAACAAACTTCATCTAACACATCTATTTCTTTATCTGGTCTATTGCGATCAAATATATACTTCTCAGATAAATTGACAATTTCATCGACTATAGTGTCTTCTATAATAACATTATGGTATTTTTCATATAAAAATTTGATTTTTAATAAAATATTTTTTGTTTCTTTAATGTTTGGTTCTTCTACCTTAACTTTTTGGAATCTTCTCTCTAATGCAGAATCCTTTTCTATAAACTTTTTATATTCATCTGTTGTTGTTGCCCCTATACATCTAATCTTGCCTCTAGCAAGTGCAGGTTTTAATATATTAGAAGCATCTATTGCCCCCTCAGCTCCACCTGCCCCAACCAAAGTATGTATCTCATCTATAAATAGAATTATCTCAGAATTATCTTCAATTTCCTTTAATACTTTTTTCATTCTTTCTTCAAACTCACCACGATACTTTGTTCCTGCCACCATAGTAGCCATATCAAGAGAAATAATTTTCTTATTTGCAAGATTATTTGGAACATCATCATTAGCTATAAGTCTAGATAACTCCTCCACTATTGCAGTCTTGCCAACACCTGCAGCACCTATCAAAATAGGGTTATTTTTTGTTCTACGACATAATATTTCCATCACCCTTTTAACTTCTTTATCTCTTCCAATCACTGGATCAAGTTCTTTATTTTTAGCCCTCTCTGTAATATCAACACCCAGATCATCTATTAAAAGCTTTTTCTTCTTATTCTTTTTTCCTTTTTTTATTAAACTTATAGAAAAATCATCGTACATTGTCTCTATATCAATCTTCATACCAATAAGAAGTCTTATTGCTATACCTTCTCCTTCTTCTAACATAGAGAAAAATAAATGCTCTACTGTAACCTCTCCATCATTATTTTCTCTACTATCCATTATAGCAGACTCTATAACCTTCTTTAACAAAGGGGTATATAAGAAAAACTCTGTCTTATTATTAGTACTACCAACTATTCTTGATAATTCCTCTTTAAAATTATTATAATTAAGTCCATATTCTTTTAATCTATCAGAAATACTACCATCACTTTTAAGTATAGATAATAAAAGATGTTCTGTCCCTATATAAGGATGTCCTAAATTTAACATTTCATTTTTTGCATTAAGTAGAACCTTCTGTGCTTCCTCACTAAAATTGCCTATCATATTATTCTCCTCTCAATCTATTCTATGTATATAATGATATATTTTGAAATATTTTAAACACTAAAATAAGACTTTGTGCGCAAAAAAACGCCTACCATAAGGTAGACATTTTATTTCTATATTAATGAAAGCACAATTAATGATAATATTATAATTGATAATAACACTAACACAAATCTCCATATGTACTTAATCCAAGTAGTATATGGAATATCAAAGTATTTAAGCACTACTATTAATAAGAAACTAGTAGGTGCAATTACAGATACTAATCCATAAACACTTTGGAAAGCAACTACATATGTAGAAGTCATTGATTCATCAGTAGCAGCTGTTAAAATAGGATTAAATACGCCAGCAACTGCATAATAGAAATCTGGATGTAATAAAGTACCAAGTGCACTTACTAAAACAGTAGCAGCAGCATTAAGACCTAATTTTGTACCAGCAAGCCAAGTGATAATAGTAGACATTATACCATTATTATAAGAACAAACCAATATAGCATAAGCAATCATCATTAATAGAATACTAGGTATCATCTTCTTAGATCCTTCAACAAAAGAATCAATTACATCATTAAATTTAACTCTGTATATAATCTTCAATATAATAGAGAAGACAATCAAAGTTATAATAATTGACATATATGAACCTAAACTTCCCCAATTACCTAAAGCATATAGATTACCTGAAATTAAACTATTAAATACTGGATATTCAGGGAACTTAATACCAAATACACTAAATTTAGGAATAGTCAAGCCAATTAACCATTCGTGGAATTTGTCAAAACATTCAATTCCAAATAATGAATTCCAAGGCATATATCCTAATACTAAGATAACTAAGATTAATGATAAAACTACCAATAAAGGCCAAGTCTTAATATTCTTATAATCACCTTTTACTTCTGATACCATTACTTCGCTGCTCTCATTTAACTCATACTTAACCTTTTTATTTTGAACATTTTTAATATGCCAATTGATATAAAGTATAAGGAAAGCTACACCTAAAACTAGTAATATAATTTTTACTAATAGACAAGTATAAGTATCTAAACCTGCCATTTGTTCTAGAGTAGTAGATGCATATCCATAATAGCTACTAGGATCTCTGAATGTTACAAATATTCCACCAGCATAACCTACAAGCATAGCAACTATAGTAGCACTTACAGCAACAAGTTTATCATATCCAAGTAGCATTATAATTGAAATAACAAATGGTACAAAAATAAGAATAGTATTCATAAGTCCAGTTATTGAAGTAAGTACTGCAAATACTCCAGTAGTAAGGAATACGAATAATTTACTATGTGATCTTACTTTTGATGTAATGCCATCTAATAATTTCTTATATGCAGGTATAGAATTTAGTATTCCATAAAATGCACCAAGTACTATTAAGTAAACAACAGTATCAAAGAAATAATAGAATGACTGTGCAAAGTTAAGTCCAATATCACCTAATGCTATGTATGATAGACTGCCTTCTCTTCCAGGAATAATGTAACTACAAATTACTAATAATCCCAAAATAATCAACATCACTTTAAATAAACTATGTTTTTTCATAATAACCTCCTCTAACAATAATTATAGCACAAATGAATTAAAAGTAAATAAAAAAGAGAAAATTTCAAACGTTTTCCCTTATTTTATAACACATTAAGACTAAATATATCAAAAATAGATAAATTAGTACCCTATTAAATAAATTAATATAACTTAGCTCCTGCTGGTATACAATCACTTATCATTAATAGATGTAACTTCTCTTTTCCACTATCTTCATAAACAGCACTAATTAACATTCCACAAGAATCAATTCCAGCCATAGTTTTAGGAGGAAGATTTACAATTGCAACGCAAGTTTTACCAATCAACTCCGAAGGCGTATAATATTCACGAATGCCGCTTAAAATTATTCTATCAGTACCAGTACCATCATTCAAAGTAAATTTTAATAATTTCTTAGAATTTGGAACTTCCTCACAATTAATAATTTTTACAACTCTAAAATCAGATTTACTAAAAGTATCAAAGTCTACTTCCTCTTCAAATAAAGGTTCTATTTTAACATTAGAAAAGTCTATTACTTTTGTATCTACTAAAGATGTATTATTTACAGTAACAATCTTCTTTGTATCATTTAATGGCTTCATTTGTGGAAATAAAACAACATCTCTAATAGAAGGTCTATCATAAATAATCATCATAAGTCTATCAATACCAAATCCAAGTCCAGATATAGGAGGCATACCTTGTTCCATTGAAGACAAGAAATCTTCATCAAGTTCCATAGTCTCATCATCACCTTGAGCTTTAGCTTTTAATTGATCCTCAAAAGCCTCTCTTTGTGTAAATGGATTAACAAGTTCTGAATAAGCCTTACACAATTCTGTACCACAAGCAACAACTTGGAACACATCTATAACTCTAGGATCAGTATCATTTCTTCTTGCAAGAGGAATTAAAACTGCTGGATAGTTATATATAATAGTAGGTTCTAGAACGTCAGTTCTAATTTTTCTTTTATATATAAAATCTATAATTTGACTAAGAGACTTATATTCTTCTAGTTCATCATAAGTAAATAAACCTTTTTCTACCACTTTATCTTTAAGGGCTTTAGGATCATCTATATCAAGAAAATCAAAACCTAATACATTTCTCATTTCTTCGACATAGTTAATTCTTTTCCAATCAGCACCAAAGTCTATTTTATTACCTTGATAATTAACAACAGTATCACCTATAAGTTCTTTAAGTAATCCTCTTATAAATCCTTGATAAAACTTAATATTATCTTCAAAATTCCAATAAGAAGCATACCACTCTACTTGAGTAAATTCCTGTAAATGTTCTGTATCCATTCCTTCATTTCTAAAACATTTAGCAAGTTCATATACCTTATCAAAGCCACCTGCTATACATTGTTTTAAATATGTTTCAGGAGCTATTCTAAGATTACAATCCATATCTAAAGCATTATGATGTGTATAAAAAGGTCTAGCACTAGCTCCACACACAGCATTTTGTAGTATAGGAGTTTCTACTTGTAAAAAGCCATTTTCTCCTAAATATTTATGTAAGTAAGAATAAAATTTACTTCTACCTAAAAATACACGTCTAGAATCTTCATTTATAATTAAATCAACATATCTTTGTCTATACTTCATTTCAGTATCTGTAAGACCGTGAAACTTCTCTGGTAATGGTCTAAGAGCTTTTCCTAAAAACTCAAAACTATGTACTCTTAAAGTTTTCTCTCCAGTTTGTGTTGTAAATATTTCACCATTTGCTCCAATGAAATCTCCAGTATCAATTAGTTTTTTAAAGAAATTATATTTATCTTCCCCAACCATATCTATCTTAATTTCAAGTTGCATATCCCCTTCAATATCACGAATTCTTACAAATGAAAGCTTACCCATCTTTCTCATAAATACAATTCTACCTGCTATAGCAACATCAGTGGTACCATCCTCTAATAATCTTGCTTCTCTAATCTTATGCGTAATATTATATTTTTCAGGATAAGGATTGCAATAATTCTTTATCTCCTCTAATTTATCCCTTCTTACTTGTTCTTGTTCACTAAATTGTCTTTCCATTTTCTTTCACCTCTTCTATAACGCTAGTACCAGCCATCAAATCGTGTAATCCCCTTCCATCCTTTTTGTATAGTACCATAAAGAAAGATACCACTACAAAGAATAATTCAATATAACTACATATTGCACTACCATAATTAAAATATTTTTTACTAAGAATATTAACAAAAATCGCAGTATATAGTCCTGTAAGTATACCATATACAAACAAGCCTCTAATAATCATTGCCTTTATACTAGGTTTCTTATTATCTTCTACTACCTTAATTTTTAATAATTTCTTACCAATAGTTTGCCCTTTATTAAAATATGCAAATACAATAAAGTAACCAATAAATAGTGTTACTGAAACTGCATTAACAGCTACATTACTTTTCTGAAGTTCATAATTTAATTCTTGCGTTTTTTCACTATATTCTTCAATAGTAATCTCTTTATTTGCATAACTTTCTGCTAAATTATTTATTTCTTTAGTTATTGTACTATTCCCACCAATACCCATAGTTATTAATGAAAGTATAAACATAACTATAAAATAATCAATTAGATAAGCACTAACTCTCTTAAAAATATTCGCTTTCATTCACATCACCTAATAAATATTATATACTATTTTTTAATACTTTTAAATAGTTATTAAGAATTTTTTTAAGTTCATCACTAGTTTTTGCTTTAAATACTTCGTTTTTAACACTTTGAGCATTAGGTAAACCTTTAATATACCAAGCTACAAAACTACGCATTTCTAGTACAGCAGTTTTCTCTGGTTTTATCTTCAATAAATACTCTAAATGATGAAAACACATATTAATCTTCTCTTCGTAACTAGGTTTTTCTATAATCTCACCAGTATCAAAGTATGTTACTAATTCCTTAATAAGCCAAGGATTTCCAAGTACACCTCTTCCAATCATAATAGCATCACAGCCAGTGTACTCTATCATTTTTTTAGCGCTTTCTAAAGAAGTAATATCCCCATTACCAATAACAGGTATATTAACATTTTCTTTTACTTTCTTTATGATATCTAAATCAACATTCCCAGAATAACCTTGACTTCTAGTTCTACCGTGTACTGTAATTGCACTAGCACCTGCCTCTTCACATATTTTTGCGACCTCAACTGCATTTATACTATTTGTATCCCAACCACTTCTAATCTTAACAGTTACAGGTACTTTTACTGTTTTTACTACTGAACTAACTATGTCTCTTATTTTTTCAGGATCCTTCAAAAGAGCACTACCAGCTTGTGACTTAATAGCCACCTTAGGAACAGGACATCCCATATTAATATCAATAATATCTGGATGCATAATATCCTCAACCATTTTAGCAGCACTAGCAAAAGTACTCTTATCACTGCCAAATATTTGTTGTGCTATTGGCCGCTCACATTCCTCAAAATAAAGCATATCTTTTGTTTTTTGACTATTGTAAATCATTCCCTTATCACTTACCATCTCGGCATAAATAAGACCACATCCCATTTCTTTTATTATCTTTCTAAAAGCACTGTTACAAACACCAGCCATAGGAGCAAGTACTATATTATTTTTCATTTCAATATTTCCTATTTTAAACATAAAAATCCCTCGCAACATATTTTAACACATAATCAAAATAAATAAAAGACATTAATTAAAATATCTTTTATTAATAACATCATTTAATTGAATAAACAAAATCATATATAAAATTAGTAAACAAATAAGATACAGAAAAAACAAGTATTAAATAAAATAGCTTTGCCTGATAGACTTTATTCTTTTTAAAGATACAATTAATATTAATACTATCTATAGCAAAAATGGTAATAGGTATACATATTAAATATAAAAATAGTTTAATCATTTTCTAATTCTCTAATCATATCATTTCTTTTTATATATTTATTTATATTTGAAAAAGGTGTTTCAACAAATTTATTTACCATCTCAATAGCAACCTCTATAGATATATCCTCAGACATAGCAAGAGCATTAGCATTATTATGTGATCTAGAAAGCATAACCTCACTCAAATTAGATACTTTAGCACAATAAACACCTTTCATCTTATTAAGAGTTATACTCATACCAATACCAGTACCACAAATTGCTACTCCAAAGTCTACTTCACCTTTTTGAATTGCACTTCCTAATTTCTCAGCATAAATAGGAAAGTCAACAGACTCTTCACTATCAGTTCCATAATCAATTATATTATAATTACTTAAATTTTCTTTTAACAATTTTTTTAACTTATAACCACGATGATCGCTTGCAATACCAATAGTCATTTTACCACCAATCCTTCTAATATAATTATACTAAAATTTTTATTAAATGTTATATAATTAGTTACATTTTTACATATTATTTACATTTTAAATAAAAATTAGAATTCTAAATAAAGAACTCTAATTCAATTATTGTCTTTCTAACATATATAGGTTATCTAAAAGTATTCCTGTTCCCTCTGCTACACAAGTAAGAGGAGATTCTGCTATAAATACTGGTACTTTAAGTTCTTGACTTAATATTTGAGAAAAACCATCTACCATTGCTCCCCCACCTGTAAGAACAATTCCTTTATCAATAATATCAGCAGACAATTCAGGAGGAGTTTGTTCTAATATACTCTTTACAGCGTGAATAATTGTATATATACTCTCTCTTAATGCCTCTTCTACTTCATCACTAGTTAAAGTTATAGTATGTGGAAGACCAGTAACTAAATCTCTACCTCTAACTTCCATCTTCTCATCTCTTGAACCAGGAAAAACAGTACCAATAGTTATTTTAATATCTTCAGCAGTTCTTTCTCCAACTAACAACTTATATTTATCTTTAATATATTTTACAATATCATTATCAAAAGCATTACCAGCTATTCTAATAGATGCACTATTTACTATACCACCTAAAGATAAAATAGCTATATCAGTAGTACCACCACCAATATCAATAACCATATTACCACTAGGTTTAGATATATCCATACCCGCACCAATTGAAGCAACTTTAGGTTCTTCCTCTAAGAATACTTTCTTAGCACCAGTTCTTTCAGCAGCTTCTTTAATAGCATTTTTTTCTACTTGAGTAATATTAGAAGGACAACATATAAGAATTCTAGGTCTAGAAAAGAAACTCTTGCCATTTACTTTTTTAATAAAATAATTAAGCATAACCTCTGTAGTATCATAATCGGCAATTACTCCATCTTTCATAGGCTTAATAGCTTTTACTTTGCCAGGAGTCCTTCCAAGCATTTCGTGTGCTTCACTACCAACCGCTAGGGGTTTTTTAGTATCAGCGTCTATTGCAACAACAGATGGTTCATTAAGTACTATACCTTGACCCTTAATGTAAATAAGTACATTTGCAGTTCCTAAATCTATTCCAATATCCTTGTTAAACATAAAATCACCATCCTCTTATACATTTTAACACACTTTTCCCTTTTTTTACAGTTCTAATTACACTTTTTCGCCAAAAATTTCCTTTTTGTCGCTTCTCCTCCTCTAATATGCTTAATATTAATATGATATTTCAAAATACTTGACACTTTTTTGTACAAATTATAGTCAATTTCTCTTAGTCTATCATTCATATCTTTATGAACTGTACTCTTTGATACCAAGAATACTGAGGAAGTCTCTCTTAAAGTTTTATTAGTGGCAATTATATAATTTGCCTCATCTAATACTCTACTGTATATAATTTTATTCATATATTTCACCTAGTATATTATATTAAGAGAGAAATATATTATGTAAAAAAAGGCATTACTGCCTATAACTCATCTACAGATTTATTATAGTATTCTTCAGGATTAACAATTTTACCCTTGTAATACAATTCAAAATGTAAATGATTTTCTAATTCTTTATTTATATTAGAAGTGCCACTTTTAGCAATAATTTGACCTTGAATTACCAAATCATCTTTTTTTACAATAACATCAGATAAACTTTGATATACAGATATCAAATCATTACTGTGTCTTATTTCAACAGTAGTACCTAATAACTCATTGTCTTCTACAGAAATAACAGTTCCATCTAGTATACTAATTACATCAAAGATATTATCTCCTGAATAATCAACACCAGAGTTTTGCATATATGTACCATCATACACAATTATAGACTCTTCCTGAGTAGTAGAATCTCCTTTATAATCATAAAAAGATTTAACTACAGAAACTGTATTATCTAGATAAGGTCTTACTATTTGACTGGAAGTACTAACAACAGGTAACTCACTATTACCTCCTTCTTTAGTAATCTCACCATCAACGTATTTCAAGTTAGAGTCGTCAGTAAACAAAACTCTTCTTGCAAATCTTCCAGCAAAATAAATGCTAAATAAAAATACAAGTACACATCCTCCATAAACTATAGGAACCATAAATGATTTAATTCTTTTACTATTCATATTTTCACCTCTAATATAGTTGTTTCCTAAATTAAAAAATATATACTTAATTTTCAATTTTTTTAATATTAGTACCAACATAGTAGTGTTTCAATATATCAATATAAGAGTACCCTTCTTCGGCCATTCCTTCTGCTCCATATTGGCTCATACCAACTCCGTGACCATATCCTATAGTATTTATAATAACTTTATCACCATCTTTCTTTAGTGAAAAATCAGTAGATTTAAGACCTAAAGTATTATATAAATCTCTACCTAAAAACTCTTTTCCATTAATACTAAGTTTTATTATTCTATTAGTAGAACTCTTTTCTAATATTTTTACATCAAAATAATCAGAATAATCAATATTTAATTTATTATAAAAGTCTCTTAATGGCATAGAAGTCGTTGATTTAAAAGCAGAACTAGTTTTTTCATCCCACGATGAAGAGACACTTTGTAAATATGGTAGGTCAATATTAAAAACTAAAGAAGAAGTTTCTGTATAACCATTACTAGTAGAAAAAAACAAGGCATCTATTACATCACCATTATAATCTAAGTATTCCATACTAGTTGCATTAACAGCCTCTCTTAATTTATTAATATTGTTAACATAATCATCTCCCCAAGCATCTTTTAAATAATTATCATCTAAATAAACCTGATTTAAAATAGAGTCAACAACATCAAAATCATTATCTTTATTATATTCCATTCTTTTTAGTGCATAACTTCTCGCAGCCACTGCTTGTGCCTTAAGCGCTTCTAAATTAAAATATATAGGCATTTCTCCTGCTAATACACCGACTATATATTGTTCAAAAGGAACACCAACTATTTTCCCAGAAGCCATTCTCTTCACCCTAATAATAGTATTAGATTCATAATTAAGTTTTATTTCTTCTTTTTGATCAACTTTAAAAAAATTAACAATAGTAAATGGAATTAATATAATTATAAATGTCAATAGTAATATTTTTTTCATTTTTATCTCCTATAACATTATATGACATAGATAGAAATAAAAATGTCGAAAAAAAAAGAGGTATTAAATTATCTACCTCTTCTTAAAACTTCAAATTTAACATTACTAGTAAGTCCTATAATATTAGGATCTTTCTCAGTAGCATAAGCTAAGTCAAATAAAGTCATTTTATTAAATCCTACATTTCCACCAGTATCTAATACAACTGCTAGGAATGGATCCATACCTGGAACATTACTAACTTTTATAATAGAATAGAATGGAAAATAAGAATCTGCAGCCAATATTCTAACAGTACCATACTCAGCATCTTCATAATATATAGATTCTCTTAAATTATGACCACTGCTAGTTTTTCCAGAAGTACATCCATAACAATCTGGACCATATCCTGTTAGATTACCAACAAAAGTCTCTAATACTGAAGGCTCAAGTGGAACAGGAGTAGGAGTTGGCTCTGGAACTGGATCAGGAGTAGCTTCTTCTTGAACAACTTCTTCCTGAGTTTGTTCCTCTGTATTTACCTCTTCTTCTTTTTTATCAGTAGTAGATTCACTTAAATCTACAACAACATCATCGTTCTCTACGCTTAACATCTTTTCTTCATTTTTAAAAAGAAAAGATACCGAATCAGCCATTTTACTAAAATTATCATTATCAATTGTTAAAGATTTATCATTTGTTTTAGTTCCCGCAAAAAAGAAAACCATAAACAAAACGACCATCAACAATTGTGAAGAAATAGTTATTAGCTTAGTGGCTATTTTCTTCATAAGTCTCACCTCTTAATATTTTTAAGCATATTAATTGTAACATTATTTAGAAAAAAAGTCAAATTCCTCCTCTGCACTAGAGGTTGTAACCCTTGCAACTTCTGCAATTGAAACGTTTTTAAGGCTAGCTAATTTCTCAGCTATAATAGGTATATTAGAAGGATCATTTTTGCTACCTCTATAAGGTTCTGGAGACAAATAAGGACTATCCGTCTCTAATAAAATATATGATAAATCAATATTTTCTATTACCTTAATAATATTCTTAGCATTTTTAAAGGTAATTATACCCCCTACTCCTATTTTATAACCAAGTCTAATAAATAATTTTGCCATTTCTAACGAACCACTAAAGCAATGAATACTGCCCTTTAAATTATATTTACTTAACATATCATATGTCTCTTGAATTGCATTTCTACTATGAATAACAACTGGTTTATTAAATTTTTCTGCAATTTCAAGCTGTTTATTAAAAATTCTTTTTTGTTTCTCCTTATCAGTATTTTCATAATGATAATCAAGACCTATTTCACCTATGCCAACTATTTTTTTATTATTAATATTTTCTATTAAAAAATCAAAATACTCTTCTTTAAAATCTTCTAATTCTGTAGGATGAAAACCAAGAGTACCATAAATAATATCATATTTATTAACAAGTTCCAACACTTCCTTATTAGATTTCATATCACAACCACTAACTATAATTTTAGTAACATTATTCTCTATACATTTTTTTACAATAACCTCTATATTATTATAATATTCGCTTAATACGTGACAGTGTGTATCAATATACATAAAATACCTCCATAAAAAAATTATACTAATAATATAGTACAATCATTTTAATTTTTTATCAACTACATATTCAAAAATAACTACAATTATTATACATAAATATAATAAATCAAGAATATTACAACCTACACAAACTAAGGAAATCAAAATACCTTTTGAAATATAACAAAATATTTTAAATACAAGATCCCACTTTTTAGTACTAAGCATACCTTTTTCTCCTTTTCCACTGCAGGTACTACATTAAAAATATACCATACTTTAATAAATTAGTAAACACATTTTCCATTATTTTACACTAATAAAATGTAAAAAGAAGACCATTAAAGTCCTCTTAGTTACTTAGTTTCAATTCTTTGGAATAATACTTCAGGAGTACCAACTTTAGTACCACTCTTATATCCACCAAACTCTTTTACACTATCATAAGAAATATTATCAGTATTAATTTGTTTAAATATTTTTTCTGTTGTTTCAGGTATAAATGGTCTAAGTAACACCGTTCCAATTCTAATACCCTCAATTAAATTATAAAGTACAGTAGCAAGTCTATCCTTCTTACTATCATCTTTAGCAAGTATCCAAGGAGTAGTTTCATCAATATATTTATTTAATGATCTAAATAAATCAAATATAGAATCAAGTGCTTTAGGTACTTCAAGTTTGTTCATATAATTTTCTACCTTTATATATAAACTCTCAGCTTCTTTAATCAAATTATTATCAATTTCTTCAGATACACCTTTATTAGAAACTTCTCCATCAAAGTACTTATTTATCATACCAATAGTTCTATTAACCAAATTACCTAAAATATTAGCTAAATCTCCATTAGTTCTATTAATTAGAGCTTCTTCAGAAAAAGAGCCATCGCTACCAAAAGGAACCTCTCTTAAAGCAAAATATCTAACAGCATCCACGCTATAAGTATCAATATATTCTCTAGGATCTTTATAATTTCCAAGACTCTTAGATATCTTACCACCATCAATAACAAGCCATCCGTGGCCAAATACCTTCTTAGGTAATGGTAAATTAAGAGCCATTAACATAATAGGCCATACAATAGTATGGAATCTTATAATTTCTTTACCAACAATATGTAAATCACAAGGCCAATATTTTTTAAATAAACTATCATCATCACTTAAATATCCTAAAGCAGATATATAGTTAGTTAAAGCATCTAACCAAACATAAACAACATGCTTATCATCAAAAGTTACAGGAATACCCCAATCAAAACTAGTTCTAGATACACATAAATCAGCTAGTCCAGGTTTAATAAAATTATTAATCATTTCATTTTTTCTAGATTCCGGTTCAATAAAATCAGGATTTTCTTCATAATATTTAACAAGTCTATCTTGATATTTAGATAATTTAAAGAAATAAGCTTCTTCAGACACCTCGTGTACATCTCTACCACAATCAGGACATCTACCATCTATTAACTGAGTTTCAGTCCAAAATGATTCACAAGGAGTACAATATAAACCCTTATATTCACCTTTATAAATATCACCTTGTTTATATAATCTTTCAAATATCTTTTGTACACACTTAACATGTTCTTCATCAGTAGTTCTAATAAACTTATCATAACTAATATCTAGACTTTTCCATAAATCTTTAGCATTAGCAACAATTTTATCTACATATTCTTTAGGAGTAACACCAGCTTCACTTGCTTTCTTTTGTATTTTTTCTCCATGTTCATCAGTACCAGTTAAATAAAATACATCATAACCAGTAAGTCTTTTATATCTTGCAATAGCATCCGCTACTATAGTAGTATAACAATGTCCTATATGAAAATTAGCACTAGGATAGTATATAGGAGTTGTTATATAAAATTTTTTATCTTTATTCATTTTTATCTTCTCCTTCATTAGTACTACCAATACCACCATTTCTTGTATCAGTAGCACAATCGTCATCAGTAATTAAATATGGCATAAATATACCTTGTACAAATCTATCGCCTTTTTTAATTACCACTTCTTTATCACTTTCATTCTGTAAACACACAAAAATATGTCCTTCATTATCTTTATTATTATAATAATCAGCATCGATTATACCAACCTGATTACACATCCGAATATTATATTTAAAACCTAAACTACTACGAATATATATTCCTAAAAATTCTTGTTCATTCATACAAACCTTAATACCTGTTGGAATAACTACCCTTTCATTAGGTTTAATAGTTATATCATATAGAGAATAAAAGTCATATCCAGCACTATTTTTAGTACTTCTCTTCGGTAATATAATATCTTCATAATTACCATTAGGAACACTATTCAAAAAATTATCTTTACTTATTTTTTCAAATTTTCTCATTACATACCTCCATAAAATAAAAAAATAAGGCTAACCAAAGGACGAAAACATTCCGCGGTACCACCTTATTTTATAATATATACACTCATTAAGTTATAACGTAACAACCGTTTATACCTATTAGATATAACTGCTCCAGAACCATTTATAATAGCTTTTCTTATCTATTTCCACCAAACATAGACTCTCTATAAATATTACTATTACTCTTTCCTTCTTCGCTTTACACAAAGTATTTTATCATACAATAAATATATTTTCAAGTACTATTTATTATTTTTTTCTAGAGAGCCTAAAGTCTCTCTAAGCAATACTGAGCCTAAAGTCTCAGTATTGAAATATATTATTTATTATGTTCTAAACTAATCTCAACATCGTCAAATAATTGTCTTATATCTATCTCTAATGCATCTGCAAATTTTCCGATTGCTTCAAGTGTTGGAGTTTTATTAATAGTTAAACATTCCAAATCTCTAACATATCCATGTGTAAGTTCTGCTCTATCTGCAAGTTCTTGCAAAGTATAACCTCTAATCAAGCGATATTTTCTAATATTTTTTCTAACCTGAATAGATAAATTTTGTTTAGAATATCTTCCCATAGAAGCAATCATCTCCTAACAAAAATTATTATTTCACAAAAAGAGAAAAAAATATGTCGCCTGCCAGAAGATTTTATGTTATAATAATAATGAAAGGAGTGAATAAAAGTGAAACAAGAGAATAAAAAAAGTGGACTAGCTGTTGCAGGATTAGTATTAAGTATAATAAGTATATGTACTTGCTTTATACCAATAATTAACAATGCTTCTTTTTTCTTAGGAGTATTAGCGATAATTTTTGCAATAATATCATTAATTAAAAAAACAAGCAAAGGTTCGTCAATAGCGGCATTAGTACTTGGTATTTTATCTATTATAATAACAATATCTCTACAAAATAGTTGGTCAAATAGTCTTGATAATTTGTCTAATGATCTAGATACTATGACAGGAAAGAATACCGAAGAAGTTTTAAAAAATGTAGATGTCAATATCGGAAGTTTTCAAACTACAACTGATGAATATGGTTTTAATGATACAGGTCTAACTGTAAAAATAACTAATAATGCTAAAGAAATAAAATCATTCAACTTAACTATTGAAGCAATTGCCGCTGATGGAAGTCGAATTGATACAGATTATATTTATGCCAACAACTTAGCATCAGGACAAAGTCAAAATTTTAATTTGTTTGAATATGTAAGTAGTGATAACCTTAATAAAATGAAAAATGCAACCTTTAAAGTAATTGAAGCCTCAATGTATTAAATCATTATAATTAATAGAAATTGTCTTAAAAGCAATTTCTATTTTTTATTTTTCAATAAAAAATACCATAGAACAATCTATGATATTAATATTTATTTTTTATTATAATTAGTTAAATATACACTAGAGTGAATAATTACAAATATGCCAAGTACTAAATAAACAATAGAACCTGATAAAAACATAAGTAATCCAATAATAATTCCTATTATTCCACCAGAAATATCTCCTTTTTTAGTAACTATTATCCCAATTATTAATAATATTACAGATAATAACGCAGACACAAAAGAAAATCTTCCAGAACCAAGTAAACCTATTTCAAGTAAAGAATCAATAAATAAATAAGAATTAATAACTAACATAAATATAAAATCACTAACTAAATATTTTTGCATTTTCTCAAAATCTTTCATCATAACACATCCTATCTTAATTTAACATAATAATCATTATATTCTCCCTTAGACATACCATTATCGCTATAAAGTTTTTTTACCACAGATATTTTAAGTTTATCAACACGACTTGCATCAATGTTAGAATTTTTACCATTTTCATCAAAATGATAAAAATACAAATACCCAGTATCGGTAGTATCGCTAGGTATATTAAGTTTTAAACTCCCATCAAAGTTAGAAGTAACAAGCAAATTGTTAGATTCGATTTTTTGACCTTCAGAATCTAATAAAGTAAAGTAGATTAATGAATAAAGATCTAAATTCTTACTGCTATTATTTTTTATTTTAACTTTTAAAGCATAACATTCACCTGTATAAAATATTGAATTAGAAATATCATAGTTTTCTTCAATATCAAGAACTTGAAAATCAAAATTATACTTTCCTTTCATCTCATAAACCTTTAAAGTTTCTCCAAAATCAACTTCTCTATTGCTGTTTTTTTCTTTATTAAAAAAAACAAATATAACTATAATTGCAGCAATAATTATTCCTAAAATAATAAGTAGCTTCTTACTTTTATTTACTTTATTTATATTATTATTGGAATTAAGTTCGTTTTGATTATTAAAAGAGTTCTGTATAGAATTCTGCTCTAAATTATTATTTACACTTTCACTATTATACACTATTTACCTCCATATAAAATTACTCATTTTTATACTTTTCTGCTATTCTATCAACTTCTTTGTTTGTTTCATTAATAATATTTGTAACTTTAACAGCTTCACTACAAAAACAAATAATGCTTATTAACAATACAATACTTGAAATAATAATAGCGGGTATAGTTAATTTACTCTTTTTCTTTCTATTAATAATAGCCACCACTATAGACACAATACCTAAAATAAAAGCAAATTCATAATTAAAAAGTAAAATAACAACACTAATTAACGATAAAACAAAAGCGATCACTGCCTTCACCTCCTACTCTACATTATCATTATAACAACTAATTATCAAAAAGTAAATACTTTTTGTATTCAATATTTGAATATATATTTAGTTTATTGTAAATAATATAATTTTGATAGGAGGACAAAAATATGGAAAAGTTCAAACCGACAAAAACAAACAATGAAAAAATAGTAATTAGTATAAGAATAGATATTGAAACGTTAAATAAAGTAGATAATGAAGCGAATAGAATAGATATAAGTAGAAATGAATTAATAAACCAATGTATTGATTTTGCATTAGAAAATCTAGATAATAAAGAAAAATAAAGCATACATTTTAATTTTGTATGCTTTTTTATTAATCAATAAATTGTTTACTAAGCAAATTAGATAAAACAATAGCCAGTTTATCTTCAGTATCAGATAAAGGAGTATCCAAAGATATTAATATTACACTACCAATAGCATCACCATTATTAACAATCGAAGCAAAAGTATAATAACCAACATCTTCTTCATCCTCAATTATTTTAAACTCCTTCTTTTGCTTTTCAGAAAAAGAATCTCTTCTTTCAATAGAGCGTTCAGTAAATTCATTAATATTTTTACCCAAATACTTCTTCTTTAAAGGACCACTAACAGCAACCACTTTATCTCTATCAGTAACAATAATATTATGTTTAATAATCTGATTAAATGCCTCTACATAGTCAACAGAAATACTCTCTAAACTTTCAATTTGTGAAAATTTCTTTAATATAATACTATCACCATCCAAATAAACTTCTAAACTTTCACCATTTTTAATTCTTAAACTCTTTCTAATTTCTTTTGGTATAACAATTCTACCAAGTTCATCAATTCTTCTTATAACTCCAGTTGTTTTCATATATTCACCTATACTTTCTTTAATATTTTATCAAATAAATAAATAATTATACAAGTAAACAAAAAGAAATAAAATAATTAAACTTTATTTCTTAATATCTCTAATAATGACACTAAGTAAATCATTCAAATAATAAACAAAATGTTTATCTAACTTAATAGTATCTAAGTAAATATGAATCTGATTATTACTATAAGAAAATCTAAAATATTTAGATATCTCATATGCCGTAAAAAATAACTTTTCTCCATCAATTTGTTTAGACAAATACTGTGGAAGAACTATCTCAACGTAATTCTTAGTCTGTTTAGTTTCTTTAATATTAAGAGACTTAGCCTGTTTCTCAAACCATTCCTCATGCATATAAATAATCATTTCATCAGTAACTTTACCAAATCTATCTCTAAGTACAGTACATAAATTATCAATATCTTCCTTAGAATTAATCCTATTAATTAATTTATGAACTTCGAGTTTAATTTCATCATCAGGAGCATATTCATTAGAAATATGCGTTTCAACTTCAATAAGAGGTTTAGAACTTTCTTCTTTTTCTTCTTCTATCTTAATACCCTTAAGTTTATCAACTTCTTCTTTTAACATCTTCAAATACAAATCAATACCTATACTGTCAATAAAACCAGATTGTTCACTACCAAGAATATCTCCTGCTCCTCTAATAGATAAATCTCTCATAGCTATCTTAAAACCACTACCAAGAGATGTAAACTCTTTTATAGTATTAAGTCTTTTAACTGCCAAATCATTAAGTTCTTTTCTGCCATTATACATAAGATAAGCATAACCAATTCTATCACTACGACCAATTCTACCCCTAATTTGATATAACTGTGATAAACCAAAATTATCAGCATCTAAAACAATCAAAGTATTAACATTAGGAATATCAATACCAGTTTCAATAATTGTTGTACAAAGTAATATATCAAATTTATGATTAGTAAAATCAATCATAATATTCTCAAGTTCAACCTTAGTCATTCTACCATGAGCATATCTAATATTAGCTTCTGGTACCAATTTATGTATCTCTTCAAGTTTATTATCTATTTTCTCAACACTATTATAAAGCATAAATACTTGACCATTTCTAGATAATTCTTTATAAATAGCATCTTTAATAATATTAGTGCTTTCAGGCATTACATAAGTCTGTATTGGTCTTCGCTTCTCTGGAGGAGTTTCAATAAGAGCAAGCCCTCTAATACCAGACATAGACATTTGAAGAGTTCTAGGAATAGGAGTAGCACTAAGAGTTAAAACATCAATACTACTCTTATATTTCTTAACTTTCTCTTTATGTACAACGCCAAATCTTTGTTCTTCATCAATAATAAGTAATCCTAAATCTTTAAAATCCACTTTATCATTAAGAAGTTTATGAGTACCAAATAAAATATCAATTTTACCTTCTTTTAAGTTCTTAAAAATTCTATTTTGCTCTTTAACAGAAGTAAACCTATTAAGTAATGCAATATTAATCGGAAAATCAGCAAATCTATCTAGTGCAGAATTATATTGCTGACTAGAAAGAATAGTAGTAGGACATAAATAAGCAACTTGTTTACCATCATTAACAGCTTTAAATATTGCCCTAAAAGCTACTTCTGTTTTACCATATCCAACATCGCCACATAAGAGCATATCCATAGGTTTATCCTTTTCCATTTCATGCTTAATAATACCTATAGCCCTTTCCTGATCAGCAGTAGCAGTATATTTAAATTTACTTTCAAATAATATTTGTTCTTCATCATCAGGACTAAAAGCAAAACCTTTAGAATTTTCCCTTTCAGCAGACACTCTAATCAAATCACCCGCAATATTCTCCAGTTTACTTCTAACTCTAGCCTTCTTCTTATTCCAAGAATCAGTACCCAATTTATCAAGTCTTACAATAGCTCCTTCTCTACCAGTAAACTTAGTAATTTTATCAATTTTTTCTACTGGTAAATATAAAACATCACCATCAGCATATAAAAGTTTAATATAATCCTTTTTCAAACCATTCTTAGATAAAGTACATAATTCAACATATTGTCCAATACCATGATCAATATGAACAATATAATCACCCTTCTCTAAGTTATTAATATTACTAATCTTAGTACCAACTTTATACTTATTTTTAACTTTCTTCTTTTCTTCTATCTTGCCAAATAAATCATTTGAAGAAATAACAACATAATTATCATATATAAATCCACTTATAATATATTTATTAATAATATTAATCTTATTCTTAATAATTTCATTCTCTCTAGTTAGCACAACATCATCCATAATATCTAAATAAGTGATAACTCTCTTAGCAACGTCTTTATTATCGATACACATAATAACAGTCTTACCACCAGTTATATATTTAAAAAGACTTGTTTTAATCTTTTCAAAATCACCATGATAATTATCAATGTTATTAGATAAATAATTATTTTTACATTTAATATTTAAATCAAGAATATTATCAAACTCTAACATATAAATAATATTATTATATTTAACATCAGAAATATCAAACATATAATCAGTTTTAATAGAATCTTTTATTTCTTTATCATAATTAATAATACTCTCTCTAAGTAATCTATAAGCCGATATAATTTGGTTATAATCATAATATATAAGAGTACAGTTATCTAAATAATTCCATATAGCATTAATATCTTTAGAATAATGTGGTAAATATTTCTGCTTACACATTTTACTGTCAACATCTAACTTATTATCAAGTAAAAATTCTGTAAAAGGATATATAGAAATAGTATCAATACTCTCATTAGAAATCTGACTATCCAAATCAAAATATTTAATACTATCAATAGTATCTCCCCAGAATTCTATCCTAATAGGACTATCAGTTTCCATAGGAAATATATCAATTACATATCCTCTAATAGCCACCTCTCCAGTCTTAGTAACAAGTGGAACTCTATCATAACCTAAGTCAATTAAATTGTTAATTAACACTTCTCTATTTACATCTTCATTAACATTTAAATTAATAATTTTCCTCTTATATAAAGACTTATTAGGAAGATATCTAAGTAGACCCATTAAATTAGTTACAACAATATAATTATCATTATTAACAAGTTTATTCAAAGTATTTAATCTCTCAATCATAAGTTCTGGACTAATAATTGAAGCCTCACTTGTCATAAAATCATCCATAGGAAAAAATAGTACTCTATCAGTATAATTAGATAATCTATTATATAAATCATTAGCCTCATATAAAGAATTAGTAACAAGTAAAATATTATTATTATATTTGTTAAAATAGTCATAAGTATAAACACTATTAAGTTCTTTATTTAAACCAGTAACTAATTGTTCATCTCTATTGTTAACATCAAATAAATTATCAAAAAACTTCATATATTCTCACCTCCAATGCTAAAAGATACAAAAATATTGTATCTCATTTTATATCTAATTATTTTTATTACTATAAATTTGTTTTAAAGTATTAACGTCTTTACTAATAAAGTTTTCCACTATATCAAGTACTTTTTTATAAGAGTCAGTTAAAACTTTCCAATCATCTTCTTTAAATTTACCAAGTACATAATCCTTAGTATCAATATTTTTATTATGAGAAATACCAATTTTTAATCTAGTAAATTTCTGACTATTCAAATTATTAATGATACTTTTAATTCCATTATGGCCACCACTAGAACTATCAAAAACAATTCTAATTTTACCAAGTTCCATATCCAAGTCATCATGAATAACCAAAAGATCATTAATTTTAATATCATAATAATTCATATACTTAATTACACTATCACCAGATAAATTCATAAAAGTAAGTGGCTTTACCAAAATAATTTTTTCTCCCATTAAATTAAAACTAGCCTCAAGTGCATTAAATCTCTTATTTTCACTAAATGTAATATTATACTTATCCGCCAATAAATCAAGAACATTAAATCCAATATTATGTCTAGTTTTTTCATATTCTCGTCCAGGATTACCTAATCCCACAATTAACTTCATTATTTATCCTCCCGATGATACTCTTTATAAATAACATTTTTAGCAAGTCCCCTATCTTTAGCAACCTTCTTAATTGAAGTCATTACATCAAATCCAGCACTAATATAAGTATTTACAGCATCGCGAACACTAATAGTATCATCTATTTTTCTTTCTTTCATACCACTAACAACAATAACAAACTCACCTTTTTCAGGAACAAGATTAATTACATCACTAATTTTTCCACGATAAATAGTTTCAAATTTTTTAGTAATTTCCCTAGATATACTAATATCTCTATCACCAAATATATCTAGCATCATATTCAAAGTTTTCATAATTCTATGAGGTGCTTCATAAAAAATCATAGTTTCTTCTTCATCTGATAAAACTTCTAACTCTTTTTTTCTAATACTATCCTTGCTATCAAGAAAACCATAAAATAAAAATGGTTGTGGTGCAATACCAGAAGTAATGAGTGCCGGAACAAAAGCAGTGGCCCCAGGAAGTGCAACAACATTATAGCCATTATCACTAATGTATTTTACCGTTTTATATCCAGGATCACTAATTATTGGAGTTCCCCTATCAGTAACCAAAGCAACACTCTCTCCATTTTTAAGATAGTCTAGTACTTTCTCTTTAGCAGTATCTTCATTATGTTCGTGAAGAGCTACCAACTTTTTACTAATACCATAATGAGTAAGTAAATTAAGAGTTACTCTTGTATCTTCTGAAAAAACAGCACTAACTTCATTTAATATTTTAACACTCCTATAAGTAATGTCTTCTAAATTGCCGATAGGTGTAGAAATTAAATACAAATTAGGTTTATTATCATAACTATTTTGTATCACAAAATCACTCTCCAAACATATCCTCTACTTCTTTTGAATATACATCCTTTTTATCATAAACATACAAAGGTTTCATTATTTTAACACCACTTTTACCATTTAAAGTGCATTCAATTAAAACCAAATCGCTATCTTTTTCCTTATTTGGATAAACAAATCTAATTTTCTTAGGTTCAAAATTATATTTTTTCATAAGAAGCAAAATTTCCATAAATCTTTCACTTCTATGAACCATAGCAAGTTTTCCATTATTTTTAAGTAAATACTTACTAACTTTAAAAATATCTTCTAAAGACAACGTTTTTTCATGTCTAGCCATAGACTTAACTTTGTTATTATTTTCAAATAAAACATTATTTGTCTTAAAATAAGGTGGATTGCAAGTAATAATATCAAATGTATCAGGCTCAAAAACATTTACAAGATTATTAATATCATCATTAATCAAACTAATTTGATCTTTCATATTATTTTCATTAATAGATATCCTACCTAAGTTATACATTGCTTTTTGAATTTCAACACCATAAATTTTTGCCTTTGTTCTATAAGTTAAAAGCATTGGTATTGGTGCATTACCAGTAGCTAAATCAAGAATTTTTTTGTCTCGTAAATTAATTGTCACAAATTTAGAAAGTAAAAGACTATCTAAAGACATCTTAAAATACTCTGTATCTTGAAATATATAAGCATTTTTATAATTTAATAAACTATTTTTTACTATCATTTACATCAACTTCCATCATTTCATTATCAACGATCACCTTATATTTCCCCTTTAACGGTTCTGAGGAAACAACCTTTCCCTCTTTATTCTTTACATTCACTTTTTTACCAACATCCGGAATATTCTTTTTTGCTTTAGTATACTCTTCATTTTCATAATTCAAACAACATAGGAGTCTTCCACAAACACCATTAATTTTTGAAGGATTTAATGCCAATCCCTGATTTTTAGCCATATTTATAGAAACTGTGCTAAAAGAAGTTAAAAAAGTACTACAGCAAAGCAATCTACCACAAGGACCAACACCACCAATTTCCTTAGCTTTATCTCTTACTCCAATTTGTCGAAGTTCTATCCTCGTCTTTAATTTAGCGCCAAGTGTTTTAGCAAGTTGCCTAAAATCAACTCTTTCATCAGAGAGAAATCTAAATAATAATTGATTCCTATCAAAACTGTACACAGCATCAATTATTGACATATTTAATTTATTTTTCTGAACCATTTTTTTACATTCAATTAAAGCTTTCTCTGCCAATTCCTGATTTTTTAAATGTTGTAAATAATCTTTTTTTGTAGCTACTCTAATAACCTTTCCAGTTACACTGTTTTCATTTTTCTTAAAAAAGTCTACTATTGTAGCGTATTGTAAACCTTTATCAAATTCAACAATAACAGCAAGTTCTTTTTTTAAATCTAAATTATTAATATCAACAAAAACAATTTTTCCAACATCATTAATTCTAACACCAACTGTATCAATCATAAATCTCACCACACATATCTATAACCATCTTATCAATACTAAGT
The DNA here is from genome assembly GCA_934091055.1 of uncultured Bacilli bacterium. Lineage (GTDB taxonomy): Bacteria > Bacillota_I > Bacilli_A > RF39 > UBA660 > CAG-302. The sequence goes on along the minus strand of CAKOKN010000005.1, from coordinate 6,934 downwards.
CCAATATTTGAATTTCTCTTCAAATTACTTTTAATATTATCTAAGACCTCTATTTTATTTACTAATCTCATAATATCATTTTTATCAGCAACCATTTTTAAAATATCTTTATTATCACAAAAAAAGTCAATATTTATATTAGAAGTATATTTAATAACAGTATAATAGAAATTAATCATAAGATCAACAGCAATAATATTTAAATCCCTATCTTTAAATTTATTATGCCAATACTTTTTAATATAAATTAAAGTATCTAAATTATTATTTTCAATATACATTATAAATTCAAGAACATCTTCTATTATTTTTTTTTGTGTTTCTAATTCAATATTTTTATATTTTTGAGAACAATCTAAGAAAGAAAAAACATTGGAAAGACTATCTTTTCTATTTTTATTTAATTTTACAATTTGACATCTAGATAAAATTGTTGGCAAAACCAAATTAATATTATCAACAACCAAGATTGCAACAATATCATCTACTGGTTCTTCTAAAAATTTCAAAATAGAATTAGCCGTTTGAGTATTCATTTTATCAGCAGATTTTATAATATAAATTTTTCTATCTCCTTCAATAGCTCTTTTACTAAATTCATTTTGTAAATCTAAAATTTGTTCTTTTTTTACCCATAAACCATCTGGTTCAATAATCTTAAGATCAATATAGTTTCCATCATCAATTCTTCTACAAATATTTTTAATCTTTTCTTCATCAGAAATGTTTCTACAAAATATCGTTTTAACAAACGAATAAATAATATCATAAACTTCATCATTCCCATTAGCATCAAATAAATAAGCGTGAGATAATTTATCATTATCAATAGCATTATTGAGCATAGAATAAACCAAAGGTTGTCCAACTTTATACTTATCAAGCATTTTAAATCACCTCATTAAAATAAAAATGGAAATAAAGATATACCAATCAAAGCAGGAAATCCAAATAATATAACTAATATTACTGTAAAAATATTAATTGGAATTACAGCATTTATAGGAAATACAATAATATTATAAGCATATATAAAAAGAAAGCCTATAATAATTTTTTTTATCAAAAAGAATACTTTTTTTATCATTTTTTCACCCTATTAATTTATATGAAAAACAATAAATTATATGTCTTTTCTTCCTTCTAAAGCAAACTCCAAAGTCATTGGATCAATATATTCAATATCAGTTCCCATAGGAATACCAGTTGCAATTCTAGTAACTCTAATTTTTTTATTTCCCAATAGCTTCTTTATATACTGCATAGTAGTTTCTCCTTCAATAGAAGGTTTTAAAGCTAATATTAATTCATCAACATTGTATTTATCAATACGATCAATTAAACTATTCATATTAATATCTTCAGGGCCTATACCTTCAAGTGGAGAAATAAGGCCTCCTAAAACATGATATTTTCCATTATAAACATTTATTTTTTCAAATAATGATATATCTTTTGCCTTTTCTACAACGAAAATAATTTTATCATTCCTAGAAAAATCAGAACAAATTTCACAAACATCATTTTCACTAATATTACCACATATCTTACAATTTACAATTTTATCTCTTAAATCAATAATCGCTTCAGAAAATGAAGTTAATCGTTCTTTATCAAAGTTCATAAGTGAAAATGTAAGTCTTTCAGCGGTTTTTTCACCAATGCCGGGCAAATCTCTAAAACATTCTACTAAATTTTTTACACTATTGGGATACATATTACATCAATCCATTAAACATCTTTCCATATTTTCCAAACTTCTCTTCTTTATCAGACTCAACCTTATCAACAGCATTGTTTATGGCAATTAAAATCATATCTTCTAATATTTCCTTATCATCAGAAGAAAAGTTCTCCATATTAACGTTCACAGAAACTATTTTTCCTTTACCGTTCATTTTAACACTAACTAATTGAGATTCACCCTCATAAATTTTATCTTCTAATTCTTTCTGAGATTTTTCAATATCCTTTTGCATCTTTTTTGCTTGAAGCATTATATTTTGCATATTCATTTTTATCATTCTCCTTTACTTATACTCAATCATATTATCTCCAACCAAGTTTATTAACATATTAACTGGAGACGCATCATTCTTTTCTAATTTTACCTGTTTTTTTTCCATTACATTATATTTTACACCATTTTTTAAATTATTAATGTACTCATTCTTCTTAATATTCCAATCGTTCTTACTCATACAAACTGAAAAAACATTATGCCCTAAAATTTTAGTTAAAAGTTTATCTACAACTGTATAATTACTATTAATCCTTTGAACAACTGAATCTAAGTCATTCACAATTATTAAATACTTATTAGAACCAACAACAATTGTAGAATCCTTTAAAAGCCCTGAAATAGTTGAATATTCATCTTCAAAAATATAACTATCAATTAATTTCCATTTACTTCTAATGTTGTTCAGTTCATCCTTCGAAGCTAATGCCAGTGCATTATTAATACGTATTTCATACTCTTCATCAGGTAAATTATTACTTTGTGAAATATTATTAACATCTTTTTTTACTGTAGATTCTATTCTAATATTTTCTTCAGAAATAATATCTCCTTGATTTTCATTTTTCACAAAATGGTAATTATTATCTGAAAACTTTAATAAAGAAGTCATTAAAATTATAGAACTATGAGTAGAATTTTTCATTTTATTTTGTGTATCATTTAACATCTCTATGAAAATATATAATTCATCATCAGAAAAGATTTCATCAATTTTCTTTATAGCATCATTTTTATCAACAACTTCAGAAAGCTTTCCAGTATTTTTATATAAAATAATATCTTTAACAAAAATAATCAATTCAGAAACGAATCTGTTAATTTCCTTTCCATCGATGTCAAAATGATCAATAAAATCTATTATTTTCACTTTGTCATTTGCCTTAATGTTTTTTAACAAATCAAACAAATCAGAATAGGAAACCGTTCCATTAACAGAATAAATATCATCTAAAGTTATTTTTGAATTGGTAAAAGCTACTAATTGATCTAACATATTAATTGCATCACGCATACCACCATCTGAAATTCTTGCTATTTCAAATAAAGCATCATCACTAATTGAAATATTTTCATTTTTAGAAATGTCTTTCAATCTATCAACAATCTTGTTATCACTAATCTTAGAAAATCTAAATTTTTGACATCTAGATGCGATAGTTAAAGGTATTTTATGCGGTTCAGTAGTTGCAAGAATGAAAATAACATGGCTTGGAGGCTCTTCTAACGTTTTTAATAAAGCATTAAATGCTTGATTAGTAAGCATATGAACTTCATCGATAATATATACTTTATACTTAGAAGATGTTGGTACAAGATTAATTTTATCACGAAGTTCTCTGATCTCATCAACGCCATTATTAGAAGCAGCATCTATTTCAACAATATCACTACTGTTTAAAAAATTAAGGCAACTATAACACTTTCCACAAGCATCACCATCAATTGGACTTTCACAATTAACTAATCTTGCAATAATTTTAGCAATAGTTGTTTTTCCAGTTCCTCTTGGACCTGAAAACAAATATGCGTGAGACACTTTATTTCCCATAATTGCATTTTTTAAAACAGTAACTATCTCTTCTTGACCATATATGTCATTAAATTTTATCGGTCTATATTTCCTATATAATGCTAAATAACTCACAATTGCCTCCTCACAAACTATATTATATCATAAAAAAGCAAAATAAAAATCAATTTTTTCGTTTATTTTTAAAAAAATCAGATAAAATTTTAGAACATTCACTATCTTTTAAATTGTACATATCAACACATTTTGAAATTCTATCAAAATCGTACATTTGTTCGCTATTGTTTTTTGTTCCAAAATACACTTTTTTTATTCTACTTTCTAAGATCGCTCCCATACACATCATACAAGGCTCTAATGTAACATATAATTCGCATTCATCAAGTCTCCAACTATTAAGTATATGACAAGCTTCCTCAATAGCTATAATTTCAGCATGCATAATTGCATTCTTACTATCTTCTTTTCTATTATGAGAAGAAGATAGTACAACACCATCTTTAACAACAACACATCCAACTGGTATCTCCTGATTGTCAAAACCTATTTCAGCTTCTTGTAAAGCAATTTTCATAAAATTATTTTTCACAATATCACTCCAACTTCAAATCTAATTTCATTCTAATATATAATTGTTAAATCTCAAAATATTTTATATGTTCCACGTGAAACATATAAATACATTATTAATTCAAAACACGTTTTTTCACACCTCAAAAATGTATTTTCGAGCATTTTTTCAAAATTACTTTTTCGATACCTCAAAACATATTTTTGAAACCTTTAAAATATACTTTTGACACCTTCAAAATTTATTTTTAAAATTTCGTATTATGTTTCACGTGAAACATAAGATAATTTAATTAAATTATTTTTACATACACTCTAAAATTTAGAATTATAAAAAAAGTATGTTCCACGTGGAACATACAATTAAGTTTGTATTTAACTCCTTAAAAACAAGATAAAATATATTTTTTTTAATTATACTATTTATATTAAATACTGATATTTTATATATCTAATAATTAAATTCAAATTATATTATTTTTAACAATCCTATTAAATTATGTCTATGGTATAAAAGCTTTTAATACAATGTTTCACGTGAAACATTGTATTAATGTAATATTGTAATAAAAAACATGCAATAGTTAAATTACATAAAAAATATTTATTATCATAATTACTCACACATTAAAGTATTATAAAAATCTTTATGTTCCACGTGGAACATAAAATACTTAATAGCATTTCGTTGAGTGATGTACTAAATAAATTTTAAATGCGACAATTTTTAATAATATCTATGTTTCACGTGGAACATAGATATTTATAACTATTTACATATTATTTAATTTCACATATACCTTAATAAAACAATATTTATAAATACAATAACAATTCTAATTATATACAAAATGTTTAATTATGTTTCACGTGGAACATAAAAATTAATTTATTCCTGTATTTCGAGAAAAGATATTATTAAATCTACATATACTCATTAAAGCAATAAATAAATTATTCTAAATAAATAATATAAACTTAAACACAATTATAATATATGTTTCACGTGAAACATAGTAGAATCATTAAGTAATATTAAAAAAGATGTGAAAACAAATAATACAGTAAATATAAATATGTATCTAACATTTTTTTTATGTTCCACGTGGAACATAAAAAAAGATACACACATCAAACTAATGTTAAAGCTGCTGACTTCCGTCCCTGACTTGGTTCCATTGTTTAATGTTGTATCGATTACCATTATACAATATATTTGTAATAATTGCAAGTATTATATTATTTATCGAATACGCATACATTTGTTTGCCTTAAATAATTTTTTTATTTTTCGTTTATCAACAACCTCTTAATAAAATTTTATTATTTCCTGGGAAATATTTTATATATTTTTATCTAATTATTTCCCGGGAAATAAAAATGAAGACATAAAGGCTTCATTTTTTACATTAAAGACTACAGGCTTTAATGTACACTGAGAGATATAATATATAGCTCGAAGTGAAAAAAAGAAAGCTATTCACTTTCCTTTTCACTATTTTCGTCAGTAATATCATCTTCATTAACTTCTTCTCTATCAACAATCGATGTAGAACTAACAATACTATCTTCTTTTAAATTAATAAGTTTAACACCTTGAGTAACCCTACTCATCGTAGATATCTTATCAACAGCTAATCTAATAATAATACCAGAATCAGTAATAATCATTAAATCCTTACTGTCATCAACTGTCTTAAATGCCACTATAGAGCCATTCTTTTCAGTAATATTAACAGTCTTGACACCTTTACCACCACGATTAGTAATTCTATATTCATCAACAGGAGTTTTCTTACCATAACCCTTTTCAGTAATAACAAGTACATACTCATTAGGTTCAACAATCTCCATACCAACAAGTATACCACCATCAAGATTAATACCTCTAACACCAGAAGCACTTCTACCCATTATTCTAACAGCACTTTCATTAAATCTAACCATTCTACCATTAGAAGAAGCCATCAATATCTCATCATTACCAGTAGTCTTTTTAACAGATACAAGTTCATCATCATCTTTTAAAGTAATAAATTTCTTACCATTAGTTCTAATACTATCAAATTCAGATATATCAGTCCTTTTAATTAAACCGCTTTTAGTAGCAAATACTAAACATTTGTATTCATCATCATTAGATATTTTCAATAAAGAAGTAACCTTTTCATCTTTATCTAAAGATAATAAATTAATAATAGGTAAGCCCTTAGATTGTCTACTGTACTCAGGAATCTCATAACCCTTAATTCTATATACCTTTCCCTTATTAGTAAACATAAGAATATAATCATGACTAGTAGCATTAATCAAATGCTCTACAAAATCCTCTTCATTAGTAGCCATACCTTTAACACCCATACCACCTCTATTTTGAGTTTTATAAGTATCAGCAGGTAATCTCTTAATATACCCCTTATTAGTTAAAGTAATAACAACATTCTCAACAGGAATTAAAGATTCATCTTCAATATAATCAATAGCAGTCATATCAATATGTGTTCTTCTCTCATCAGCATATTTATCTTTGATTTCAAGCATTTCAGTCTTAATAACCTCAAGAATCTTCTCTTCACTAGCTAATATTTCTTCTAATTCCTTAACTAATTTCTCAAGTTCAGCAATCTCTTCTTCAATTTTAGATTTTTCAAGTCCAGTAAGTCTCTTCAATCTCATATCAAGGATAGCCTGAGATTGAACCTCTGATAAAGCAAAATTAGACATAAGTCCAGCTTTAGCCTCATCGTCATCAGCAGACTCTCTAATAATCTTAATAACTCTATCAATATTATCAAGAGCAATCTTTAAAC
>CAKOKN010000004.1 GCA_934091055.1 uncultured Bacilli bacterium | reverse complement strand
TATTAGGTGATAATTTTATGTTTGAGAATTTAAGTGATAGATTGCAAGATGTGGTTCATAAGATTAAGGGCTACGGCAAAATAACAGAAGATAATATTAGTGAAATGATGAGAGAAATTAGACTTTCTCTATTAGAGGCTGATGTTAACTACAAAGTTGTAAAAGAGTTTACAAATAATGTAAAAGAAAAAGCATTGGGAGAAGAGGTTAATAAAAGTTTATCTCCTGGTGAAGTGTTTGTTAAGATAGTTAAAGATGAACTTACTGAGTTATTAGGTGGAGAAAATACCCCATTAAATGTAAATGGTAATCCTGCGATTCTTATGTTAGTAGGTCTTCAGGGAAGCGGTAAAACTACTACTATTGGTAAACTTGCCAATTATCTTAGAAAAAATAATAAGAAGAAACCGCTACTAGTAGCGTGTGATGTATATAGACCTGCTGCTATTGACCAGTTAAAACAAATTGGAAAAGAACTTAATATTGAAGTTTATTCTGAAGGCAAAGGTAATCCAGTAGAAATATCAAAAAATAGTATTAAGTATGCTAAGGATAATGGCTATGATTATGTTCTTATAGATACTGCCGGTAGATTACAAATAGATGAATCTTTAATGGAAGAGTTAGATAATATTCAAAAAGAAGTTAATCCTAATGAAACTATTTTAGTAATAGATTCAATGATGGGACAAGATGCTATTAATGTTATTAATGGCTTTAATGATAAAATTAAACTTAGTGGTGTTATTTTAACTAAATTAGATGGTGATACTAGAGGTGGTGTTGCATTATCTGTTAAGCATCTTACTAATCTTCCTATTAAGTTTATTGGTGTTAGTGAAAAGATGGATGGTCTTACTCCTTTTTATCCAGAGAGAATGGCCTCTAGAATACTTGGTATGGGTGATATACTTTCAATAGTAGAACAGGTACAAAGTGAAATTGATGAAAAAGAGGCAGAGAAAACTGCTAAAAAGATGATGAAAGGTAATTTTGATTTGGAGGACTTCTTAAATCAACTTAATCAGATAAAGAAATTAGGACCATTAGAAAATCTTTTGAAATTACTTCCAGGAGCAAAAAAAATGGGACTTAACAATGTCAATATTGACCCTAAAATTATGAAGAGAACAGAAGCTATTGTTTTATCAATGACACCTGAAGAAAGAAGAGATCCTAGTATATTAAAGGCAAGCAGAAAAAAGAGAATAGCAGATGGATCAGGCACTACTGTTACTGATGTTAATAAACTTCTTACGCAATTTGAAGAAATGAAAAAAATGATGAAAATGATGGGGCAAGGCAATTTTAAAATGCCATTTTAGTATTGTATATGAAGGCGTTAACTGTAAAAGAACCTTGGGCTAGTCTAATTATTAATGGCTACAAAGTGTATGAATTTAGAAGTTGGAAGACTAATTATCGTGGTAGAATACTTATTCACGCAGGTTTAACTTTAGAAAAAGATGTATCTAAAAAGTTTAAAGATTATAATCTTAATTATGGTAAGGGTGAAATTATTGGTGAGGCAACACTTACTGATTGTATTTTAGTTACTGATAAATTAGAGGATGACTTATATAAACTAAATCCTTTGGTGTATGCAAAGAGTAAACATTCTAGAGTTTATGCTTGAAGGTTAGAAGACATTAAGGTTTACAATAGAAGAATACCATCAAAAGGAAGACTTGGTCTTTGGAATTATGATATTAATGACTAAATTTATCTAAAAACTAGACTTCTTTACTATCTATCTATATTATTACTTCATATTATAATGTAGATAGGAGGATAATTTATGAATTTTAGTGATGGTTTTAACCAAGGTATGTATGATGGTGATATTGATATTAACATAACTAATACTAATACTAATCAAAATGTTAATGATAATACTAATATGAATTATAATAATGTTGGTACTCCAATGATGGGAGGCTCTGTAATGGGTGGAGTTACTTCTCCAGTTGTAGAAACTCCTAGAGAAAGAGTAGTATACAGAAATATTTATCATACTGTACCTCATGTATGTCCTATAAATACTAGAATAGTTAATAATCATATTTATAAGCATACTTATCAACCTAGATATACTTGCTGTGAAGAAAATACAGTTACTAATGAACAATGTGGTAGCTGCTGTCAATTTAGATAAAATGTTTAAAATTAATAGTATTAGAGCATAATGCTCTTTTCTTTTTGTTTATTTATATGGTATAATAATTGTTGTGTTAAGGATGTGTTAATATGATTAAAGGAAAACCATTTGTGAAATGGGCTGGTGGTAAAAGACAAATTATTGATAAACTTATGATGTATGTTCCAGACGAGTTTGATACTTATTATGAACCTTTTATTGGTGGAGGAGCATTATTATTTGAATTATCTCCTAGAAAGGCAGTTATTAATGATTCTAATGCCGAGCTTATGAATGTATATAATGTTTTATGTGATGAAGATAAGTTCAAAAAAATGTGTAATGTACTTAATCATTATGAAATGGAACATTCAGAAAAGTTCTTTTATGATGTGAGAAATAAGGATAGAAATAAGGCCTCTTATAATAGATTATCTGATTATACTAGAGCTGCTCGAACTATTTATTTAAATAAGGCTTGTTTTAATGGATTATATAGAGTTAATAGCAAAAATGAATTTAATGTTCCTTTTGGTAAAAAGACTAAAGTTAATACTTATGATGGAGGTAATTTAATTACTGTCAGCAATTATTTAACAATGAATGATATCAAGATATTATGTGTTGATTTTGAAGAAGCTGTTAAGACTGCTAAAAAAGGAGATTTTGTATATTTTGATCCACCATATGATTCTGATACTACAACATTTAATAGTTATACTGAAGATGGCTTTAATAAGGATAGTCAAAGAAGACTAGCTGAAGTATTTAAAGATTTGGATAGTAGAGGAGTATATGTTATGCTCTCTAATCATAATACTATTTTAATTAATGAACTTTATAAAGATTATAATATAAATGTTATAAAGGCTAAGAGAAATATTAATGCTAATGGTAAAAAAAGAGGTAAGGTAGAAGAGGTAATTATTACTAATTTTGAGAACAAAAGAGGTTTTTAGTAGTAGTATTTATCTAGAAAATAGAAAATTCTAAGCTAGAAAATATATTTTTGTTAATTGATTTGTAAGTAATTTTTCTTTACTATTTAGTAGTAGAAAAAAAACGGAATATGGTGAATTATATATGGTTGTTATGAATGAACAAGAAATAAATTATATGTTATATAAATTATCTAAATCAAAATTTAGAAGTAGTTTTCATTTAAAAGAAAAAGATATATTTTATGTAAAAGAAAAAGGTTTAGATAAAATAATGGAACATACTTATGATTTTATTAACAAGAGACTTAGGGATGTTTCTAATGTTGTTGATGGTAAACAAACTCCGATGAGAGGGCATCCTACTTTTATAGCACAACACGCTACCGCTACTTGTTGTAGAGGCTGTTTAGAAAAGTGGCATCATATAAAAAAAGGTAATATTTTAACTGATAAACAAGTTGATTATATTGTAAATGTCATTATGACTTGGATAATCAATGAAATAAAAAATAATGAAAAATTTAATTAATATTTATTATATAGAATTATTTATATGGTATAATATTGTTATAGGAGTAAGGAGGTAAGTATGGATAATAACAATAATATTCCATATAATTATAAACCATTATCACCTTGGGCTTATTTTGGCTATCAATTATTGTTTACTATACCATTAATAGGATTTATATTTCTATTAGTATTTGCATTTAATAATGATAATATTAATAGAAGAAATTTTGCTAGATCATATTTTTGTTCACTTATATTAGCAATAATTATAATCTTAATAATGGTTGCTATTGTTACATCTACAGGAATAAGTTCATCTGGAATGAATAATGTTTTATGATTAATTTTCTTGTTGACTACTAATAAAAGTATTAGTAGTTTTTCTTTTAAAAATAATTGAGTATATATGTTTGCTCGAACAATAGTTTCAAATTTGATTATCTATATATTGATATTAATGAGTATAGTTTTTTCTACATAAAAAATGATAAAAAAGTGATTGACTTTGCTACTAATATAGTTTATACTTTGACTGCAATTGCAAGAAAGAGAAAAATTAATTTTTTGAAGGAGGTTTTTGTTTGAAAAAAGTTATCTTTTTTATTGTTTTTTTTCTATTTATGTCTATGAATGTTGCTGCAAAGACTGTTACTTTGGTTAAAGATAGAATAGATGATACTTATGTTTATTACTATGATACTGTTCTTGAAAGAGAAAGATATATTAATGCTAGCAAATATGTATTTGGTAATAATATTGGTTATTGTTTGGAATTAGGTAAGAGTATAGAAAGCAACATATATGAAGTTACATCTTCTTTTGACAAGTTTGCTATATCAAAAGATAATCTAGAATATATTAAATTAATAGGCTATTATGGTTATGATTATCCAGGCCATAAAACAAATAATTATTATATGGCCGCACAAGAACTTATTTGGAATAGATTGTCTTCTGCTAAAACTAAATGGGTAAAAGAATTAAATCCTAATATAGTTGTTGATGTATCAAAAGAGAAAGAAGACATATTGTCTTTAATAGATAGTCATTATTTAAAACCTTCATTTGATGGGGATAAGATTACTTTAATAAAAGGCGAAGAATTAGTTATTGAGGATCGTAACGGTGTTCTATCTAGATATACTACTTCTAGTGATAATGTTGTAATAGATAATAATAAACTAATAATTAAAAAAGACTTTGATAAAAAAGAGATAGTTTTAAATAAGAAAAGTAGTTTGAACAAAGAGTTTTTATTATATACTTCTGGAGTGTCACAAAAGATGTTATCTGTTGGTGGTGCTGATACTGTATCTAGTAGGATTTCTGTTGATATAGTTAGTGGTTCATTAAAAATAAGTAAGTTTGATCGAGATAATAATAGTAATGTACCTTCTGGTGATGCAACTTTAAGTGGGGCAAAATATGAATTATATGATAGTGATAATAATCTTATTGATACATTAATAATAGGTAAGAAAGAGAAAGTTACTGGCCTTGCTGTTGGTAAGTATTATTTAAAAGAAGTAAAAGCTAGTCAAGGTTATTTACTTGATCTTAATGTTTATAACTTAGATATTACTAAGGATAATTTGAATATTGATTTAACAGTTTATGAAGATGTTATTAAAAGAAGAGTAGATATCTTTAAAGTATTTGGTAGTGATAGTACAGGTATATTAACTGGAGAGGCTTTGGCAGTTTTTGAAATATATGATAAGAATAACATTTTAGTAGATACTATAATAACTGATAATGATGGTTATGCTAGTATTGTTCTTCCATATGGAAGGTATAGGCTTCATCAAGTAAAAGGAAGCGATAATCATTATATGATTGAAGATACTTTTATTGACATACTTTTTGATGATGAAAGACCTATTTATAAGGTTATATCTAATGGTACTGTTAAAGCAAAACTTAGAGTTGTTAAAAAAGATGCTGCTATAGGAACTGTTATTAAAAATAAGAAGTTTAGGTTTAAGATATTTGATGTTAACAATAATAGATATGTTTCCTTTAAGAGTACTTATCCAGAATATAAAGTAATAGATGAGTTTGAGATAAATAATGATGGTTATTTTGTTACGCCAGAAGTTCTTAGTGCAGGCAATTATATTTTATATGAAATAGATGATTATATGAATGGATATCTTTATAACAAAGATGGTATTAAGTTTTCAATTGATAAAAATTCTAATTTGATAAATGATGATGATTATGGAATAGTTATTGAAATTCCTTTCTATAACAAGGCTGTTAAGGGTAGTATTAAAGTAAATAAGTATGGGGAGAATATTATATATAAAGATAATTCTTATTATTATGATAAAGTAAAATTAGAAGATGTCTATTTTGAAGTGTATGCTAAAGAGGATATTTATGATAATGATGTACTTGTATATAATAAAGATGACTTAGTAGGAAAAATAATTACTAATAAAGATGGCTTTGGTAGTTTAAATAATTTACCTCTTGGTGCTTATTATATGATTGAAGTTAAGTCTAGTAATAATAATATAGTTAATGATAAAGAATATGATATTAATCTTGAATATAAAGATCAATACACAGCAAATGTTGTTTATGAAGTTGATATTGAAAATTATTTACCTAAAGGAAAACTAGTAATAAATAAATACGAAACCAATAGTAGAGTTTTACTTTCTAATACTTTGTTTGAAATTTATACTTTAGATGATAAGCTTGTCTATAAAGGTTATACTGATAAGAATGGTCAAATAGTTTTAGATGATTTGTTATATGGAGAATACTATATAAGTGAAGTTGAAGCTACTAGTGGGTATAGACTACTTAAGGATAAAATATATTTTACCATTGATAAAGAGGAATTAAATATAGATGTATATAATGAGAGAATAGCAGTTCCTAATACAGGAATAATTAATATTACAAATATTATTTTTATTATTTTAATGACGTTTAGTATTATCTTACTTATCTTTTTTGTAAGTAATAAAAGAATAAAAATTATAACTATTTTACTTATTATATTTTGTTTGGGGTATATTTCTTTTCAAACATTTAGATATCTTAATGATAATTATCAGAATAATAAAAATATAGAACTTTTCATTGATGAAAAGATAAATGATAAGGTGGCTTTAAAATATCGTTATAAGTATTTACTAGAAATACCTTCGATAGGTTTAAAAAGAGGAGTACTTGATATTGATAATAAATATAATAGTGCTAATTACAATATAGAGTTATTAAGTATTAATAGTGATAGTGTAATATTAGCTTCACATAATGGTAATAATTATAATTCTTATTTTGGCAAATTAAATAAGCTAGAATTAGGAGATAGTATAAATTATTATTATGATGGTAAAATATATACTTATATATATAGTGATAGTTATGAAATTAAGAAGAATGGATATGCTGATATATATCGAGATGAAAACAAAAAAAGTATAATTTTAATTACCTGCAAGGACAATAGTAGTGATGGACAAGTGGTGTATATTGGTTATTTAAAAGAAATTAAATCATATGAAGGAGAGTAATTTTGCTCTTCTTTTTCTTGCTTTTTTATATTTATCGTGATAGAATTATTATAGACGGGAAGGTAAAATAAGATGAAGAAAAATAGTGTTAAATTAGAAAAACTTACAGATCATTTTACTTATCGTATAATAAATGATACCATTTATTTATTTCAAAGTAATATTAATGTTACAGAAGATGAACTTATGATAGTTTGTAAAAAACTTTCTTTGATTATTGAAGATAATGATATTTATTATATTAATATATCCGCGGAGAGAATGGAAGATAGAAAAGAGATTTATCAAAATATAGGTTTTTCTCTTTCTTATTATGATACCAATAAATTAAATTTACTATATGCTGGTAAAAAAAATAAAAATTTATATAAATGCTATGGTATTATGACAAGAAGTGATTTTTTAAGATATATTAATTCTAAGAATAATGATAATGTTATTAATAATAGAAAAATAATATCTTCGAATGATGGCTTCGTTTATAATATGTTACTTCTTTTTGGAGGAGTTATATTACTTTGTTATTTTTGCGTTAATGCGGCCATATATATTGTTAAGTAGAAAGGAGTTTTTGATATGACTGTTGATAGTATGTTAGTAATATTACAAAAGATAATAGATATATCTTTAGTATGGATGATTATTTATTTTGTTCTTAAGAATATTAAGAATAATGTAAAGATGGTTTTGTTATTTAAAGGAGTTTTAGTAGTTATTATTATTAAGATCCTTAGTGATACTTTAAATTTGACTACGATAGGATTGCTTTTAGAATATGTTATTATGTGGGGGCCACTTGCTCTTATAATTATATTTCAGCCAGAAATTAGAAGTATTTTGGAGCATATTGGTAGAAAGCAGTTACTTGGCAGACATAAGATGCTTACATTGGATGAGAGAGAAAAACTTGTATATGAAGTTATGTCTGCGGTTGATTATTTAAGAAAATCTAGAATAGGAGCATTAATAGTTATAGAAAGAGATATTAGCTTGAATGAATATATTGAAAGAAGTAAACCAATATATGGAGATATTTCTTCTGAACTGTTGATTTCTATATTCTTTCCTAGAAATCCTCTTCACGATGGTGGTGTAATAATACAAGGTAATAAAATCACTTCTGCGGGAGCTGTATTTCCAATAAGTATTAATAGTAAGATTAATAAAAAACTTGGTACTAGGCATAGAGCAGCGATTGGTATCAGCGAAGAATCTGATGCTATAGCTGTCGTTGTAAGTGAAGAGACTGGTAAGATATCAATAGCAGTAGGTGGAAACTTAAATTATAATCTTTCTTTAGATGATGCTAGAATGATCTTGATAGAAGAACTTAAACCTAAAAAAGAAGTACTTTTAGATGATGAGTTTGAAGATGACAAGGAGGAAGATAATAATGAAGATGCTTAAGAAAATAATAAGATTTTTTAGAAATATCTTCCGTGGTATTGCTAGATTTATTGATAAATGTATAATAACTCCAATAACTAAGTTTGTATTATTTATAGGGGAAAAAACAGATAAACAGGCAGGTAAGTTTGAAAAGTGGTTAAATAAAAGAAATACTTTAGTATTTATTTCACTACTGATGGCTATTTTATTGTTCTTTTATGTTGATAATCAAGCTAGTACTGTAATTGATAGTGCTGCTGAAGTACTTAGAAATCAAGAAGTTGAAGCTACTTATAATAAAGAAGCATATGTAGTAGAGGGACTACCTGATACAGCAGATGTTACATTAATAGGAAGAACAGTGGATTTATATTTGGCTAAACAATTATCTACAGGAAAAGTATCAGTAGATTTATCTGATTTAAAAGAAGGAACACATAAAGTAGATTTAGTTTATGATAGTCCTATTAATTCAGTTACTTATAAATTGGATCCTTCTTCGATAACTGTTGTTGTATATCCTAAAGTGTCTGCTACTAAGACAATAACAGTAGATGTTATAAATAAAGAAAAACTTGATAGTAAGTTATCAGTACAGTCTGTTACTGTTGATAAAGAAGAAGTTATTATTAAAGGAGCTGAACATACATTAGAAAAAGTTGCTACTGTTAAAGCGTTGGTAGATATAGATAATATAGTTGATCCAGCAGCAGGAGTTAATACATTGAAGGATGTTAATTTAGTTGCTTATGATAAATATGGTAATGTTGTTGATGTTGAAATAGTACCTGAGAAAGTAACTGCTACTGTTAACATAGAATCTTATAGTGGTGAAGCTAAGTTAAAAGTTGTTCCAATAAATATAGATAAACTTTCATTTGGTAAAGCTATTAGTTCAATTACAGCATCTGTTGATACTGTTAAGATATATGGTGATCAAGAAATTGTTAGTAAATATACTGAATCTTATATTCCTATAGAAGTAGATGTTTCAGGACTTTCTGATAGTAAGAGCTATACAGTGGTAGTTCCTAAACCAGAAGGTATTAGAGAAATATCAGAGAAGACAATAACTGTTAAGGTGTCTCTAGGAAAAGAAGAGAGTATGGAATTTAATGATATTAAGATAGATGCTATTAATCTTGGACCTAACTTGAAGGCTGGAGCGATGGGAGAAAATTCTTCGAAGACAACAGTTATAGTTAAGGGTACAAAAGAAGTGTTAGATAGTATAGATGCTGCGAATATTAAAGCTGTAGTTGATTTATCTAAACTTGGTGAAGGAGAGCGTTCTGTACCAGTAACTGTTACGGGTGATGAAGTTAAAGCAAGTTATTATCCTAAGACTACAACTATAAAAGTTAAAATAACTAAAAGTTAATGTCTTATATTGACAAGTTTTGTCGAATATGATGCAAGAATATTAAAAATATGATATCCTTTCAATAGAGGAGGGATAAGTAATGCCAGATTATATATTAGCACTAGATATTCTTGATGAAATGAGTCAAAATATTAGTTACATAAAACTTAATACTTATATAAAAAATGAAGAGAGAGTTAAATTAAATTAAGTCTTTCTTCTTTTTTTCTTGAAAATAGTAGTTGTTTATTGTATAATTAATTTAGAGAGTGAAATATGAAAAAATTGTTGGTACTTATGATACCGTTATTGATATTGTTAACTGGATGTTTTAAAACAACTGATGGAGAAAAGTTTAAAGAAGAATATGAAAGTTTAAATGGTACTACATCTGTTAGTGATAAAGAGTATTTAGAGGTGTATGTAGATAAGAATAATGTTATGAAGTATACTTCTATTGATAAGATAATAGATATAATTAAGAATGGAACTGGTGTTATCTATTTAGGTTATTCAGAATGTCCTTGGTGTAGAAATGCAGTGTCTGCTTTACTTGAAGCAAGTGATTCTACAAGTATAGATACTATTTATTATTTAAATATGAAAGATGTTAGAGATAGACTTGCTCTTGATTCTGATGGAAACATTATTACCGAAAAAGAGGGAGTTAAGGGATATGATGAATTACTTGCTGCACTTGATTCAATATTAGATGATTATACACTTACTAAAGAAGATGGAACTACTGTTACAGCAGATGAAAAGAGAGTGTATGTTCCTTTGGTGGTATTTGTTAAGGATGGTAATATAGTTGATTATCACATAGATACAGTAGATAGTCAAAGTGATCCATATGTTGCTTTGACAAAAGAAGAAAAAAATGAATTAATTAATATATATAAAGAAGGTATATTAAAAGTGACTGGTGACAGTTCTTGTAATGAGAAAGAAAAAGGTAAGTGTTAGGAGTGATATTGTGGCAAAAAAGAAGACTAATAAAGAAGAAGTAAAGAGCGAAGTGGTTAAATTAGAAAAATTAAATGATACTTCAAAGAAAAATAATAATATTTATGTTGGTGAAGGATTCTTTTACTTAATTGGTTTTGTATTGTCTCTTGTACTTGTATTTGCTACTAGTGAATTTCTTTCTACTATTAATTATTTATTTGTAGTTATATTTGCTATAGTAGCAGTTATAGAACTTATTAACTTTATTATGGACAAGGAGTATTTAAAGAGAAATTATTCAGGCCTAGTTGTTTCTATTATGAGTATTTGGATGGCATTCTTTGTGTTTAAGTATGGAGACTTTCTATTCTTAGAGATGCTTCCTGTATTAGTTTCATTATTACTGTTTATTATGGCTACTAGTAGTTTTACTAAGTATTTTGATTATAAGGTTACTGGTAATTTAATAGTTTCTATTGTTTCTATTATATTAGGACTTTTATTAATATTTGTACCTAGAAGTGTTGTGTATATATTATTTAAGATTACTGGTATATATATGTTCTTGATACTTATATTAGATTTTATTGATTTAAAAAAGAAACAAGGAATAGAAAAAAATACTACTAAAGAAGAAAAAGAATAAATATATATTATTAATATTAAGAGATAAAATTTTGTTAATATAGGCTTGTTTTGTTTAAAATTAGTTAAAATTTTATCTTTTTTTATTAAAATTCTTCTCAAATACCGTATTTAGTGGTATAATTATGACTTGTGACAAAAGAGGTGGATTTTATGAAAATAAGAAATGTTGCTATTATTGCACATGTAGACCACGGTAAGACGACACTTGTGGATCAATTACTTAAAAAGTCTGGTACTTTTAGAGATAATGAACAAGTTGAAGTTAGAGCTATGGATTCTAATGATATTGAAAGAGAAAGAGGAATAACTATTTTAGCAAAGACTACATCAATAAATTATAATGGTTATAAAATAAATATTCTTGATACTCCAGGACACGCTGATTTTGGTGGCGAAGTAGAGAGAATTATGAATATGGTTGATGGCGTTTTACTATTAGTAGATGCTTATGAAGGTACAATGCCACAAACTAGATTTGTACTTAAAAAAGCATTAGAGGCTGGTGTTAAACCAATTGTTGTTATAAATAAAGTTGATAAGCCAACTGCTAGAGTAGAAAAAGTACTTGATGAAGTTATAGATTTATTTATTGAATTAGGAGCTAATGAAGAACAACTTGATTTTAAAGTTGCTTATGTTAGTGCTTTAAATGGTACTGCTAGTTTAGATCCAGATATTAATACACAGAGTGAAAGCTATGATGATATATTTAAATTAATTATTGATGAAATACCAGAACCTAATGTTAATCCAGATGGTAATTTACAATTTCAACCAGCACTTTTAGATTATAATGAATATGTTGGTAGAATAGGTATTGGTAAAATTCACAGTGGATCTATAAAAGTTAATGAAATGGTATCTTGTGTTAGATTAGATGGTAGTATTAAGCAATTTAGAATACAAAAGTTATTTGGATTTGATGGCCTTAAGAGAATAGAAATAAATGAAGCACAAGCAGGAGATATAGTTGCTGTGGCAGGTCTTATGGATATTTCTGTTGGTGAAACTGTTTGTGATATTGGTAAAGAAGAGGCACTTCCAATTCTTAGAATTGATGAGCCTACACTTAAGATGACTTTTATGGTAAATAATAGTCCATTTGTAGGAAGAGAAGGAAAGATTGTTACTGCAAGAAAAATAGGAGAGAGACTATTTAAAGAAACACAAAAGGATGTTAGCTTAAAAGTAGAAGAGTCTGGTAATGAATCTTGGATAGTATCTGGTAGAGGAGAACTTCATCTATCAATACTTATTGAAAATCTTAGAAGAGAAGGTTTTGAATTACAAGTGTCTAAACCAGAAGTTATAATAAAAGAAATAGATGGCGTTAAATGTGAACCTTATGAAGATGTTCAAATAGAAGTTAGCGATGAGTCTGTTGGTAATGTAATTGAAGCTCTTGGATTACGTGGAGGTAAGATGGATAATATGTCTAATGTTAATAATTTAATTAGACTTAATTATACTATTCCTTCAAGAGGGCTTATTGGGTTTAACACTAATTTTATGACTTTGACTAAGGGTTATGGTATTCTTAATCATACTTTTAAAGAATATTTACCTATAGAGGATATTAATTCTACAGAAAGAAAAGTAGGAGTATTAGTGTCTACTGAAGCTGGTAAGGCTACAGCTTATGCTTTAGGACAATTAGAAGATAGAGGTGTTATGTTTATAGAACCAGGTACTGAAGTATATGAAGGTATGATAGTAGGCGAATGTAATAGAGAAAATGATCTTGCAGTTAATGTAGTTAAGGGTAAACAACTTACTAATACAAGAGCATCAGGATCTGATCATACAGTTGTATTAAAAAGACCTAGACCACTTACATTAGAATATTGTCTAGATTATATTAACAGTGATGAATTAGTGGAGATTACTCCAGAGAATATTAGACTTAGAAAATTTATTTTAAATACAGAAGCAAGAAAGAAGTTTGATGCAAAGAAATAACTTCTTTTTTTATGTAAAAAAATACCTAGATTGGTAGGTATTTAGTTATTTTATTCCTTTTCTTTTATATTCGTCATATAATTCTTTAAATCTAGTAAAGTGAATTATTTCTCTTTGTCTTAAGAAAAGTAATGGTCCTATGACATCTGGATCGTCTGTTAAATCAATTAAGTTTTCATAAGTGGCTCTAGCTTTTTGTTCAGCAGCCATATCTTCAGATAAGTCTGCAAGTGGGTCGCCAGTTGTAGCAAAATATGATACAGTAAATGGTACACCATTGGAATCAGTTGGATATAAGCCATAACCGTGTTCAGCGTAGTGTGATTCTAATCCAGCTTCTTTTAATTCTTTTAGAGTGGCTCCGTTTAGTAGTTGATATATCATTGCGGATATCATTTCTACGTGTGCTAATTCTTCAGTTCCTATGTCTGTAAGTAATGCTTTTCCTTTATCATCTGGCATAGTATATCTTTGATTTAAGTATCTAAAGGCTGCACTTAATTCACCATTAGCTCCACCATATTGTGTTACTAAGTATTTAGCCATTCTTAAGTCTTTCTTTTTAATATTAACAGGGTATTCTAGTGATTTTACATATTTCCACATTAGTTTTGCACCTCCCAAGGCCAAGGTGAGTTATTCCATAACCAGTTATTTGTTTGAACAGGACTATATATTGTTAATGGTCCATATTTACTTTCATATAGAGATACTAATTCTTTTTCTTTTTTTAAGTAGCCATTATATTTATTTAGAGCTGCTTTATCATTTGGATATACATCTAAATATAATCCTAATTCTATTACAGCAAATCTTTGTTCATCTATTTGAAGAATTAGATCCTCTCTTTCACTATTTGCTTTTAATTCTTGTGGTTTATAGTTTTTGTATTCATTATAGAGACTATTAAATAAATTTCCTCTTTTAAAACCTACTAAAGTAGTTGTGATATCTGGAGTAGTGTCTGCTATAGGATAATTGTTTTGAATATTATTTTGATAATTAATGTCATTTATAATGTTATTTGGGTATTGCATAAAGTTTGGATCACTGTAGTTACCATTTAAGTAGTTATAATAGTCATTAAAATCATTCATTTTTTAACCTCCTAAAATAAGTTATGATATTCGTGTATTTTGTGTATGGGGTAATACCTATATTGACAAAAATATATTATTAAAATATAATTTAGATAGATTGGTAGTGAGTAGTATGTTTGATAAAAAGAATGAACCATTAATTATAAAAAATAAAGATTTTAAGAGATGTATTATATTTATTAGTTATCCAATAATTAATTATAAAGAAGAGGAATTAAGAATATTAGAAAAGATAGCTTTTGATAGAAGTAAAAAGTATGATACTAATAAAAAGATAGCAGTTATTAATATTAATAATTATTGTTTGTCTTATAGAAGTAAGATATCTTTTATTGGTAATAGTCCTTTCTTGGAGTTTACACTTAGTTATCCTTCTTATGATTGTTTGGGAATAGATGTACTTGAAGATAATTTGAAATTTATTAAAGAAATTATATATGATCCCTATTTAGAAGATGGGGCTTTTCCTAGAAGTAAAGTAGAAGAAGCTAAAAAAATATATAAGAATAGAACTATTAGAATTAATAATGATTTTTTTAGTTATTATGACTATAAGAATGATTTGTTAAATGATGAAGATGATTACTTGGTTTCTAAAGTTTTTAAGGATACTTCACTTTTAGATAATGTTACTTCGAAGAGTTTATATGAAACATATAATAAAATTATTAGTGGACCTCCTTTAGTGTATTTGATTGGAAATGTTGATGTGAATAAATCTAAAGAGTTGATTAAGAATATTCTTCTTGATAATAAGATAAGTAGGGTTAAATTTAAAAAAGATTATTATGTTTATGCTAAGAATATACCTAGTAAAGTAGATGTTGTAGTAGAAGATAGTCCTTTTTCTACAGCAGGAGTTTTTTGTAATTATAAAGTTAAAAATATTAATTGTGTTAGAGATACTATTTTACTTAGTGTTGTTAAGAAACTTTTGTATTCTAATGTATCTAATATTTTGTTTGATAGTTTAAGAAAAGATAATGATTTAATATATAGATGTTATGTTAATTATACTATGTTTGGTACTTTGACTTTGGCTTCTTTTACAGATAAGGGTAATGCTAAAATAATATTTGATATTTATGATAGTGTTATGAAGAAAATAGAGGATATTGATTATATAGGAGATAAGCTTTCTTTGATAGTTGAGAATGCTAGAATTGATAATGAACTTAGTAAAGAAAATTTAGGTGATATACTTTATGAATATATAGATAAACATTTGGAATATATTGAAGATAAATACTATGATATATTAAAGACTGTAAGTGGAGAAGAAGTTTATGATTTTATTAAGAATAGATTGGTTATGGTATCTAAGTATGTAGGAGGAGATAAATATGAATAGTGCAAAGTTTATTACTTTAGAAGAAGGGCTTACTATTCTTATATATACTGATAAGAGTAAGAGTACTAATCATATGGAGTTATATACTTTTTATGGAGGTAATTATAATTTTTATGTTGATTGGCGAGGAAAGAAAAGAAAAATAAAAGAAGGTAGTGCTCATTTGCTTGAACATTATGTTTGTGAGAATACTTCTTCGGGTAATTTATTAGATAACTTGAGAAATTATAATGTACTTAGTTGTAATGCTGGAACTAATTCTTTTTATACTTCTTATTTTTTTAATACAGTTGGTAATTTTTATGAGTGCTTTGATACTTTTTTGGAGGGAATATATAATGTTACTTTTACTAAGGAGAAGTTAGATAAAACTAAGTATGCGGTGTTAAATGAGATTAGAGATAGTCTTAATGATGAGGGGAGAAGAGTAGCTTCTAGTAATATAAGAACTTTATTTAATAATTGTAATGATACTTTGGGTAGTGAAGAGAGTGTTAATAGTATTAGTATTAATGAACTTAGAGATATTTATGATAGTGTGTATATTCCTTGTAATCAGTTTTTAGTGGTAGCGGGTAATTTTGATTATGATAAAGTATTTGATAAGATTAAGAAATTTTATAGTAATAAATCTTTTAAGTGTGATAAGAAGTTACCTATGATAGTAGATAAAAGAGATATTGTTTCTAAGTATACTACTTATGAGTGTAGTTTGATAGATAAAGTTATTATTAATTTTAAAATTGATATAAGGGGGTTATCTAGTTATGATAGATATAAACTTGATTGGTATGTTTGTTGGTTTTTGAATATTAATTTCTCTGAGTATTCGAAGATAAATGAGTATATTAATAGGAGTGATAAATATATAGGGGATATTGTTAGTTCTTCTTATTACTATAATGGTTATTTGGTTATAGATATTTGGGGATATACTTCTTTATGTGATGATTTTGAGAAGAGAGTTATTGATGTTATTAATAGTGTTAGTGATGATGATAAGGAACTTTTTGAGCTTGCTAAGAAGAATAGTATTACTAGTATGGTTGTTAGGAAAGATAGTATAAATGGGTATGTTGGTCCTATAGAGGATAATTATATTAGTTTTGGTTATAAGGATGAGGATTATATTGATGTTATAAAGGGGTTTAGTTATGAGGATTATAGAAGGGTAATTGATAGTATTGATTTTTCTTTTTATTCTGTTTTTTATAGGAAAAAGAAATAGATGTTTGTTATTGGAGTGTGAACCTATTATTTCACACTCTTTCTTTGAAGCCAAATTTGTATTTGTCTTCAAAGATAATCTAGAGCCTTAGGTTTAAGTCTCTAGATTAAATTATTTTGGTAAAATGCTTTTTTTTCTTGACAAAGAAAAGTTTATATAGTATGATTTAATTGTACTAGTGCAAGTAGTACAATCATATATTATAGTGAAAGGAGAATTTATATGATAAAAATAGATAAACTATCTAAGAAATATGAAAAAGACTATGTTTTAAAAGATCTTAGTTGTACTATTCTTGATAATTCTATTTATGGCTTAGTAGGAGCTAATGGTTCTGGTAAGAGTACATTACTTAGAACTATTATGGGAATATATGAAGCTGATAGTGGTGTTATTTCTGTTTCTGGAGAGTCAGTTTATGATAATGAGATTATAAAACAAAAGATGGTTTTTGTACAAGATGATTTATTCTTTTATCCTGGGTATACACTTATGGATACTGCTAGATATTATCAATCTATGTATAAGGATTTTGATATTAACTATCTAAAAGAGTTAGCGGGTATGTTAAATCTTAGTCTTGATAAGAAAATTAGTACTTTTTCAAAGGGAATGAAGAGACAATGTGCTTTGATATGTGCTATTTGTACTAATGCTGATTATATGTTCTTTGATGAGACTTTTGATGGATTGGATCCTGTTATTAGAAATACTATGAAGAAAATACTTATTAAACAAATGAATAAGAAGGATACTACTATTGTTATGACTAGTCATAATCTTAGGGAGCTTGAAGATATTTGTGATAATTTAGGTCTTTTATATCAAGGCGGTATTTTATTTGAGAGTGATGTTGATACTATCAAAACTAATATGTTTAAAGTTCAAATATCTTTTGAAAATAATTTTGATAAGGAAGATTTTGAGGATTTTGATATTTTAAGTTTTAAAAAGACTGGTAGTGTAGCTACTATAATAATTAAAGATAATGATGGAAAAAGTAAGAATAAATTGGAGAAGATGAAACCTTTGATACTTGATTATCTACCACTTACTTTAGAGGAAGTATTTATTTATGAAATGGAGGCTTTAGGATATGAGTTTAACAAGTTTATTTAATTTTAATTATTTAAAAGAGAATATTAAGAAATCTAGAGCTATTATTCTTTTATGTATGCTGCTTCTTCCTACAATTGGTGGTATTATATTACTTGTTAGTTGTAGTGATGGTAATAATCTTATGCCTAATATTTATGAAGTGTCTGCACATATGTTATTTGGAATGTATATTATACCAATAATACTTTCACTTACTTTGTTTAATTTTATTTATAAGAAGGGATCTATTGATTTTACTTTGTCGATGCCTATTAATAAGAAACAAATATTTCTTACTAATACGATAGGTGGAATAGTTATACTTCTTTTGATGCAAATTATTAATTTTGTTATTACACTTATTATAAGTCTGATATATAGTAATATTATTATTGATTATAAGATGTTATTTGATGTACTTTTAATTTATTCTATTGCTTATATATTTGTATTTACTTCTTGTAATGTGGCTGTTAGTGTATCTTCAAATAAAATTACTACTATTGTTGTTACTTTACTTATATTATTTTTAGTTCCTTTTGTTAGTACTTTTATTAGTTTTAGGGGATTTCAATATAGTGCTGGTTCTAATGCTAGAGTGGAATGTACTTCTAAGGATTGTGTTCCTAGTGTTTATGAATGTGATAATATAAAGTGTGATGTTGATAAGAAGAATAATATTTATTCTGGTTATGTTACTAAAATAGATAATATTACTTATACTTTGCCTTATGAGCTTATTGAAAAACTTATGCTTAGTAATGAATCTGATTCTAAGATAAATGTATCTATTATTAAGATGATTGTTTTAAGTATATTATACACTGTTATGGGAGTTATTCTTTTTGCAAAGAAGAAATTTGAGGTTGTTGGTACTTCATTTAGAAGTGAGAGAACACATATTTTTGTTAGGACTTTGACTACTGTTCCTATAGTTTGTGTAGCATATATGATAATTAGAAATTTTAGTGTTTCTAGTAGTGATATTTTTTCAATAATACTTTTATTAGTTCTTATATTTACTTATTTAATTATTTATGATTTGATTACTAGAAAGAAAGTTACTAATTTCTTTAAGATGCTTATTTGTTTAGGTGCTGTATCTGGTGTAGTTGTTATTATAGGCTCACTTTTAAAAGATAGTGAATATAATATTAATACTGATGATATTAAAGAGATTACTTTTGTTGATGATGGTAATGTTAAGGTTGGTGCTACTAAGGATAAAGAGGTTATTAATTATGTTGTTTCTCTTTTATTGAATAATGGACCGGTAGATGACTATTATAATACTTATCATATAAAGACTAATATAAAAGGAACTACATATAGGTTTAATATTTATGCTACTAAAGATAATTATAATTATATTAATAGTAGATTACTTAATGATAAGAAGTATGTTAAAGAATTAAATAATTATAGAAATAGTAAAGTGTTTGGTATTGGCTATGCTGATGGTTATACTGGTATTAATAATAATAAATTATCTAATATGATTATTGAAGAGTATAAAAAGAATAGTGATGTATTAAGAAATAATGATAGTGGTAGTGAGTTATTTGTTGTTACTTTATATATTTATGATAACTATAATGTTAGAAGTATAAATGTTGATGTTGGTAATAATAAAGAATTGGCTTTAGAGATATTGAAATATTATAATAATAATACTAAGAATAATTTGGATAAGATTGGTAATGATAGTATTTATTCTTATTATGTTAATGGTTTATATTATGGTACTTCTTATTTTGATATTGGATCATTTATAGTTAAGAATATTGATGATGAGATAGATATTAATAAGGATTATAGTTATATTACTATGTATGATAATTATGGAAAGAATGTTTTTGTTACTAATAAGGTTGAGGAACTTAAGAGTATTGTTGGTGATCCTGATGATACATATGATGATGCTGAAACTACTGGAGGGAATGTAGATGAAACAGATTATGATTAATTTGGATTATCAGAGTAGAACTCCTATATATGAACAGATTGTTAATGATATTGAGAAGTATGTGGCACTTGGTATACTTAAGGAGAAAGTGCAGATACCTTCTATTAGGGAGATGGCTAGTAATTTGGGTATTAATCCTAATACTGTTAAAAAGAGTTATGATATATTAGAAAATAGAGGGATTATTACTACGATTAGTACCAAAGGAACTTTTATATCTTCAGATACTAAAAAAGCTACTGATGATAAAATTAATAAAGAAATAGAAGTTATAAAGAATAAAATAGATGAACTTACTAAAATGGGAATTAGTTATGATGAAATAATAGAGAGGATAAGAAAATGAAAATATTAGAAGTTAATAATTTGTGTAAGAATTATGGTAAGGGTACAACATTAGTTAAAGCTCTATCAGATGTTTCTTTTTCTGTAGATGAAGGAGACTTTGTTGCTATAGTTGGATCATCTGGTAGTGGAAAGAGTACATTACTTCATATACTCGGTACTGTTGATAAGCCTACTAGTGGAAAAGTTATTATTGGAGGAGTAGATGTTTTTAAACAAAAAGATGATGCCCTAGCAGTTTTTAGAAGAAGAAAAGTTGGACTTATTTATCAATTTTATAATTTAATTCCAATACTTAATGTTGAAGAGAATATGACACTTCCTATATTACTTGATGGTAAGAAACCTTCAAAAGAGTATTTAAAAGAACTTATAGAAGTACTTGGGTTAGAAAGAAGAATAAACCATTTACCTAATGAATTATCTGGAGGACAACAACAGAGAGTATCTATTGGCAGGGCACTTATTTCTAAACCAGATATTATACTTGCGGATGAACCTACAGGTAATTTGGATTCTAAGTCTAGTAGAGAAATTATGGATTTACTTAAAATTTCTAATGAGAAATATCATCAAACTATTATTATGATTACACATGATATTAATTTGGCTAAAGAAGCTAAAAGAATTATTACTCTGGAAGATGGTAAGATAGTTAAGGATGAGAAGATAAAATGAGTGTTTTAAAAGAGTTGACTATTAAGAATTTAAAGTTAAATAAAAAGAGAACAATTGTTACTATTATTGGTATAATATTGTCTACTGCTTTGATGGTGGGAATTGGACTTTTGTTTTCTTCTTTTCAAGATTTGATGATTAGAGATACTATTAATTATAATGGTAGATATGAAGCATTATATAAGAATGTTTCTTTGGAGAATGTTGATAAAATAAGTAATGATAATATTGATTACTTTTACGAAAAACCTATTGGTTTTAGTACTTTTGATTCTGATAATGAATATAAGCCTTATATCTATATTGCTGGTGTTAATAAAACATATTTTGATGAACTTAAATTAGTTACTGGTAGATTTCCTCAGAATGATAGTGAAATAATTATTTCTAAACATATCAATGAACAAAATGATGTTTCATATAAAGTTGGAGATAGTATAACATTATCTTATGGAAGTAGAAATATTGATGGTAATCTTACTTTGTCTAATGATGAGTTGGTAGAAGGTGAAACTATTAATGTAGGGGGAGAAAAGACTTATAAGATTGTTGGCATTGTAGAAAGAAGTAATTTTGAAAGTTATTCTGCTTGTGGATATTCTTTCTTTACACTTGATACAAATGGTAATAAGGGAAATGTAAATTTATATGTTATGTTTAATAAGAATAAAAAGATTATTAAACAATCTGAAGAACTTGCTAAAGATTTAAATTATGAAGATAACATTATTTATAATAGTACTTTACTTGCTTTATATGGTGAGAGTACTTATGGTAATGTTATGTCAACGATGGTTAGTATGATGGTTATTATGCTCGCTTTAGTTAGTATTGGATGTATAGTTGTTATATATAATTCTTTTGCTATTTCTGTTATGGAAAGGAAGAAGGAATTTGGATTATTATCTAGTATAGGTACTACTAAGAAGCAATTAAGATCGTCTGTACTTTTTGAAGCATTAATAGTGGGTGTTATTGGTATAATATTAGGTATAGTTGGTGCTTATGTTGGTATAGGAGTTGTTATAGTTATTATTAATAATTTAATTGGTGATATCTTAGAAATGAACTTAAATTTAGTTACTAATCCAATATTTATTATTGTTCCAGTTATATTTATGATAATAGTTATCTTTGTATCTTCATTAATACCATCTAGAAGAGCTAGTAAAATATCTCCGATTGAGGCTATTAGACAAAATGATGATATAAAGATTAATAAAAAGAAGATTAAAACAAGTAAATTAGTTAATAGTTTATTTGGTATAGAAGGGGAGATTGCTCTTAAAAATATAAAGAGAAATAAGAAAAAATATAGGGTTACTATAGTTAGTTTATTTATTAGTATAGTCTTATTTATATCTTTTTCTTCATATATGAATTATACTTTAAATACTGCTAGTGAAGTGGCTGGAGAAATACCTTATGATTATCAGATTACTTATTTTAAAAATGGTAATGATAATGATAAAGAGGTTTTAGATAAAATTAATGAAATTATTAATAGTAGTGATGTATTAGAGTATACATCTTATAGTAGTAGTAATTTGGCGGTAGTAGGTAATTATACTTATAATGATGAATATTTAAAATATTATAAGAGTGCTTTTGGTGAAGAGGTTTTAAATGATTTAAAGACTGCTAAATATAATAATATTTCTATTTTAGTAATAGATGATAATTCTTATGAGAAGTATAAGAAGTTAATTGGTCTTGATAAAGATAGTGTTATTCTACTTAATAGATTTAAGGGTGTTAGTTATGGGGATAGTAAGAGAGTTAATTATGATATTCCTGTAATTAATAATGATGGTAATATTACTATAAAGATATGTAATTTTGCTTCTGATGATGATGTAAATGATACTACTAAGTATTGTACTAAGAATATTGATAATATTTTTATTACTAATAAATCTTTTGATTTGATTGAAGAGTTTTCTTATATTACAGATTATAAATTTGTTGTTAATAAGAAATTATATGATAGTATTACTGATGGAGAGATTGATTATACACAATTTAATATTATAAGCGATAATACTAATAGTATAGATAAATCAACTAAGGAACTTGATAGTTATGATAATGTTAGTTATACTAATGTTAATGAGGCTATGAAAGAAGCTAATAATATTATATTGGTTGTTAAAATACTTATGTATGGATTTATTAGTCTTGTTACTTTGATTGGAGTTACTTCAGTGTTTAATACTATATCTACTAGTATGGCACTTAGAAGAAGAGAGTTTGCTGTACTTAGAAGTATAGGACTTACTAAGAGAGGATTTAATAAGATGTTATTCTTTGAGAGTTTATTCTTTGGTATTAAATCTTTAGTGTTTGCTATACCAGTTGGTATTGGTGTTACTATTCTTATACATTATTCACTTGCTGGTATGATGAGTGCAAGTAGTATCATTATACCTTGGAATGCTATTATTATATCTATAGTTTCGGTATTTGTAATAGTTCTTCTTACTATGATGTATTCTGCTAGTAAGATAAAGAAACATAATATTATAGAACAAATTAGAGAAGAAAATATTTGATAAAAATACTTTCTTTTTTCTTAAATATATTATATAATTATTGTAGAGAGGAGTAGATAAATATGGCAAAGTTTTGTACTAATTGTGGTAATGAATTACCAGAGAATGCTGGATTTTGTGTTAATTGTGGCAAGATGGTTGAGGAAAATAACACTAATAATAATATAAATAATAATAAGAAACAAGAAAAGAAGAAAGGGTTACCTACTTGGGCTATAATATTAATAGTAGTAGGTTGTGTTGTTATTATTCCATTTATAGCTTTTTGTGTGTTAGCTGCTGCTGGATTTAAATATCTAGAGAAGAATGATATTAAAATTGAAGATTATATTGATGATTATGTGGATGATGTTATTACTTCTAAAGGTACTATAGGTGATACTTTGAAAGGTGATGATTTTAGAATAACTTTAAAATCTGCGACTAAATATGATACTATAGGAGAGGGAGCTTTAGCTAAAACTCCAGCAGATGGAAAGGAATATTTAGTATTTTTACTTGAGGTAGAGAATATTTCTGATGATGAAGAGTATATTTCTGATATGGATTTTAATGGTTATGTAGATAATAATCTAGTATCTAATTTAATTACATTTTCTGATGTAGATGGACAAAAATCATTATCTGGAACACTTGCTAGTGGTAAGAAAACTGAAGGATATATTGCTTATGAAATAGATAAAAATTGGAAAGAGTTTGAACTTCATTATAAAGAAGGTTATAATGGAAATAAAATGATATTTAGTGTAGTAAATGAAAATAATGATACACAAAATCAAGATGCATAAATTGCATCTTTTTCTTTCTTTTTTGATGGATTTATTATATAATTATTGTAGGAGGAGAAAATATGAATGTTTGTGATATTATTATACTAATTGCTTTGGCTTTTGGAGCAGTAGGAGGCTTTAAGGCTGGGGTAATCAAGAAGACTGCTGACTTTGTTGGAATGTTTATAATAGTTATTTTAGCATTTTATTTAAAGAATTATTTGTCTGTTATTATGTATGAAAATCTACCATTTTTTAATTTCTGGGGATTTATAAAGGGATTAGATGCTATTAATATATTATTTTATGAAACTTTAGCTTTTATTATAGTATTTATGGCGCTTTTATTTGTACTAAGAGTTGTTTTGACTGTAACAGGACTTATAGAAAAGTTACTTAAAGCTACAATTATACTTAGTATACCTTCTAAATTACTTGGTATAGTAGTAGGTGTTATAGAAATGTATGTTTATGTTTTTCTTATTTTAATAGTTTTAACTTTACCTATATTTGATCTTCCTTATGTAAGAGAATCAAAAACTGCTAATTTTATAATAAATAATACTCCTATATTATCTGGTATATCTGAGGATATGATAAATATATATGATGATGTTTATGATGTTGTTATAAATAAGAATAGTAAAACTGATGAACAATTAAATAGTGATATAACTAAAATATTAATAGATAATAATGTTATCACTAAGGAGTCTGCTAGAAAATTAGTAGATAAGAATAAATTACATATTAATGATAAAACTATATTAGAGTGAGGTGATTTTGATGTCATTAATAACTGATGTAAAAGATTTTGATAAATTAATAGAAACAGATGCTGTAGTAGATTTTTATGCTACTTGGTGTGGTCCTTGTAAGATGTTTGGACCAGTATTTGAGGAAGTATCTAATGAATTTAATATTAACTTTGTAAAAATAAATGTTGACGATAATGCTGATATTGCTAGAAGATATGGTGTTATGTCAATACCTACAATAATATTATTTAAAGGTGGTACTGAAGTAAAAAGATTTACTGGCTTTATGTCTAAAGAAGAATTTGTTAAATTTTTAAAATAGTTTTATAAACTATTTTTTCTTTTGATAAAAAAATTAGAAAAGATATTGATTTTCTCTATTTTTTTTGATATTATTATTATGATAGAAGAGAGGAGAAGAGTAATGGAAAAGGAAGATAAGAGAGGAATATTTTTTGGAGTTATTGGTGTACTTACATTAATTGTTGCTATAATTGGTGCATCTTTTGCATACTTTTCTATAAATGCTAAAAGTGATAAAGATGCTGTTAAAGTTAAAGCTGCTTCAGTTCAAATCGTATATGATGATGGAGAAGAAATTGCTATTGAGAACTTAATTCCTTCTACAGAAGCTGTGGCTCAAGAAACTGTTAGAAGAGCTGCTGCTGGAGAATCTGATTCTGAAGGTAATAATTATGTATCTTGCCGTGATGATAAAGGATATACTGTATGTGGTTTTTATGATTTTACTTTAACTAATAATGGTGATGGTGCTGTTAAAGTTAAAGCATATGTTGAACCTACTGCATTAACTGATGGAGAAAAAGCATTTACTAACCTTAACTTTATTTTATATGATGTAACAAATGGTGGTAGTGGAACTTCAGTTGGTAAAGGAACTTTCTCTTACGAAGGTAACTTTGGTATCGTTGGAAATCCTGCTACTTTAGATTCTACTTTAGATTTAGCAGGTAATGGAACTACTCAAAAATATCGTCTATTTGTTTGGCTTAATGAAGCAGGAGCTGCTAATGATGCTGAGCAAGGCGCAGTATTTAATGGTACTGTAAGAATTGATGTAGTTGGAGCAGAAAACGGACAAATTACTGGTACTGCAACTGGTGCATAAAAAAGCAATTTAATATTGCTTTTTTTTTGTTTTTTTGATATCATTATACTAGGTGATATAGAATATGGAGAGTAGAAAAAAGAATGAAATATTTTATCTTATTTTACTTGTTTTAACTATTATAACTATGTGTATAGGTATTACTTTTACATATTTTTCTATAATAGCTAGAGAAAAGAAAGATAGTACTCAGATAAGAACTGGAGTATTAGAGATAAATTATATAGATGGAAGAGTTATAGATACATATGCTTTGTTACCTATATATGAACCAAATATAAATTCTACTTATTCAGTGTATAAAAAGAAATTTGCTGTTAGAAGTACTGGTACTTTGGATCAGACATTAGATATAAATATAGATGTTACAAATAATGAGTTTACTTCTAATGAATTAAAGTTTGCAATATATGATTCTAATAATAATAAGATTGGTACGGGTAGTATACCTTCTAGTGGAAGTGTTAGAATTGCTTCAGGAATTTACTTAAAAGCAAAAGAAGAAAAAACATTTACTGTTCTTATATGGCTTGGAGAAAATGGAGAAAATCAAGACATAGAACAAGGTAAAACTTTTGTTGGAGGATTTGATATAACTGCTAATCAAATTAAATATGAATAGCAGTTTTTCTTTACTAAATAAATTTAATGTATTATAATTAATGTGGAGGAATTATGATTGGAAAAAGAATAAAAGTTAATGATTATAAATTTGTTTATGGACAAGAGACTATTTATGTTAATGTTTTTGCGGCTTTTAAAAATAAAAAGAATGGTAATAAGTATATAATATATAGTTATGATAATAAAAAGATTTATTTTGGTACTTTATTTGTTAGAGAACGAGAAATAATTGTTATGACTTCAAAAGAAGATATAAGTAATATTATAAAGAATTTTATTGATTTATTATTAAATAGTAATGTTGATAGTGATTATGAAGTTATATCTTTAGATAATATTAATTCAATACAAATAATAGATGAAAGTATTTATAATAATACTGTTGATATAAATAAATTAAGTGATTTAACTATTCCTAAACCTAAATTAAAGGAAGATGTAAATACAAATAAGAAGGTTAATAAAAAGAAAATACTATTATTTCTTGTGATAATAATAGTAATTGTTATAGCGGGTTTATTATACTTTATGAAAGATAAAATATTAGATAAAAGTAATAGTAGTTATTTATGCTCTAAGAGTTCTTTTTCAGCATCATTACCTTGTACTGTTAATGAGGAAGTAGAACTTACTTTTGATTATAAAAAGAATATTAATAATATAGAAGTAAAGAGTAATTATATTTTTACTGATACGGCTTATTATAAAGAATTTAAAGATAAGAGTTATTTTTATAAATATATAAATGATGGAGATACTTATAAATTTGATGATGAAAAGTATACATATATAGTATTTTCTAATATAAATACAGAAGAAG
Organism: uncultured Bacilli bacterium; assembly: GCA_934091055.1. GTDB lineage: Bacteria > Bacillota_I > Bacilli_A > RF39 > UBA660 > CAG-302. Next base: position 39,602 of record CAKOKN010000004.1, on the reverse strand, counting down.
ATTATTTTATGCCTAGAACATTAGAAGAACTTATTTCATATTATAAAAATAATAATTATGACTGCAGGAAGATAGAAGAGTGATAGAGTGAATTTTTATTTGTTATATGGTGAAGATAAAGGCATAATTAAAAAGAAAATAGAAGATATTAGAAAGAAAATAGAAGTTAATGAAGAGGATGTTAGTTATTATGATATAAATGATATAGAGGATATAGTTAATGATGCTCTTACTATATCAATGTTTTCTTTAAATAAATTAATTGTTATAGATAGTACTAGTTATTTAAGTGGAAAGAAAGAAGTTCCATTGATGGAAAAATTAGAAGATTATTTTGACAGTTATAATTCTAATAGTTATTTAGTTTTTGTTAGTTATAGTTCTACTGTAGATTCTAGAAGAAAGTTAGTTAAGCTTATAACTGCAAAAGGTAAAAGTGAAAAAGTAGAAGCTACTTTGGAATATTTAATTTCTTTTGCTAATGATTATGTAAAGAGTAATGATTATAACATTACTAAAGAGGATATTAATTATTTGATAGATAGGTGTGGTAATAATCTTGATAATCTTATTAATGAATTAGATAAGCTTATGTTATATAAAGTTAGTGATAGAGTAATTACTAAGGAGGATATAAATATTCTTGTTTCAGAGAATTTTGATAATTCTGTTTATGATTTAGTTAATTGTATATTAAAGAAAGATAAGAGTAAGGCAATAGAAATATATAATAATTTTATTCAGAATGGGATGGATGTTAATCAGATTATAGCAGTTATTGCTGCACAAATTAGATTACTTTTTCAAGTGAAGAGATTGTATAATAATGGAAAATCTAATGATGAGATAGCGAAGATATTAGAGTTTAGAAGTGTATATAGGGTTAAGTATTTACTTAGTGATAGTTATTATTATACTGAAGATGATTTACTTAGATATCTATCTTATTTAGCTAATTTAGATAATAATATTAAAAGTGGTACTATAGATGGTAATGTATTTTTGGAATTGTTTATATTAGAAAAAGATATGTAATTATTTACATACCTTTTTTTATGTTAGAGATAATTATATCCTTTTCATCATCACTACTATTATTCCATAATAGTTCAAATAAGACACCAAGACCTATTAAAGGATCATCTTCTTTTGAAGAAATTGATTCTTCGATAGATAGTTTAATATCTTCAGGAGTGTCTTCTTTGAAGTTACTTATGATATAACTTCTAACATCTATATTATTCATATTATCACCATTACTATATTGTACTTATACTAATAATTTTATTCATTGAAAATAATAATAATTTATGTTATTCTATTAGATGGTGATATTATGTCTATATATATACATATTCCTTTTTGTGATAATATTTGTTCTTATTGTGATTTTTGTAAGGTCTTTTATAATAAGAAATATATAAATAAATATTTGGCTAATTTAGAAAAGGAAATTAAATCTAGGTATAAGAATGAAATAGTTAATACTATATATATAGGAGGAGGGACTCCGAGTAGTTTAGATTGTGATGAATTACTTAGATTATTTAAGATTATAAAGATATTTAATGTAGATAAAGATTATGAGTTTACTATAGAGTGTAATATAGATTCTATTACTGAAGATAAACTTATTATAATGAAAGAGCATAGAGTTAATAGGATAAGTATAGGAGTACAATCTTTTAATAAAGATATTATTAAGTTACTTGGAAGAAATAATACTAGAGAAGATATATTTAGACAAATAGAATTAGTAAAGAAGTATTTTGATAATATAAATATAGATTTAATATATGCTGCTTATGATGATATTAATATATTAAAAGAAGATATTAAGTACTTTTTAGAATTAGATGTACCCCATATATCTACTTATAGCTTGATAATAGAAAATAATACTATGCTTAAGATAAAAGGATTTACTAATATAGATGAAGACAAAGATTATGATATGTATAATTATATAGAGAATACATTAGAGGATAATAATTATATTCATTATGAGATTAGTAATTATGCTAAAGAGGGGTATAAATCTAGACATAATTTAGTATATTGGAATAATGAAGAGTATTATGGATTTGGTCTTTCTAGTACTAGTTATATAAATAATTATAGAATGAATAATGTAAAGAATTTATCTAAGTACTTAGATGGTATATATTTAAAAGATAGAGATTATGAAGAAGAAGATATTAGAATAGAGAATGAAATAATGCTTGGTCTTAGAAAAATAGAGGGTATAAATTTAAAAAGATTTAGAGAAAAGTATAATAAAGATTTAGAAGATATTTATAATATAGATTATCTTTTAGGGGATGGTTATTTAATAAAAAAGAATAATTATCTTAGTATTAATAAAAAATATATGTATATTTCTAATGAGATTATTGTTAGAATAATAGATAGTAAAAAATAGTAAAAAGTGTAAGTTATCGACCACTTTCGGAGTAAAAGCAGTAAAAAGTGGTCGATAACTTGATATTTTTGATAAAATATATTATTATAGTGCTTACAGAAAGAGATGATGTTATGAAGAATGATAATAAAGATAAGTTATCTAAATTATATCAATTAAGAAGAACTACTATTGATAGTATAAATGAATATAAACAAGAAGTAAATATTTTAAATGAAATACTTGATGATATTAATAATAATATATGTAAGATAAAAGGACATAGTTTTTCTTGTAGAGAAAAGAATGGTGTATATATTAAGAAGTGTAGATTATGTGATAAAATAATAGTTACTAATTATAAGGAAGATAATGTAAATAAAAAGAAAATTAAAGTTAAAGTAAAATAATTAATTATCTTATTTACTTATTTAATTAAATATCTTATAATAAATATAGAGAGGTTGGATGTGTATGGAAAAATTTACTGATTTTATAACTAGTTATAAATTTTATTTACCATTTGTTTATGCTGTGATAGGAATTATATTTAATTTTATATTAGGAAAGATAGTAGATAAACTTACTGTTAGACATAAAGGTGGAAGAGGAAAAGATAAGAGAAAAGATACTATTATTAACTTAGCCAAGAGTGCTTGTAAGTACTTAGTGTTAGTATTTGTTATAGTAGGTATTTTAAAATTATATGGAGTTGATACTACTAGTATTATAGCTTCATTAGGAGTATTTGCTGCGATTGTTGGTCTTGCTTTTCAAGATATTATTAAAGATTTATTAGCAGGTATTGCTATTATATTTGATAATAAGTTTGCTGTTGGAGATTATGTAGAGATTAATAAGTTTGGTGGTTATGTTATAGAGTTTGGACTTAGAACTACTAAATTAAAAGCATTTACTGGAGAAGTTAAATCTATAGGTAATGCTTCATTTAATGAAGTTATTAATTATAATTTATCTAATTGTGATATATTTCTTAAACTTAATGTTGCTTATAATACTGATATAGATAAATTAGAAGAGGTTCTTAGTAGTATGAAAGAAGATATACTAAAGATAGATCAAGTAAAAGATTATAAATTACTAGGAGTAGATGAACTTGGTAATTCTTCAATAGTATATGCAGTAGATATTACTTGTAAAGCTATGTCTAATTTTGCAGTTAAGAGAGCTGCTTTAAAGATGATAAAACAAAGATTTGATAAAGAGAAGATAGAAATACCATATACAACTGTGGATATTAATGTAAGGAAGTAATAATATGGAAAAAGTAGATTATTTTAATAAAGAATATAATTATATAAAAGATAATAAGAAGAGAGAAGATTTAAAATATTTAGTTAGTAATTTACCAGATTATTTCTTTGAGATACCTGCATCTAGTACTGGTAAATATCATCCTAGATTTGCTAGTACAGAGAATGGATTGGTTAAACATACTAAAGTAGCAGTTAGAATAGCTAAAGAATTATTAGATAATCCAGGACTTAATAATTTTAAAGATAATGAAAAAGATATAATTATTATGGCTTTAGTATTACACGATGGATTTAAAAGTGGTGTAGTAAAAGAAAAATATACTAGATTTGATCATCCTTTGTTAGCAGCGGATTTTATAAGAAAACAAAAAGATAATATATCTTTAAATGAAGAAGAATTGGATTTAATTACTAGAGTTATTTCTTCACATATGGGTATATGGAATAAAGATTATAATGGTAATGAAGTACTTCCTATACCTAAAGATAAGTATGAAAGATTTGTTCATATGTGTGATTATTTATCTAGTAAAAAGTTTATTAATGTAGAATTTGAGGGTATTGATATTAAAGACTAATAATTATAGTCTTTTTTTCATATTATTATTTAGGTGAATATATGAAAATAAGATATCTTTTAATACCTTTTATTATTATTACAATAATGATATTAGTATTAGATAAAGAAAAAGAATTAATAAATAAAGAGATAATATCTGATACTAAGAATATTAGTTATCCTTTTTTTAGTAATGATAATATAGATAATTATATAAGTGATTTTTTAAATGATTTTACTAATAATAAGGGTAGTGTATTTATAGATTATGATTATATAGATAAGAATAATTTATATTATTTGACTTTTTATAAATATATATTTAATAATAATAAAATAAATTATGATAGTAATTCTTTTATTATAGATAAAGATAATAGTAGTGTTACTAAGACTGATAATAATATGTTTGATTTTGATTATATAACTAATAATATAAAAGATAAAGATAATAAATATATAGCTCTTACTTTTGATGATGGTCCTAATTATAATACTAATAAAGTATTAGATATATTAAATAAATATAATGTTAAAGCTACTTTCTTTGTATTGGGATCTAAAATAAAAGGGAATGAAGATATACTAAAAAGAATGAAAGATAGTGGTATGGAGATAGGTAATCATACTTATAATCATTTATTACTTACTAAGTATAAAGAAGATAAGATAAAAGAGGAAATAGATAGTACTAGTAATTTAATATTTGAAGTAACTGGTAGTAGTCCTAGATTATTAAGACCTAGTTATGGATCTTTTAATAAGAAGATAAAGAAGTGTAGTAATCTTCCTATTATTATATGGGATATTGATACTTTAGATTGGAAGTATCATAATTCTAAGAAGATAGCTAGTAGGGTAGTTAATAAAGTAAAAGATGGGGATATAATATTAATGCACGATATATATAGTGCTACTTCTAATAGTTTAAATATTATTATACCTAAATTATTAAATAATGGTTATACTTTTGTTACAGTACCAGAGTTATTTTATTATAAGAATATTTCTTTAGAAAAGGGTAAGGTATATGGATATGCTAGATAATTATTATATATTATATATCCTCTTAAGCCTAAGGTCTTAAGAGGTATTTTATAGTCTTATTCTAAGTCTATAAAATAAATTTTATTATTTTTTCTTTTTCTACTTGTATAAATTAACAAAGTATGATATTATTTATTTGTAAGTATAAAGAAGAAAGGAGCTGAACCCTATGATTAATAGTGAATTTAAAATCGTTAACTCGTTGTTAATTAGGGGGGGGGCTTGTAATATCTTATAAAATAAGACTTTATACAAATAATAATATATTAAAGACTGTAAAATAACTAGTTTATTAACTAGTTTTTTATAGTCTTTTTTCTATTTAGTAAGGAGTTGAATAATATGGAAAAGAAAAAGAAATATTTAATACTAGGAATAATAATACTCTTAGCACTAGGAGGCGTAACAGTAGCTTATCTAACTTGGTCAAGTGACAAAATAAATATAGGTCTAAATTCAGATTGTTTCACAATAGACTACACTAAAGGTGGAGACATAAATAATGCTTCAGTAAAGTTAATGAATGAAAGTGATCTAATAGATAGTAACAGTAAGTTCACTATCAAAGAAGGTATAGCATTAACCTATGCCAATATAGGTATTAAATCTACTTGTGGTATAGAAGGCTATGGTTCACTATACTTAAATATCACATCTTTATCTGATGCTTTTACTACAGGTAATAGTGTTGGAGCATTAAAGTATGCTATATTAAAAAATACTAGTACCAGTACTGTAAGTGTAGCAAACTTATTAAATCAATCCTTTGATATTGAAAAAACAGGCTCTATAACAAGTACAGGCACTAAAAAAATATTAACTAAGCAACTATCAAATACTGAAATTAATAAATATATAATCGTAATCTATATTGATAATAATAAAGCGGGTAATGATGTAATAGGAGCTTCTTTCTCAGGAAAAATATCAGCATCAGCAAATCAAGGAAAGATAGACGCAAATTACACATTACAAAAATTACACTCTTTAAATAGTACAATAGTTTTAGATACTACGAAGACACCTGATTTTTCAACAGTAAGTGGTAATAGTGGAGTTAAGCAAAATTTGAGGGATAAGACTTCTGTTTCTAATCAGGGTGATGGAACTAAAGGAATATATTCTTCAGTAGATGATTTTGGTACTACATATTATTTTAGAGGTGATGTAGACAATAACTATTTATCTTTTGCAGGACAAATGTGGAGAATAGTTAGAATAAATGGTGATGGTTCTATTAGAATAGTAACACAAAACTCTATAGGCACGTCAGTTTATAATACCAGTGATAACGATAACGCTTATGTAGGTTATATGTATGGTGCACCAGGATCTTCAAGTTATGCAGAAACACATAAGAACATTAATGATAGTACAATAAAAACTTATTTAGATAATTGGTATAATAATAATTTATCTAGTTATGCAGATTATATTGAAGATGCAATCTATTGTAATGATAGAAGTATTTCTTCGGTTACTAATTTATCTAGTTTAACGTTTACTAATGAAGGTTATGGAACTGATGATACATTATATATGTCTACGGAACGAAATATTATTAATCATTCACCAAGTTTAAAGTGTAGTAATGTAAATGATAGATTTACAGTAAGTACATCTAAAGGTAATGGAGCATTAACTGTTCCGATAGGGTTACTTACTGTTGATGAAATTGTGATGTCAGGAGCTGGTGGATACGATATAAATAATATGATATATATTGATAATAAAAGTTTTTATTTGTATTTTAAGGGCCATTTTTGGACTATGACACCTGTTTATGTAGATAATGGGTATGCTAGTGTAGAAAGCAATGTCATTGGCTCTACTGTTATTAGTGGTGATTCTGTTAATATTAATATAAAAGTCCGTCCAGTAGTTTCTTTAAATGCTGATGCAATAACTGGTGGTGATGGAACTATGAATAATCCATTTACTGTGGGGTAAATAATTAAAAAGCTAATTGAAGGATTAGCTTTTTTTATGTTGAAAGAGAAAATAAAATAAATGTTTCATTTATAGACGAAAGGCTATAAATGACCGGGAAAGACAATTGGGATAATGGCTTTCACGGAAAAAGAAAAGTTTTTCTTTACAAAAAATTACTTTTGTTATATAATTATATTGGCTTTTTGTAAGGAGTGGTACTATGGCTTATATCAGTAATGATGTTATTAATGAAATAAGAAATAAGACTGATATAGTAGATGTAGTATCAAAATATGTTAATCTTACTAAGAAAGGTAAGAATTATATAGGAGTTTGTCCCTTTCACGATGATCATTCACCAAGTATGAGTGTTAGTCCTGAAAAACAAATATATACTTGTTTTTCTTGTGGTGCTAGTGGTAATGTATTTACTTTTGTAGCAGACTTTGAACATATATCATTTGCTGAGGCAGTTAAGTTATTAGGAGATAAAGCAGGTATATCAGTAGGTAGTAATGTAATAAAGAGTGAAAAGAAAGATAAGTATTTTGAAATATATAATTATGCTAGTAAGTTTTATCAAAATAGTTTATTTAGTACTTTAGGTAAGAATGCTATTGATTACTTAGAGAATAGAAAGATAGATAAAGATACTATAAAGAAGTTTGGTATTGGTCTTTCTATGCAGAAGGCTTCTCTTACTGAATATTTACTTAGTAAGAATTATACTTTAGATGAACTTATTACAGCGGGTATATCTAATGATAATGGTAGTGATATATTTATAAATAGAATAGTATTTCCTATATATGATCTAGGAGGTAATCCAGTTGCTTTTTCTGGGAGGATATATAATACTAAAGATACTTCTAAATATATTAACACTAAGGAAACTAATAAGTTTAAAAAGGGTAAGATACTTTATAATTATCATATAGCTAAAGAATATTTGAAGAAAAATGATACGATAATTATTATGGAAGGTCAAATGGATGTTATTAGAGCTTCTACTATTGGTATAGATAATGTTATAGCTACTATGGGAACAGCACTTACTAAAGATCATAAAAATATTATTAAAAATATGGCTAATACAGTTATTTTATGTTTTGATGGTGATGCTGCAGGGGAGAAGGCTACTAATGCAGCAATTGAATTACTTGAAGATACTAATTTAAACATTAAAGTAGTTAGACTTCCTAATGGAATGGATCCTGATGAATATATACTTAAAGAGGGAAAAGATAGTTTTATTTCACAAATTAAGTTTGCTAGTAATCTAATTGATTATAAGATGGAACTACTTAAGAAGAATAAAGACTTTAGTAATATTAAAGATATATCTTCTTATATTAATTTAGTTATGAATGAATTAGCTTATGAAAAAGATAGTATTGTTATAGAGCTTAATATAAAGAAGCTTGCTAATAATTTTAATATAGATTATAGTACTTTGATGGATAAGTATAATAATATGAAGAAGAGTCAAAAAATTATTTCTAAGAATATAGTAAAAGAACATAAGAGTTATGATAAATATAGACAAGCTGAGAATAATCTTATTTATTATATGCTTAAAGATAGTAGTGTTATAGAGATGGTTGATAAAAGAGTTGGATATTTTCCTACTAAAAATATTCGAGAATTATCTAATGAAATTATTTACTATTTTCATAAATATGGTATAATAAATGTCGCTGACTTTATTAGTTATATATCTGATAGAGAGGAAATACTTAATGCCTTAAAAGATATTATTGCTATGGATATAAAAGAGGAGTTTGAAGTAAGAGAGATAGAAGATTATATTTTTGTTATAAATGAGTATCATAAAAAAGTAAAGATAGATAGTTTAAACAAAATGTTAAAAGAAGAGAAGGATCCTTTGAAACAAGCAAAAATATCTGAAGAAATTATGGAAATAAGGGGAGTGAAGAAATATGGTATCAGAGATTAAAGATTTTGAACAAAGAAAAGAGAATTTGATCAAGAAGGGTAAAGAGTTAGGTTTTATTACTTATGAGGAATTAGCAGAAGAGTTAAAAGGACTTGAAATTGGTAGTGACTTATTAGATGAACTTTATAATTCACTTATGGAAAATGATATTAGTGTTGTTTCGGAATCTGACTTAGAAGATGATGGTGAAGAAGATAATGGTGGTAATTTAGAGGATATATTAAAAGATGATAATATTGCTAAAGAACTTACTATTAATGATCCAGTTAGAATGTACTTGAAAGAGATTGGTAAGATTAGTTTGCTTTCTTTAGAGGAGGAAACTGAATTATCTGAGAAGATAGCACAAGGGGATGAAGTTGCTAAGAATAGATTAGCAGAGTCTAATTTAAGACTTGTTGTATCTATTGCTAAGAGGTATGTTGGTAGAGGTATGTTATTTCTTGATTTGATTCAAGAGGGTAATATTGGTCTTATGAAGGCTGTTGAGAAGTTTGATGCTAATAAGGGTTATAAGTTTAGTACTTATGCTACTTGGTGGATTAGACAAGCTATTACTAGAGCAATTGCAGATCAAGCTAGAACTATTAGGGTACCTGTACATATGGTTGAAACTATTAATAAGTTATCTAGATTTCAAAGACAACTTACTCTTGAGTTAAATAGAGAACCTACTGATGAAGAACTTGCAGAAAAGATGGGAATGACACCAGAGAAGATAAGAGAGGTTATTAAGATAGCTCAAGATCCAGTATCTTTAGAAACTCCGATTGGTGAAGAAGAGGATTCTCATTTAGGTGATTTTGTACCTGATGAGAGTAATATGTCTCCGGAGGATTTTACTATTCACGAAATGTTAAAAGAAGAGATTAGTGATGTACTTCTTACACTTACTGAAAGAGAAGAACAAGTACTTAGACTTAGATTTGGTTTAGATGATGGGTCTTCTAAAACATTAGAGGAAGTTGGTCAAATGTTTGGAGTTACTAGAGAGAGAATTAGACAAATAGAGGCTAAAGCTCTTAGAAAGTTAAGACATCCTTCTAGAAGTAGAAAATTAAAGGACTTTTTAAATGAATAAATTATCTCCTAGACTTAGAGTGATCGCAGATTATATAGATGATAATGATAAATATATTATAGATATTGGTTGTGATCACGCTTTTTTGTCTATATATTTAGCTAATAAATATAAAAATAGTAAGATAATAGCTAGTGATGTTAATAGTAATGCTTTAAGTAGTGCTATTACTAATATTAAGAATGCTAATTTGAGTGATAGAATTGATGTTAGACTTGGTAATGGATTAGCAGTTATTAATGATGAAAAAATAGATACTATAGTTATGTCAGGTCTTGGATCTAATACTATAGTGGGTATACTTAAATATTCTCTTGATAAGTTAAAGAGTGTTAATAAGATAGTTATTCAAAGTAATACTGATTTATATTTTTTAAGACGTAATATTACTAGTATTGGTTATTATATAGATAGTGAGAAGTTAGTTAAAGATAAAGATATTATTTATACAGTTATTGTATTTAAAAAGGGTAAGAAGTGGTATAGTTATAGTGATTTATATTTAGGACCTATACTTAAGAATAATATTGATAATTTATTTATTTTAAAGTATAAAAAAGAACTTAATACTAATAAGATAATTCTAAGTAATATTAAAAAGGGACATTACTTCTATAAACTTAGAATAAAGAGGAATATTAAAATAATTAGTGATATATTAAAAGTATGAAATTAGATATTTATTTCATATTTTTTTTATTTATTCATATCTTTTATTGAAAGGATGTGTTTATATGAAACAGATTGTACCATTTAAAAAGGAATTACCATTTAAAACTAAAGTTAGTGATATTACTTCTATATCATTAGAAAGAGATATAAAAGTTACTGATGAGGGAGTTATTACAGGTACTTTTTATATTACTGGGGACTATAAAATGAATGAGGGATCTATTAATAGAGAGAAGTTTTCTTTTGATTTACCTTTTGATATTACTTTAGATCCTAGATATGATATTAGTACTGTTAATACTGATATAGAGGACTTTTATTATGATATTAAGAATGAAGATACTTTAAAAGTTAATATTGATTTATTTATAGAGGCTGATTATCTACCTGAACCTATAGAGGATAAAAAGGAAGAAGAACAAGAAGTAGAGGAAGTTATAGAGGATAATAAAGATGAAGAATTAGTTGATGTTATAGAACTTAATGATCGAAGTACTACTATAGATAAAGTGGATACTGATAGAACTAATGTAATAGATAATAATAAAATAGAAGAAGATAGTGATAGTTCTAGTATAGAACAAGATTTGTTTTCTAATTTAGATAATACTGAGACTTATACTACTTATTATGTTTATATTGTTAAGGAAGAAGATACTATAGATAAGATTATTACTAGATATAGTATAACTAAAGAGGATTTAGAGTATTATAATGATATAACAGATATTAAAGTAGGAGATAAGATTATTATTCCAAAGACTCGTGAATAGAGAAATTAAGAATATACTTGATAAGTATAATATTCCTATTAGTAAGTTTACTATTAAGAGTGGAGCTACTATTGCGGATGATAAGTTAGTTATTAAGAATAGAGAAAAGGAAGATATAGATAAATATTATAATTATTTAAGTTCTAGATCTTTTGATTATTTTCCTAATATTATTGATAAGAATGATAAGTATGAAGTATATCCTTATATTAGAGATAGTTATGAACCTAGAGAGCAAAAGGCTATGGATTTGATGCATTTACTTAGTCTTTTACATAGTAAGACTACTTTTTATAGAGAGGTAGATGTAGATAATAATAAGAAGATATATGAAGATCTTATTGAAGAATTGGAATATTTAGATAATTATTATCAGGATTTGATAGAACTTATTACTAAAGAAGTATATATGGCTCCTTCTTCATATTTGATAGCTAGAAATATTAATATTATATTTGAGAGTATATATTTTGCTAGAGATAATATAGAAAAGTGGTATAAATTGAAAGAGGATAATAAGAATGAGCGAGTAGCTTATATTCATAATAATGTTAATTTAGATCATTATATTAAGAGTGATAAACCTTATTTAATTAGCTGGAATAAGAGTAGGATAGATAGTCCTATATATGATTTGTTATCTTTTTATAAAAATCATTACTTAGAGTTTGATTTTGATGATTTGTTTTCTTATTATGAAGCTAGTTATCCTTTAAAGGAAGATGAGAGATTACTTTTATTTACTTATATGGCGGTTCCTATGAAGATAGAGATTGAAAATAATGAGTATCAGATGTGTATAAAGATAAATAAAAATATAGATTATTTGTATAAAACTAGTGATTTAATTATGAACTATCAAAGTCTAAAAAGATAGTTCTTTTTCTATTTACTTTGGAATGGTAAACTGTTATAATTAGTTAGAAAAGAGGTATTATATGCAAGAGGGTAGTTTTATTAGAGGTAATTTATATAAAGAGATATATCGTAATGAAATGAATAGTTATATGGTTGGTCTATTTAAAGTTAAAGAGACTAATATAGATGATATAGAAGTAGGAGATATAATAAATTTTACTGGTACTCTTCCTAAACTTAGTGATAAGAAAGATTATATATTATATGGAGAGATGGTTAATCATCCTAAGTATGGTCTTCAGATGGCTGTTAGTACTTTTGATACTAGCCTTCCTACTAAGGAGGAAGAACTTATTACTTTTTTATCTAGTGATTTATTTCCAATAGGAGAGAAGACTGCGGAGAAGATAGTAGATAAGTTTAAAGAAGATACTATTAATAAAATACTTGAAAATAAGGATTGTCTTCAGTTAATACCTAGACTTAATGAAAAGAAGATAGATAAGATATATGAAGTACTTAAAGATTATCAGAGTACTTCTAGTATAGTTATGGAACTTACTAAACTTGGTTTTGATACAAAAGAGTCTCTTAGTTTTTTAAATAAATATAATAATAAAATATTAGATACTGTTAATAATAATATATATGATCTTATTGATAGTGATGATATTTCTTTTACTAAGATAGATGAAATTGCTATTAATATGGGAATAGAAGAAGATGATGATCGAAGAGTTAAAGCACTTATTATTTATGTTATGAAGAGTTTGTGTTTTAATAATGGAGATACATATTTAAGTTATGAAGAGATATCTTTTAATTTATCTAGTTATGTTAGTCTTACTGAAGAGAAGATAGATTATTATATTCTTCAGTTAGTTAGAGATAAGAAAGTAATAGTGGAGGATAAGAGGTATTATTTAAAGAAGTTTTATGATGCAGAGAAGTATATATGTGAGAGAATATGTTTTTTGAATGATATGCCTGTTATGGGGAATACTAGTATTATGAAGTATATTGATAATGGTAAATTTAATAATATTTGTTATGATGAAGTACAAGTTAAAGCTATAGAGAGTGGTGTTAATAATAATATTACTATTATAACAGGAGGTCCTGGTACAGGGAAGACTACTATTATTAAAGCTATTGTTAATATTATTATGGATAGTAAGAAGATAAAAGATACAGATATTGCACTATTGGCTCCGACTGGTAGAGCAGCGAAGAAGATGATGGAGACTACTGGTATTAGTGCTAGTACTATACATAAGTTTTTAGGATGGGATAAAGAAAGTAATACTTTTACTACTAATGAGTATTCTCCGAAGAGTAATAAATATGTTATAGTAGATGAAGTTAGTATGATTGATACATTACTTATGGAAGCTTTATTAAAAGGAATTAGAAGAGATGTTCATTTGATATTGGTAGGAGATTATTATCAGCTTCCTAGTGTGGCAGAGGGACAGGTACTTAAAGATTTAATAGATAGTGATTGTATTCCTGTTATTAAGTTAAATAAAATATATAGACAGACAGAAGGATCTTATATACTTAATTTGGCTTATGATATTAAGAGTAAGAATATTAGTGAAGATTTATTTATAAAGAAGGATGATTATTTATTTATTAGTAGTGATAATGATAATACTTTATCTTATGTTAAAGAAGTGGTATCTAAAGCTATAAGTAAGGGATATAGTGATATGGAAGTACAAGTATTGGCTCCGATGTATAAGTCTAATAATGGTATTGATAATTTGAATGTTATGCTACAGGAGTTATTTAATCCTTCTAGTGATAATAAGAAAGAGATAGTACTTAGAGATGTTATTTATAGGGAATGTGATAAAGTACTTCAATTGGTTAATGATCCAGATAATAATGTTTATAATGGGGATATTGGTTATATAGAAGAGATTAGTATTTCTAGTGGTAAGAAGATAGCTAATCAGATTAGTATTAATTATGATGGTAATATTGTAAATTATACTCCGGATAAGTTTATTAATTTTAGACATGGGTATGCTATTAGTATACATAAAGCTCAGGGTAGTGAGTTTGATACTGTTATTATGCCTATTACTTCTAATTTTAAGAGAATGCTTTATAATAAACTTGTTTATACGGGAGTTACTAGAGCTAAGAAAAGTCTTGTTATAGTGGGAGAGGCTAATTCTTTGATATATGGTATTAATAATGATTATGTTGATAATAGGAAGACTACTTTGAAGGATTTTATTATAAATAATTATAATAATTAGTATAAAAGTTATTTATTGGGTGATAATATTAGTGGTATTTAATAATAGTGTATTAAATACTGTCATATTTTGAAGGAGTGATATAATGAAATCCAAAATGGGTATAGCTTTAATGGGAGCTTCGATGGGAGTGGGAGGAGCCGCTCTATATCATAATATTAAGAATGGTAATATGAAGAAATGGATAAGAAAAATGAACTCTGCTAAAACTAAAGCTATTGATGACCTAGAAAATATGATGTAGGAAGAGATTTAATTCTCTTTCTTTTTTTGCCTCAGAAGCCTAAGGTCTTCTTGAGGTAATTTGAAGCCTAAGGTCTTCAAATTAGGCTTTTTGTATGGAAATTAAATGATTTGGGTTAGTTTTATGATTGACAAACATTAAAATATTATATATAATGATACTGAAATGACAAATGATAAATTAAAATTTAAAAGAAATGTAGCAAATACTATTATTAATTATGATTGGTATAAAAGATTTTATGTTTATGCTGATAAAGTTACAGTTAATAATTATGTTAAAGATATGTTTAATATAATAAAAGAAAATCAAAATGGTACTGATGAAGATTATGAGGTTTGGAAAGAGAATAATATTGATAATTGGAAATATAAAATGATACTGTGTATTTATAATAATAGAGTTATAGGTTATCTAGAATACTATGAAGAAAAAGATTATTATTATTGGTGTGAAGTTCAAATAGATAAAAACTATCAGGGTGATAAGAAAACATTAGTTGGCTTATATAATGAATTTATTAATATTAATAATGAAAAAAAGAGTATAAGAGGTAGAATAAATAATGATCATAGTGTAGATGTTCACAAACATATAGGTTTTAAAAATGAAAAAGATAACTTTTATATTATTAGTTATGATAATTTAAAAAAATGGGTATCTATGCATAACAATATAGATTGATTTAAAATCAAAGCCATAACAATAAGTGTTATGGTTTTTGTATTATGGTAATAAAAAAAGAAGTAATTTATTTTACTTCCATTACGTTTACTTTTTTAGTTAATCTTGATTTTTCTCTATCAACTTTATTTTTATGAACTAAACCTTTAACTTTAGCATTATCTAAAGCTTTGATAGCCTTCTTTAAACTTTTTTCAGCAAGTTCTTTGTTTCCTGCTAAAACAGCTTTATCTGTTTCTTTAATAGAGTTTTTAACAGTAGACTTTAATTGTTGATGTGCTAAAGTAGTTTTCTTAATTTGTTTTATTTTCTTCTTTGCATTTTTAACATTTGCCATAAAAATTCATCTCCTTCCAAAACTAATTATAATTTTATCAAAAAAATATAAAAAAAGCAAATATTTTAGGTGTTTTTTGTAAAAAATATTATTGGTGATGCGTTATGGGGAATGAAATTGATTTAGAAAAGTATGAAATTAGGACTGATTTAGTACTTGATTCGATAGAAAATGGTAGTTATAAAGTACCTAAGAATGTTGAAAAATATGGAGATATTGTAGTTACTACTGTTGTGTTAGATGAAGATAATAGTAATCTTTTAGCTAAGAAAGCTGGAGATTATATTACAATAGAGTTTGAAGATGTTACTGATAGTGGTAATAGTCTTAAAGTAGAAGAGGTTTTTACAAAGGAACTAAAGAAACTTTTAGTAAAGAAGGGATTAAAAGATAATTCTACTTTTTTAGTAGTTGGTCTTGGTAATGAAAGTAGTACTCCGGATAGTTTAGGACCTAGAGTTGGATCTAATATTATTGTTACAAGACATTTATATTTACTTGGAGAAAAAGTATCTTCTTCTTATAGATGTACTTCAGTAGTTATACCTGATGTAATGGCTAATACAGGGATAGAGTCTTTTGAAATAGTATTTTCAGTAATAGATAAAGTATCACCTTCTTTTGTTATTGCTGTTGATGCATTAGCAGCTTCTTCAATAGATAGAGTAAACAGAAGTATTCAGATAACAGATACTGGTATTCATCCTGGTAGTGGTGTTGGAAATCAAAGAAAGGAAATAAGTTTTGATACTCTTGGGATACCTGTTATAGCAGTAGGGGTTCCAACAGTAGTAGAATCCTCTATTATTGTATATGATACTATTAATTATTTATTCAAACATATTTCTTATATAAAAGATAATCAGAATAAGAATAAATTAATTTTAACTAGACATAATTATTTAGAAAAATTAAAAGATAGAACTCTTACACTAGAAGAAAAGAAGAATTTAAGTGGATTACTTGGAGAACTTAGTGATAGTGAAAGACAAAATCTTATTAATGAAGTACTTAGTTCTATTAATTATAATTTTATAGTTACTCCGAAAGAGATAGACTTTTTGATAGATAGGCTTACTACTATTTTGTCTAATGGAATTAATAATAGTATTCATAATTTAGATAGTTTGTAAAGTTTATGTAAAAGTATTTGATATTTTAATTATATGATATATAATATTGTTAGGATGGTGATAAGATGAAAATAGCAATAAATGGTTTTGGTAGAATAGGAAGATTAGTATTTAGACTTATGGAGGAAGATGACTTTTTTGATGTAGTAGCTATAAATGATTTATCTACTCCAGAAGAACTTGCTTATTTATTAAAGTATGATACTAATCATAGAAATTATGATAGAGAAGTTAGTTTTGATGATAATGCTATTATTGTATCAGGAAAGAAAGTTAGAGTTACTTCTTGTAGTGATCCTAGTACTTTACCTTGGAAGGAATTAGATATTGATATGGTATTTGAGTGTACTGGTAGATTTACTAAGGAAGAAGAGGCTATGAAACATATAATAGCAGGTGCTAAGAGAGTTCTTGTTAGTGCTCCTTGTAAGGGAAATGTAAAGACAATAGTTTATAATGTTAATGATGATATAGTAGATAAAGAAGATAAGGTAATATCTGCGGCTTCTTGTACGACTAATTGTCTTGCTCCAGTATTAAAGTTATTAGATGATAATTATGGTGTTAAGAAGGGATTTATGACTACTATACATGCATATACTAATGATCAAGTAACTTTGGATGTTTCTCATAAGAAAGGTTTTAGATCTAGAAGAGGAAGAGCTTGTGCTATGAATATAGTACCAACTTCAACAGGAGCTGCTACTGCAATTGGAAAGGTTATTCCAAGTTTAGATGGAAAATTAAAAGGAGGAGCTGTTAGAGTACCTGTATCAGATGGTTCTTTAATAGATTTAACTTTAGAGCTTAATAAAGATGTAACAATAGAAGATATTAATAATATGTTTTTAAATAATCAAAGTGCTACTATAAAAGCAACTTATGATCCTGTTGTTTCTTCAGATATAATAGGAAGTAGATGTGGTGCTTTAGTGGATTTATCTTTAACTAATATTATTGATAATAATTTTGTAAAGGTTGTAGCTTGGTATGATAATGAGATGGGTTATTCTGCACAAATGGTTAGAACTGCTAAAAAAATATTAGAAATTGATTAATAAATAATACTTAGAAACTTACTTTTGTGGTAAGTTTTCTTTTATTAAAATTACTTGACAAGTAATTAAATCTAAGATAAAATTAAAGTGTATAGTTTAAATTAATTAAATTAAATGATTTTTTCTATAAATGTATTTTAAGAATGGAGGTGTTTTAATGAATGAGACAGTTTTCTCCATTTTACTATTTGTTCTTGGGTTAATAGTAGGACTTGTTACTATATTATTAATAAATTTTTTAAAGAAGAAAAGTGATCAGAAAAAAGCTGATTCTATTATTGATACAGCTAAAAAAGATGCTGATAAAATTAAAAGAGAATCTTTATTTGAAACAAAAGAAGAAATCCATAAATTAAAAATGGAAGCAGATAAAGAAATCAAAGAGAAGAAAAGTGAGATTAAAGGACAAGAAGATAGATTACTTCAGAGAGAAAATAATATGGATCGTAGGGATGTTGCTCTTCAGAATAGGGAAAATTCTCTAGAAGAGAGAGAAAGTAATTTACTTGAAAAGCAACAAAAGATTCAAGAAACAAAAGAAGAAATGGAAGAAATAAAAAGAAAAGAACTTGAAGAACTTGAAAAAATTAGTAAATATACAAAAGAGCAAGCAAAAGATGCTATTATGAAATTAGTTGAAGATAAGATGAATAAAGAGCTTGCTACATACATTAAAGAAATGGAAGCAGAAGCTAAATTAGAGGTAGATGAGAAGTCTAAAGAATTGTTAGTTAGTACTATGCAGAAATATGCTGCTGATATAACAAGTGAGCAGACAGTAACAGTTATTACTCTTCCAAATGATGAAATGAAAGGTCGTCTAATAGGAAGAGAAGGAAGAAATATTAGAACAATAGAGTCTGTTACAGGAGTTGATTTGATTATTGATGATACTCCAGAGGCTATAGTTATTTCTAGTTTTGATCCCTTAAGAAGAGAGATTGCTAGATTGACTTTAGAGACACTTATAAAAGATGGTAGAATACATCCTGCTAGAATAGAAGAACTTTATGCTAAAACTTGCAGTGATGTTAGACAGGCAATTCGTGAATATGGTAAGAATGCTATTTATGAACTTGGATTATCGAAGATGGATCCAGAACTTGTTGAGATAGTAGGTAAACTTCATTTTAGAAGTAGTTATGGACAGAATGCTCTTAGTCATTCTATGGAAGTAGCTAACTTATCTGGTATTTTGGCTTCTGAACTTGGTGAAAATATTAATTTAGCTAAGAGAGCTGGTCTATTACACGATATTGGTAAAGCTATTGATTTTGAAATGGAAGGATCACATGTAAAGATTGGTGCTGATTTAGCTAAGAAATATGGAGAGGATCCAATTATAATTAATGCTATACTTTCACATCACGGAGATACAGAACCAACTAGTGTTATATCTTCAATTGTAGCTATTGCAGATGCTATATCTGCTTCTCGTCCTGGAGCAAGAAATGATTCTTCAGAGAATTATATTCAGAGATTGGAGCAATTAGAGGAAATTGGTAATAATATGCCAGGAGTAGATAAAGCTTATGCTGTTCAAGCAGGAAGAGAACTTAGAGTTATGGTTAAACCAGAAGAAATTGATGATTTAACTGCTCATCAGATAGCTAGACAAATAAAAGAGAAGATAGAAAGTGAATTAAAATATCCTGGTACAATAAAAGTTACTGTAATAAGAGAAACTAGAGCTCAAGAAGAAGCAAAATAGTTTCTTTTTTATTTACAATTCTATATAAAAATGTTATACTTTAGAAGTAAGGATGTAGTATTATGAATAGTAAATTAATAAAATGTGAAAAAGATGATGAATTTGTTTTTAGTAGAAATGTAACTAATTCTTGTGGTAATGTAGTAAAATTAGATAATGATAATGTTTATGAAATAATATCAGTAGATTATGATGGAGAGTATAAAGAACAGTTTTATACATTGTGTCCTAATTGTGGATATATGATAAATATAAATGAAGAATTATTAGATGAAGATGTAAAAACATTAGCTAGAGAGAAAAATAGTTTGGATAGATATTTATTTAGAAAGAATGAATTAAGATCAGAATTAATACATTTGGAGAGTATAAGTAATCCAAAGAAGAGAGTAAAGAAAATTAATATGACAAAATAAGGAGGACTTTATGGGTTTATTTAATAAAATAAAAGAAGTGTTTAGTAAGAATACTGATGCTTCTTTGTATGAAGAGGGACTTACTAAAACTAGAAAAGAGTTTGCAACAGAGTTAAGTAATTTATCAAAAAAATATAAGAATATAGATGAGGATTATTTTGAAGAATTAGAGAATATTTTAATAATGTCAGATATTGGAGTTAATACTGTAGTTAAGTTTGTAGATAAGTTAAAGAAGAGGGTTAAAGAAGAAAATATAAAGGATTCTAATATATTAAAGGAGGTTATAGTAGATGAACTTCTTATAATGTATGTTAATAATGGAATAGTTAATACGAAGATTAATTATAGTGATAACGGACCTACGGTAATATTATTTATTGGTGTTAATGGAGTAGGTAAGACTACTAGTATAGGAAAGATTGCTTCAAAGATGAAGAAAGATGGCAAGAAAGTATTACTTGTAGCAGCGGATACATTTAGAGCTGGAGCAATAGAACAACTTATTGAATGGGGTAATAGAATAAATTGTGATGTAGTTACTACTAAGTCTAAAGATCCTTCAGCGGCTGTTTATGATGGAGTAAACAAAGCTATTAATGAAGATTATGATGTTGTTCTTATAGATACTGCAGGTAGATTACAGAATAAAGTTAATTTAATGCAAGAACTTGCTAAGATAAATAATGTTATAAAGAAGGTTTTACCAGAAGCTCCTAATGAGACATTACTAGTAGTAGATGCTACAACAGGACAAAATGGTATAGCACAAGCAAAGGCCTTTAATGAAGTTACTAATATTACAGGAATAGTTTTAACAAAACTAGATGGAACTGCTAAAGGAGGAATAGTTCTTGCTATTCGTGAAGAAGTAGATATTCCTGTTAAGTTTATTGGATTGGGTGAAGGAGTTGATGATCTAGATAGCTTTGATATAGAAAAATATATTTATGGTTTGTTTAGAGATTTATAAAAAAGAAGAGAAAGGAATATTAAAATGAAAAAAGAAGAAATGAATAAGAGTGTTAAAAAAGAAAAAACTAAGAAGAAAGAAAAGTATAAGTTAATAGAGAGTGAGAAACTAAAAAAGATAGAATTAGTAGTATCATTAATAGTTGGTATAATCTTTTTAGTACTTCTAGGGTTTGCAGTAGTAAATGAAGTATTTATACCAGCAGCTTTAATATCATTTTCTTTATTTCTATTTTGTATTTGTTATTATTATCTTGAAGATGAAAGTAAAAAGAAAATGGTATATGTTCTATTTGGACTTGGAGTACTTCTAATAGTAATAGAAGTTATATATACTTTAGTGAAGGTAATCTAATGGAAGAGAGAGATTATTTAATAATTTTATATGACTATTATGGTGAATTATTAAGTGATAAACAAAGAGAATGTTTTGAAGATTATTACTTTAATAATTTATCATTTGGTGAAATAGGGGAAAATAAAGATTTGAGTAGAAATGCTATTTATAAGAATGTAAAGTCAGCGACAGAGAAGTTATATTTTTATGAGCAAGTGCTTAAACTATATAAAAAGAGACAGGAATTAGAAAAAGTTATTAATGATATAGATAATGAAGAAATAAGAAATAAGATTAAAAATATATATTAGGAGATATTATGACAAATAAGAAATATAAGATGTATTATGATTATAGGAAGAGAACTAGTGGAGGCTTTTTTGATGTGATATTTTTGTCTTCATTAATGCTTACTGGGGCTGTTTTAATATTTCTTGCTGTGATAGGAGTGAAATAAATGGATTCAATTTTAGATAGATTTTCGGATAATTTAACTGATGTTACTTATATTACTAATCCAGCAGTAGCTAGGGATGAGGAAATTAAAAAATTAATATTGGTATTGTTAACTCCAGAGAAGTCAGCGGTATTAGTTGGTAAACCTGGTATAGGTAAGACTGCTATTGTAGAAGGACTTGCTTATAGGATACAAAGAAATGAAGTTCCTGAAGCTTTACAGGGGTATACTATATATAGAGTAAATACAACAGCTTTAATTAATACTAATGGAGAAGAGAATAGAGTATTAAAGTTAGTAGAAGAGTTAAAGAATAGAGAAAAAGTAATATTATTTATAGATGAGATACATACATTGATAGGTAATGATGCACAAGGAGCTTTGGATCTTGCTAATATGTTTAAAGAGGGATTAAGTAGAGGTACTATTAAGATGATAGGTGCTACAACTACTTATGAATATGAAAAGTATATTATGAGAGATAAGGCTTTCTTAAGAAGATTTGAAAAGGTAGATGTTTCAGAACCTACTGAAGAGATGACTGTAGAGATACTTATGCAGACATTGCCTAAGTTAGAAAAACAAACTGGTGTTGTACTTCCTTATACTGATTTTATTAAAGAGAAGATAATGAAGTTTATAGTTAATATGACTACTGAATTTAAGAGAGTATATGAGATATCATCTAGATATCCAGATATAGCTTTAGTAATATTAAGACAGTGTTTTTCTAATGCTATTTATGAGAATAGAAGGACAATAAACTTTAAAAATATATATGATGCTGTTAGAACTACTAAAGCTGTATATCCTGATGTTATTGCTAAAGAATTAGTTAATTTTAAGGAGATATTTAAAGAAGAGTTGAAGATAGAACAAGTAAAACTTGATTAGGAGGGTAAATATGAAACTTATAAAGATATTATCTGGAATAAAATATGAGGTTGTTAAAGGTGATATAGAAGTAGAAGTTAATAATATTTCTTATGACTCTAGAAAAGTAGGAAAAGAAGATGCTTTTATTTGTTTAGTTGGTGCTTCGGTAGATGGTCACGATTATATTGAAAAGGCAATAGAGAGTGGAGCAAATACTATTATTGTACAAAAAGATATTAATATAGATAGTGATGTTACTGTAATAAAATTAGAAGATACTAGAAAGAGTTTATCCCGTTTGGCTATAAATTACTTTGATAATCCTAGTAGTGAATTAACTACTATTGCTATTACTGGTACAAAGGGTAAGACTACTACTTCATTTATGATAAAGAACATTTTAGAAGAAGATAATAAAAAAGTTGGAGTAATTGGAACTATGGGTGTTTTCTTTGGAGATAAACACTATAGTACAGTAAATACAACTCCTGAAAGTTATGATATTCAAAAGTATTTAAGAGAAATGGTAAAAGATGGAGTGAAATACTTAGTTATGGAAGTATCATCACAAGCTTTAAAGGTAGGCCGAGTAGATGGTATGATGTTTGATTATGGAGTATTTACTAACTTGAGTGAAGATCATATAGGGGATAATGAACACAAGAATATGGAAGAATATATATATTGTAAGAGTTTATTATTTAAAATGTGTAAGAATGGTATATTTAATATAGATGATATTCATTATAAAGAAATGATAAAAGATTGTACTTGTAAGGTATATACATTTGGGCATAATAAAGATGCTAATTTAGTTATTGATAAAGTGGAGTTATTGAGAAGAGAACATTTTATTGGACTTGAAATGAAGACTTCTGGAATAGTAAATGATGTATTTTTAGTAAATACACCAGGAGAGTTTTCAGCGTATAATAGTGCTTGCGCTATAGTAGTTACTACTTTGTTGGAATGTAATATTGATAGTATAAAAGATGCTTTAGCTAAAGTAGCAGTAAGAGGTAGAGTAGAGATAGTTCCAGTAAGTAAGAAGTATACAGTAATTATTGATTACGCTCATAATGGAGTGTCTACTGAGAGTATTCTTACTACAATGAGAAAATATAATCCTAAAAGAATAGTTAGTTTATTTGGTTGTGGTGGTAATAGAAGTAAAGATAGAAGATATGATATGGGGGAAGTGTCTGGTAAATATGCTGATTTATCTATTTTAACAGAAGATAATTCTAGATATGAAGATGTTAATGATATAATTAATGATATAGAAGTTGGTATTAAAAAAACCGATGGTAAATATATTAAGATACCAGATCGTAGAGAAGCTATTAAGTATGCTATAGATAATGCTGAAGAAGGAGATATAATTTTAATACTTGGAAAAGGGCACGAAACATATCAAGAGAAGAATGGGGAGAGAACACATTTTGATGATCGAGAAGAAGTATTAAAATTATTTAATTAACTCACTGTAAAAGTGGGTTTACTTTTTAAATGTAATGTGTTAGTATAGTAAATGAGAAGGAGGGTATGATATGATACCATTTAAAAGAGCAAATATATTACTACCTAAAAATGTAGATATGACTAAATGGTCGGTAGTAGCGTGTGATCAATACACAAGTGAGATGGAATATTGGGATGATGTTTATAAAATAGTAGGAGATAATCCTTCAACATTAAAAATAACATTACCAGAAATATTCTTAGAAGAATCAGATGTAGCAAATAGAATAGAAAAGATTAATGCTACAATGAAAGAATATATTGATGAGGATATATTTGAAGAGTATAAGAATACAATGATATACTTAGAGAGAAAACAAAAGGATGGAAGAGTTAGAGAAGGATTAATGGGAATGATTGATCTAGAAGATTATTCTTATGAAAAAGGTTCTCAAACTTTGATAAGAGCTACTGAAAAAACAGTAATAGAGAGAATTCCTCCAAGATTAAAAGTAAGAGAGAATGCACTTTTAGAGCTTCCTCATATAATGATTCTTATAGATGATGAGAAGAAAGAAATAATAGAAAATCTTAAGAATAAAGTAAATGATGAAGATAAAGTATATGACTTTGAATTAATGAAAGATGGAGGCCATATTAAGGGCTATAAATTAAATGATGAGACTATAGATGAAGTTATAGATAAACTAGAAGGTCTTACTGATAGAGATTATTTTGAAAATAAATATAATGTAAAAGATAAAGGTATTCTTTTATTTGCTATGGGTGATGGAAATCATTCATTAGCTACTGCTAAAGCTAATTATGAGAATTTAAAGAAGACTATGAGTGAAGAAGAATATTTAAATCATCCTTCTAGATATGCTTTAGTTGAATTAGTTAATTTACATAGTGAAGCATTAGAATTTGAAGCAATACATAGAGTAGTATTTGATGTAGATGTAGATAATTTTGTTACTGAATTAAATAAATATTATGATATAAATGAAGATGGAGAAGGACAATATTTTGAACTTGTTACTAAAGATAGTGATAAGAAATTATATATAACTAATCCTAAATCTAATATAGCAGTAGGATCTATACAGATGTTCTTAGATGATTACTTAAAAGAACATAAAGGAAAGATAGATTATATTCACGGAGATGATACTACTAGAAGTATGGGTAGTAAAGAAGGTAATGTAGGCATTTTATTTGATGCTATGCCTAAAGAAGAACTATTTAGAACTGTAATACTAGATGGAGCTCTTCCTAGAAAAACTTTTTCAATGGGACATAGTTATGATAAGAGATATTATCTTGAAGCTAGAAAGATTAAATAATTTAAAGTATTTATTAAGAGTACTAAAAAGTTAGTACTCTTTTCTTTTGCTTTAATGGATAAAAAAGTGTAAAATTGTTTACATTTAAAGCATAATATGATATTATATATGTGGCTTTTCAAAAAAATATACACAAATATGGACTCAAATTCCTAGTGCCAATAGGTGGAATTTAAGTAAGAAGTATTTGGAAGCAAAACGAAGGGAGAATGATAATATGACAGTAGTATCTATGAGCTATTTGTTAGAAGCTGGAGTTCACTTTGGTCACCAAACTAAAAGATGGAATCCAAAAATGAAAGAGTATATTTATAACTCTAGAGATGATATTTATATCATTGACTTACAAAAAACAGTAGAAAAGTTAGAGGAAGCTTATGCAGCATTAAATAAAATAGCTGCTGATGGAGGAAAAGTACTTTATGTTGGTACTAAGAAACAAGCACAAGAAGTATGCAAGGAAGAAGCAGAAAGAAGTAATATGTACTATATGACTGAAAGATGGTTAGGCGGTACATTAACAAACTTTAGAACAATCAGAAGAAGAGTTAACCGTCTTGAAGAAATCGAAAAGATGGAAAAAGATGGAACTTTTGATAAGTTACCTAAAAAAGAAGTTGTTGGATTAAAGAAAGAATATGAAAAATTAAATAAGAACTTATGTGGAATTAGAGAAATGACTAAGTTACCACAAGCTGTAATTATTGTAGATTCTACAAAAGAATATAATGCAATAAGAGAGGCTCGTAAACTTGGTATTCCTGTATTTGGTCTTATTGACACTAATTGTGATCCTGATGATGTAGATTATGTACTTCCTGGTAATGATGATGCTGTTAGAAGTATTAAAGTTGTACTTGGTTCATTAACAAACGCTATTATTGAAGCTAATGGTGGAACTATAATTGATTATGTAAGTGAAGATGATAAAAAGCCATCAAAAGAAAAATCTTTTGCAAAGAAAGAGAAAAAAGAAGAGACTACAACAGTTAAAGAAGAAATTAAAGAAGAAAAGCCAGAATTAGATTTAAATATTTTAACTGTTGCTGAACTTAGAGACCTTGCTAAAAAGAAAGAAATTAAAGGTTACTCTAAAATGAAAAAAGAAGAATTAATTGAAAATTTAAAATAAGGAGGAATACTATGATTACTGCAAGTATGGTAAAAGAACTTAGAGAGCAAACTGGTGCAGGTATGTTAGATTGTAAGAAGGCTCTTACTGAAACTAATGGTAATATTGAAGAAGCTATTACTTGGCTTAGAGAAAAAGGTATTAGTAAAGCTGCTAAAAAGCAAGCTAGAATAGCTGCTGAAGGTCTTGCACTTGCTAAAGTAGAAGGAAACAAAGCTGTTATAGTTGAAGTTAATTCAGAAACTGACTTTGTTGCTAAAAATCCAGAATTTACTGGTTTAGTAAATGATATTGCTAGTGCTATTTTAAATAGTAATGTTAGTACAGTAGAAGATGCTGTTAAATTAGAAGTTAATGGTACTTCTATTGAAAATATGATAGTAGATAAGACTGCTACTATAGGAGAAAAATTATCTTTTAGAAGATTTGAATTAGTTGAAAAGCAAGATAATCAAGTATTTGGTACTTATTCACATATGGGTGGAAAGATAGTTACTTTAGCAGTTTTAGAAGGTACTGATGAAGAAGTTGCTAAAGATGTAGCAATGCAAATTGCGGCTATGAGACCACTATATTTAGATAAGGATTCTGTTCCAGAAGATAGAATAGAAAAAGAAAGAGCTATCTTAACAGAACAAGCAGAAAATGAAGGGTTGGACGCTAATAAACTTCCTATGATTGTAAATGGAAGACTTAATAAATTCTTTGAAGAAGTATGTTTATTAGATCAAGGATTTGTTAAAGAAAATAAGATGAAAGTATCTAAATATGTAGAAAGCAAAAATATGAAAGTATTATCTTTTGTAAGATATGAAGTTGGCGAAGGAATGGAAAAAAGAGAAGAAAACTTTGCTGATGAAGTAGCAAAACAAATTAATGGATAATTATTAAGAACTTAAAAGTTTAACTTTTAGGTTCTTTTTTTACTTTTTAAGTTCTTGCATAAGTTCTGATAGTATGCTATAATATCTTTGTAAATTCATTATAATTATATTATTTTATGTAAAAGAAACTATATAGATGGGAGTTGTTGAAATGGATATTAGTTATTATGAAAACGAAGTGAAGAGGTATACTGATGAAATAGCGAAGTTAGAGCAAGAACTTGTTACTTTACATAATTCTGGTAATGCTGATAGTTTCACTTATAGTGTGATGCCAAAAGATGAATTTTTAAGGGAAGAAGCAAATATTAATAATCATATTGAAACTGCGAGAGCAAAGATTGAAGAGAATAATAAAGTTATCAATGCGTATAACAATATAATTAATAACATAAATGCTCTTAGAAGTCTAAACGATTCTAATCCAGATTATAATCATCCTGAGGTAAAAGAAGAACTTGAAAGAAGAAGTAGAGAAATAGAAGAGGCTAAAAAATTATTGCCTTCTGAGATTGTTGGTAGTATAAATAATGGTTTTATTATGGAAAATCAGAATAATGCTTCAGTAGTAAATAATCAAAGTCAAGAAAATGTAGAGAATAATAAAGTTGGTATTGATTATTTTGAAAATGAAGTTAATAGATATAATAATGAAATAAATAATTTAGAGGCAAGGCTTTCAGAATTACAAGAAGCTAAAACTTCTATTCCTTTAGAGGTGTTTTTAAGAGAAGAAGCAAATATTAATAATCATATTGAGAATGCTAAAGCAAAACTTGAAGAAAATAATAGAGTTGTTAATGCATATAAGAATGTAATTGAGAATATAACTGCTCTTAGAAGTCTAAACGATTCTAATCCTAATTATAATCATCCTGAAGTAAAAGAAGAACTTGAAAGAAGAAGTAAGGAAATTAAACAATCTAAGGAATTATTACCTCCTGAAATTATAGATAGTATTAATGAGAATTTTATTAATGATATGAATAATAAAGTTGAAGCTGCTAAAGAAGATAAGAAAGAAGAAGAAACTTCACTTGATAATGACAAGAAAGATGCACCAGAAGTAGAAGCACAAAAGACTGATACTGTTGAACCAAATAATGAAGATAAAGGATTTGTATTGGTAGATCCTCCTAAAGATAATACTCCTGTTAATAATTTTGATAGTAGATGGAGACCTACGTATACAACTAATACTAATACAAATGGTCAGGATAATCAAAAGAAGGATAATGTTCCTGATACTCCAGTAAATAATGAGGAGAAAGGTTTATCTGTAGTTCCTCCTAAAGATCTAGTGGAGCATATACCTTTAACTCCTATTCCTCCAGTAAAGGAAGAAAAACCTATTAAAGTGGCTGGAAGAAAAGCTTGGAATTGGGTTAAGAAAAATAAGAAAAAGATTATTATAGCTTTAGGTATTACTGCTATTACAGTTGCTGTTGTAATGCTTTTTGCACAACTTATGCCTGCTATTACGGCACTTTCACAAGCACAACAGTTGTCTGCAATTACTGGTACAATGGTAAATAATGCGGCTTCTTGGCACGGTGCTTCAGCGGCAGGAAAGGCAGCTCTTCATTTGGCTAATGAGGGTCTTGCTAAGAGTGTTATGAGTTTAACTGGTAAAACAGCTTTATTTAATAGTTCTACTGGTATTTGGACTTTTGCAGGTACTGAACTTGCTAATTTAGCTGCGACTGCTACAACAGCTGTTACAGCACAAGTGGCAAAAGTTGCTGCAATATCTAAGACTGCGGCTATACTTGGAGCAGGTGGTTTAGGAGTTTCTGGTCTTGGTATGTTAGCTTCTAGAAAGAAAGGTAATAAGAAGAGTGAACCTGTATCTAGTGTAGATAATACTATAGAGCAGACTAATACAGAAAGTAATGAAAAAGTTAGTACTGTAGAACAAACTAATGTAAATACAGAAAATAGAGAAGAAGTTAAAGCTTCGGAACAAGTTAATACTAATACAGAGAATAAAAGATTTGGTGATATAGCGGATTCTCTAGTAGAACAGGAAGAAAATAAATCAGTATATAATAAGTGTGATGATGCTATAAATGAATTGATATCTCTTTATCCAAAAAGTAATGAAGATGGTAAGGCTTTCTTATTAGATAGATTAAATATTCTATACAATGATATTGATACGAGTTTAAAACTTGGTATGGAAGAAAGAGAATTACTTAAAGAGAAGATTAATAGCTTTACTGATAGTTTAGAAGAGAATAAAGGAAGAGGTAAGTAATGATGAATGTAGATGAAATGATAACTTTAGCTAATAATGTTAGTTATGGTTTGTTACTGAAAGCATCTTTAGATGAAGACAATTACTTTTTAGCAGTACAGTTAGATAGTAATGAAGAACCTACTGATAAATATGAAGTGTTAAAAGAAGTTAATGATCAAGGAGAAATCTCTGTACTTATAGAGAGAGATCCTCTTGTGTTGAATGAGCTTTTGAAGCAATATCAAGAGCAGGCTGATTTATAATTAAATAAAAGAATTACTAATTGTTATAATTAGTAATTTTTTCTTTTATATAATATATTATTATTGTAATTTATTAGTTTTTCTTGGAATAATCTATATTGGGGTGATGCTCTTTGTTTAATAAGAATATTCATAAGAGAATTAAGATAGTGTTAATAGTAATTATGTTTGTTTTTTTATTGATAGTATTAAAAGTTTTTTATATAGAGGTTATACAGTATAAGAAGTTAAATACTTTGGCTTCTGGTGTATGGAGTAGGAATTTACCAATAGAGGCTGATAGGGGAAGGATATATACTATAGATGGGGAGATAGTAGCGGGTAATCTTACTACTACTTCGTTAGTGTTTATTCCTAATCAGATTAAGAATAAAGATATAGTAGCTAGTAAGATTAGTGAGATACTTGGAGTAGATAAGAGTAAAATAGAAGAGCATTTATATAAAAAATCTATGATGGAGAGAGTACATCCTGAGGGAAGAAGATTATCTTATGAAGTAGCGGATAAGATAGAGGCTTTAAACTTTGATGGGGTTTATTTACTTAAAGAGTCTAAGAGATATTATCCTAATAATGAGATGCTTTCACATGTACTTGGCTATGTTGGTATAGATAATCAAGGACTTAGTGGATTAGAACTTGAGTATGATGATGTGTTGACGGGTGAAGCTGGCTCTATTCAGTACTTTAGTGATGCTAAAGGGAATAATTTAAATAGGAGTTCTGTGTATGTTGAACCTGATGATGGACTTGATATATACTTGACTGTTAATTATGATATACAGGCTTCGATAGAAAGGGAATTAGATAATATAGTATTAAAATATAATCCAGAGGGGGCTTGGGCTATAGCTATTGATCCTAATAGTGGACAGATACTTGGTATGAGTTCAAGACCTAATTTTAATCCTAATAGTTATCAGAAGTATGATACTGAGACTATAAATAGAAATATGGCAATATGGGCTAGTTATGAACCTGGTAGTACTTTTAAGATACTTACTATTAGTGCGGCGATTAATGATGGAAAGGTTGATTTACTTAAGGATACTTTTTATGATGGTGGTTCTGTTAATGTTGATGGGGCTAGAATTAAATGTTGGAAGAAGGGAGGACACGGGGCGCAGACTTTTCTTGAGGTAGTTCAGAATTCTTGTAATCCGGGGTTTGTTGAACTTGGTAATAGACTTGGTAAGGAGACTTTATTTAGTTATATTAGGGACTTTGGTTATGGTAAGAAGACTGGTATTGATTTGAATGGTGAGGCTACTGGTATCTTGTTTGATTTATCTAAAGTTGGACCTGTTGAACTTGCTACTACGGCGTTTGGACAGGGAGTTAGTGTGACTGCTATTCAACAAGTGGCAGCGGTATCTGCGGCAATAAATGGAGGTACTTTATATAAGCCTTATATTGTTAAGAGGGTAGTAGAGAAAGAAACGGGACAGATTATTAAGGATATAGATAAGACTGTTGTTAGAGATAATATTGTTAGTAGTGATACTAGTGAGAAAGTTAGGATGGCTTTGGAGTCTGTTGTGTCTTTGGGTACTGGTAGGAATGCTTATATAGATGGTTATAGGGTAGGAGGTAAAACTGGTACAGCGCAGAAGGTTAATAATGGGATATATATGACAGGTAATTATATAGTGTCTTTTATTGGGTTTATGCCTGCTAATGATCCTAAGATAGTGGTTTATTTGGCTATTGATAATCCTAAGGGTGTTACTCAGTATGGTGGTACTGTTTCGGCACCTATTGTTAAGAATATACTTTCTGATGCTATTATTCCTTTGGGTATAGAGAAACAGAGTGGTGGAACAGAGAAGAAGTATCAATGGTATGATAAGAAGTATTATAATGTAGAAGATGTTGTTGGTCTTACAAAGAAAGAAGCTTCTTCTAGACTTAAGAATTTTTCTATTGAATATAGTGGTAGTGGTGATAATGTTATTAATCAATCACCTGCTGCGGGTAGTAGAATAGCAGAGGGGGAGAAGGTTAGATTGTATTTAAATTAAATAGTGTTTATAATGAAGACCTTAGGCTTCATTATACTTCTTAAGACCTTAGGCTTAAGAAGAAGAAAATAATTGCATTACTGTGTATTTTGTGATATAATATTTGGCATTGATGAGGGGTAATTTATATGAAGATGATTAATTTATCAAAGAGAGAGTTTGCTAAGTTAAAGCCATTAGTTTTATCAGAGGATATATTTAATGCTGAAGGAGTTTTATTTGATTTTGAATATAAGGGAGACAAGAAAGTATTAAAGAGATTAAATAAGACCAATGGACCTGTTTTTGCTAATAAGTTATATTCTTTAGAGTGTTTAAACTTTAATAAAGAGTATATTCCTAATAATTTTATTGTGCCTGATTATTTGGTGGGTATTAATAATGAAGTAGAGGCTTTTGCAATGAATAGGGTTGTTGGTAGTAATCTTAGTACTATTTTAAATGATAGTAGTATCGATCTTGAAGAGAAGAAGTATTATTTAAAGAGAATAGGGCAAGTGTTAGAGCAGATGAATAAGATTAGAACTTATACGCCTTTAAAAGATTTCTTTATAGGGGATTTACATGAAGATAATTTTGTTGTTAATTTAGATCAGAAAGAGATTTATGTTGTTGATTTGGATAGTTGTAAGATAGCAGGTAATAAGTCTCCTATTGCGAAGTATTTGACACCAGCAGCTCTTCTTAATAATGTTAATGGTAAGTATAAGACAGATATAGAGAGTAGTTATTTTACTAGTTATGTAGTAGATTATAATACTGATATATATTGTTATGTTATTGTTATATTGAAGTATTTATATAATGGAAGAATAAATAATGTTTCTTTGACAGAGTTTTATGATTTTATAAATTATTTGAATGATATAGGGGTTGATTTTAATTTACTTGAGTGTTTTAATAAGATCTTATCTAATGCTGAGAATGAGAATCCTACTAATTATATTGATAGTTTGACTAGTAGAGAAGTTGCTTTAGCTAGAACTTATACAAGAAGATATAAATAGTGGTTCTATTTATGAAATTAATGATTAATATATAGTGTAGTAATACTTGACTTAATATTAATTAATAGATATACTTAGATGTATAGAATAATATTTTACAGTAGGATGTAAAATAGTTTAAAAGATAATACTTATTTAAAATATATGTGTTATAATATACTTAGAAATGGAGTGAAATAATGTTAACTTTAACTAAATCTTTATTTGCACTAATGCTTGGATTTGTTGGTGCAACTATATTTGGACTTATTGCTATTCCTTTTTTGAAGAAACTTAAAGCGGGACAGAGAATAAATGTTTATGTAGAGGCTCACAGAGGGAAAGCTGGTACACCTACTATGGGGGGACTTATATTTATTTTACCAACTTTTGCTATAATGCTCTTTTTATTACTTACGGGAAAAATAGAGTATTCTGTTAACTTGGTGATAGTGCTCTTTGTATTTTTGGCTTATGGACTTATTGGATTTTTGGATGATTTTATAAGTTTGAAGAGGAAGGCTAATAAGGGGCTTACGCAGTTTCAGAAGCTTTTGTTACAGCTTATTGTAGCACTTGTATTTTATGTTTTGTTTAGGCAGTTTACTGATGGGGATTCTTATCTTAGGATATCGGCATTAGGAATTGAATGGAACTTAGGATGGTTTTATGGAGTGTTTATTCTATTCCTTTTAGTAGGATCTTCGAATGCGGTTAATTTGACTGATGGTCTTGATGGACTGGCTGGTGGATTGTCTGCGATATCGTTCTTGGCTTTTGGTCTTATTGCTATGGGTAGCTGGTGGATTGAAGGTAATGCTGATATGGGTATCTTTTGTTTTGTATTAGTGGGTTCTATTATGGGATTTTTGGTTTATAATACTAATCCTGCTAAAGTGTTTATGGGAGATACTGGTAGCTTGACTTTGGGAGCTACGATGGCTACTATTGCTATTCTTACTTCTCACGAGTTGTCACTTGTTTTGATAGGAGGAGTATTTGTTATTGAGACACTTACTGTTATTATTCAGATTAGTTCAGTGGTGTTACTTAAGAAGAAGGTATTCTTGATGACTCCTATTCATCATCATTTTGAGAGACTTGGTTGGAGAGAGAATGATATTGTTAAGTTATTTTGGATAGTGGGCTTTATCTTGAGTATGTTAGCTTTGATATATGGTGTTTGGTTATAGAAAGAGTGTTAGCTCTTTCTTTTGTTTATTTGTAAGTCTTTGTCTTACAAATGTTTTTGAAGCCTTCTTGTCTTCAAAAAGAAATTTAGAGCTTGTAATCTCTAAATTTTTTAGTTATATTTATTTATGTTTAGTAGTATGCCTATACTTGTTAGGCTTATTAGAAGACTACTTCCTCCATAAGAGAGGAAGGGGAGGGTAACTCCAGTTACGGGAATTAGTCCTACAACTACCATTAGGTTTAGCATTGCTTGAAAGGCTAAAGAGAAGGTTATACCAAAAGCAAGGTATTTACCGAATTTGTCTTCACATTTAGTGGCTATTTTGAAGCCTGTAGTTATGATAGTTAGAAATAAAACTGCTACTATTAGTACTCCTAGAAAGCCGAATTCTTCGCTTATTATGGAGAAGATGAAGTCTGTTTGTGGTTCTGGTAGATAGAAGTGTTTTTGAATGGAGTTTCCTAAACCTAGTCCTAAGAGACCTCCAGGACCTATGGCATATAGGGATTGGATTATTTGGAAACCACTACCTAGTGGATCACTCCAGGGATTTAGGAATGATATTATTCTTTGGGTTCTATATGGGGCTATTATTATTAGTACTACTACTCCTATAAGACCTAGTATTCCTATTTTGACAAAGAAGTTTAGGTTTACACCACTTACAAATAGTAGTACTACTATTGTCATAACTATTACGATGCCTGTTCCAAAGTCTGGTTCTAACATAATTAGAGCGAATACTAGTAGGAGGACTCCTAGTATTGGGAGAACACCTTTTTTGATACTTTTTAGATCTCTTTCGTTATTTTCTAAGTATTTTGCTGTGAAGATAATTAGACTTAGTTTAGTGAATTCTGATGGTTGTATACCGAAGCCTCCTAATCCGAACCAGCTTCTAGATCCATTTCTTACTGTTCCGATACCAGGTATTAATACTAGTACTAAGAGAGAAGTAGTTACTAGAAAGATTATGTTGGATAGTTTTTTATAATTTTGATATGGGAATTTACTTATTAATATCATTACTAGGTAACCTAGTACGAGGAATATTAGTTGGGATTTTAGATATTTATATTGATCGTTAAATTTGTATTCAGCCCATACTGAAGAAGATGAGTAGATCATTAGGGCACCGAATAGGGTGATTATTATTATGGATATTATTAGAAGTCTACTATGTTTTTTCATTGTATCACCTAATTAATTTTATTAATTTTGATGGAACTATATAACTAAATAATGGTGTGAGGGAAGAAATTGTAAATAGTTAATGTGATAATGGTAAAAAGTATAATTTTATGGTATAATATTAATAGTTAAAGAGGTGATATGATGTTAGAAAATAAATTAGGTATTACTGATGAGGTTGAATTATCAAAAGAAGAAGAACGTATTACTAAGTTGAGAGCATTAGAGTTATTTGATACTAATAAAATAAATGAAATAGAAGTTGGAACTTTTGAAGGTCTTTCTAAGATACATAGTTTTTTATTTAATGATATTTATTATTTTGCGGGTAAAGTTAGAAGTGATAATATAGCAAAAGGTAATTTTAGATTTGCATCTTCTTTATATTTAGAAGATATTTTACATAAAATAGATGAAATGTCCCAGAAGACTTATGATGATATAATTAGGAAATATGTTGAAATGAATGTGGCACATCCTTTTCGTGAAGGTAATGGAAGAAGTACTAGAATTTGGTTAGATATGATATTGAAAAAAGAATTAAATAAGGTTATTGATTGGAGCAAAGTAGAAAGGGAAGATTATTTACTAGCAATGGAAAGAAGTCCTATTAAAGATACAGAGATAAAATTATTGTTACAGTCAGCATTAACTGATGATGTTAATAATAGAATGGTTTATATGAAGGGGATTGATGCTAGTTATCGTTATGAAGGATATAATACTTATTTATTAGAGAAGCTTGATAATTAAAATTAGTTATAAGTAATTTGGTATAATAAAAACACTAATCTTTTTTGATTAGTATTTTTTCTATGTAGCTTACTACTTTATACATCAAGATAGATACTATCATTAAGATGATAATACCAGACATTACTAGATTTAAATTAAATACTTGAGAACCATACATAATTAGATAGCCTATGCCTTCTTTTGATACTAGGAATTCTCCCATTATGACACCTATTAGTGACATACTTATATTTATTTTTAGACTGCTTATGATAGTGGGATAGCTATTTGGTAAGATAGCTAATTTTAGTATTTGATACTTGTTTGCTTTGAATGATTTTAATAGTTTTATTTTGTTAGTGTCTATTTCGTTAAAGCCGTTGTAGACGGTTATTATGGTTATTATTACGGATATTAAGAGAGCCATTATGATAATAGAGTTTATGTTGGCTCCGAAGAAGATTATTATTATTGGACCTAGGGCTACTTTTGGTAGACTGTTTATTATTGTTAGATATGGTTCTACTACTTTATAGATAAAATTATTCCACCATAGTATTATGGCAATTATGATACCTGATAGGGTACCAATACTGAAACTTATTATTGTTTCGTATACTGTTACCCAGATGTGTTTATAGAGATTGCCAGTATTATGTAATTCTATGATAGTTTTAATTATTCTACTTGGTGATGATGATATGAATGTGTTAATGATGTTATATTTAGCTAGTAGTTCCCAAATTATTATAAATAAAGCTAATATTAGTAGTTGAACTAGAAGTATTAGTAGTTTTCTTCTTTTTAATTTTTTTAGATATTCTTTATGTTCACTACTATACATAGATATCAATGTCCTTCCATATGGTGTCATAATAGGTGTTAAATTCTTGACACTTTCGATTATTTATGGGAGTAGTACTGTTTGTTAGAGTGATTGGATATATACTTTTTACTTTAGCCGGTCTATCTGATAGGACTATTACACGATCTGCCATTGAGATGGCTTCTGCTATATCGTGAGTTATCATTATCGTGGTTTTCTTTTCTTTTTTTATTATTTTCCATACATCATCTGATACTGCTAGTCTTGTTTGATAGTCTAATGCTGAAAAGGGTTCATCTAGTAAGAGAATATCAGGGTTTATAGCAATAGTTCTAATTAGAGCTACTCTTTGTCTCATACCTCCTGATAAACTATTTGGGTACTTTTTTATGAAGTCTTTTAAGCCATATACTTCTAGTAGTTTTAGAACTTTGTTTTTGTTTTCTTTAGTTAATTTCTTTTGTACTTTTAGTCCTAGTAGGCTGTTATTTAAAATATTTAACCAAGGAAATAGGGTGTCTTCTTGAAGCATATAGCCGATATTTAATTCTTTTTTGGGGAAAATAATATTACCGTTTGATTTTTTTTCTAAATTAGATAGTATTGATAGTAGGGTTGATTTTCCACAGCCTGATGGTCCTACTATAGCAAGGAATTCGCCTTCTTTGATATTTAGATTTAAATCTTTTATGGCTAGGGTTTCACCATCTTTTGAGTGGTATGTTTTAGTTAGATCTTTTATAACTAGTATATCTTGATTGTTATTTGAAGTATTTGTCATATATTAGTTTATCATAGCTAACATAATTATCTAGTTCTCCTGCTGCTATCATTATGTCTTGAATATGGGTCCATTCTTCTTCGTTTATTGCTACTGTTTTTTTCCAAGCATCATTATCTTTATATCTTTTTATCATAGTGGTTAGATCTTCTAGACTGGTATCTGGGAAGAAGTCTATGATAGTGTTAGCTATTACTTTGGGATCGTTTTCTAGGACGAATTGTAATCCCTTATTGATAGCTCTTGTAAAGCCTTTTATGATATCTGGATTTTCTTCTATATAGCTTTTTCTAGCGTTATATGCTGTATAAGGGACTTCACCTCCTAGTGTACCTATGTAAGCTACAATATGGCCTAAGCCTTGTTTTTCTACAGCTGTAGCGTTTGGTTCAAATAGGGTAACGAAGTCTCCTGTACCTCCTATGAAAGCTCCTTGCATAGCGGCAAAAGCTATGGAAGTGTCTATTGTTAGATCTTTTTGGGGATCGATATTGTTTTGTCTTAGAGCCCATTCGAATGTCATTTCGGGCATACCACCTTGTCTTCCTCCGATAACTGTTTTTCCTTTTAGATCTTCTAGAGTGAAGTTATCTATTTTTTCTCTGGATACTAGGAATGAACCGTCTTTTTGGGTTAATCCAGCGAAGACACAAGGGTAGTCTTTTTCTCCTCCATTATATACGTAAATTGTGGCTTCAGTACCTGAGAAGCCAATGTCTACATCTTTTGATAATACTGCGGACATTACAGCATCCGCTCCTGGTGTTAGGGTTATTTCTAAATCTATACCTTCTTCTTCGAAGTAACCTTTGCTTGCGGCAGCGTATTGGGGTGCGTAGAAGATACTGTGAGCTACTTCTGCTAGGGTTACTTTTGTTAGTTCTTTGTTATCTTTTTTGTTGTTTTTGTATAGTCCGAATATTATTATGGCTATTACGACTAGGAAAAGTATTATACTTGTGATTATTTTTTTCATAAAAACCTCCTTAATTCATATTATTATATTCTTTTATTTAGAGAAAGTTCTAGACTATATTGTTATTTGTAAGCCTTGTGGTCTTACAAATGTTTTTGAAGCCTTTGTCTTCAAAAAGAAATTTAGAGCCTAAGGTCTCTAAATTTTGGCTTGGGGTTATATTTTGTTTATTTTGTAATAAAATAAAAATAGGACAGTTAGTCCTATTTGATTTTAATATGGTGCGCCCAGTAGGAGTCGAACCCACAACCTTTTGGTCCGTAGCCAAACGCTCTATCCAGTTGAGCTATGAGCGCATTTGTTTTGATACAATAGATAGTATATACTAAAATAGAAAAAAATTCAATAATTTTAATGAAATTTTAAAAAAAAGGTTGTCAAATATAAAAAAATGTTATATAATTAAGAAGTCAACGCAAATGTTGCACTTGGTTAATATGCCTGAGTGGCGGAATAGGTAGACGCACAGGACTTAAAATCCTGCGAGATTTAACCCTCGTGTCGGTTCAAGTCC